>CAJOHP010000272.1 GCA_905234355.1 uncultured Prevotella sp. | reverse complement strand
TACTGCGGGTCGACGATGGGAGCAGCGAGGATGCTGTGGCCGAACATAAACTCGTCGGTCGTGTTCCACACCTTCTTGTCGGCAGCGAAGTCGCTGAACAGCGGTCGCAGGTAGCTCTCGTTATTACTGGTAACCTGCCAGGCCGTACTATATAAATAAGGTATAAGGCGGTAGCGCAGGCGGATGGCAGCCTCTATGGCGTCGTAGACGGGCTGTCCCTTCTGTCCGAACTGCCATATCTCACGCGGGGCGTCGGCGCCGTGGCTGCGGAACACAGGGCAGAACAGGGCGTACTGCATCCAGCGGACGTAGAGCTCCTGAAACTGCGGGTTGCGCGGTGCCGAGCCGCTGCCCCGGGTGTTGTAGGAGCCGCAGAAGAATCCGCCTATGTCGGTATTGAAGTTGGGGTTGCCCGTCAGCGAGAAGCTCAGTCCGGCGGGCACCTGCTTGCGCAGCATGTCCCACGACGAGGCCACGTCGCCGCTCCACATGTTTGAGCCGTAGTGCTGCTGCCCGGCAAAGGCCGAGCGTGTCATGATGAACACGCGCTTCTGTCCGCCATCGGCCTCTGGGTGGGCGCCAGCCTCCTGGCGCTGTGCCTGATAGACGCCGCGCACCGTCTCCAGGGGGAAGGCGTTGCGCTGCGAGCGCCATGTGCCGCCAAAGACGGGGTGGGCGTAGTCGCTCTCGCGGGGATTGAAGAAGTCAGGGTCGGTAGAGTCCATCCACCAGGCGTCGGTGCCATAGTCGTAGAGCGTCTTCAGGTATTTCCAGTAGATGGCGCGTGCCTCGGGCGAGAAGGCATCGTACACGCGCACACCAGAGGGGTAGTCCATGCGCGGGGGCCAGATGTGCGACAGCCCGCTCTGCGGCCAGGTCTCGATGGGCAGCAGCAAGCCCTTCTCCTGCAGCTCGCGGAAGGCCTTCGTCATCGGACCGAAGCTGGCCCAGATGCTGATCATGAAGTGGGCGTGCTTGCGGTGCACATTGGCTATCATCTCCTTGCCACGGCTGAAGTCTTCGGCCAGGAAGTCCATGGCGTTCCACAGGTAGTTAGGTCCCCAGTACTGCCAGTCCTGTATGATGCCGTCGAGCGGCACCTGCAGCTCGCGGTAGCGGTCCACCACGCCCTCGGTCTCGGCCGCCGTCTTGTAGCGCTCCTTCGACTGCCAGTAGCCGTAGGTCCACAGTGGAAACATCGGCACGTCGCATCAGCGCAATGACGCCGTCGGCCGACCCGCCATACATGAAGTAGTAGTCTATGCCCTGTCCAGCCTCCGAGGTGAGCGTCATGCCCTCGGGCGAGTCGTCGAACAAGGTGGGAGAGTAGTTCTCCCAGTAGAGTCCCCACCCCTTGATGCTCTGCACCACGTTCTGGAAGTCCTCCAGGTTCGACTGCTCCATGCGCTTGTGCTCGCCGCGGCGGTTCATCTTGCCGTTCTGCAGTGTGCCCAGCCCGTAGATGGCCTCGTCACGGTCGAGGGCGAAGGTCTGGCTGACCTTGTCCACGTCGCACCCTTTCTCGCGCAGCAGCACCTTGCCCCCAGCCGTGAGAAAGGTGAGGCGCCCCGTCGTGGCATCCTGCCTGACGGTCAGCTTGCTGCTGCTCACGTCGTGGCCCTTACGCTTCAGCGCTACCGTTTCGGGCTTCGCCGTCACCACGAGCGACGCGGTGGGCTGACCTTTTACTATGTGAACGATGCTCGGCGTGATGAACTCTATCTTCACGTCCTCTGCTTTTACGGTCACGGCCATGAACAGTGGCAGGATCAAGGCCAGAAGGGATGACATGCTGTTTGTCTTCATATTGTCTCGTGCTTGTTAGTAGAAATCATGGTGCAAAGATAGTAATTATTTCTTTTCGTCAGCGCCAAAAGTGCAGTTTTTTCATTTTTTCATCTCCATCAGCTTATTATCTCAGACTTTTTCCGTTATTTTGCATGCTTCAAGCCAATATCTTTTATTGGCATAGACGGAAAAAAGCCATCGCCGCATGAAGCAGCTCTAGGTGGGTTCTATTAATTCCCACGGTTTGTGTTGACATAGATGGAGTATTAACCTTTTGCCATCTTTCTGGCTCTTTT
>CAJOHP010000271.1:1619-3133 GCA_905234355.1 uncultured Prevotella sp. | reverse complement strand
AGCTTGTAGACCATGTCGAGCGTCACGTCCTGAGTCTGGGAAGAGGTGTTTTCGAGCTTGATTTGGTAGTACTTCTCCATACGGTCGAGAGCGACGAAGAGCCGGACAGCGACACGGAGGTCATCGTATTCGGCATCGAAGGCGGACCAGCCTGCAGAATGGCGAGCGGTTGCGGGGAGGAAGCGGCGGTTATTGATGAGGAGCATCTCGGAAGCAGGGTCGCGGACCATGTCGTTGGACCAGGCCGTCAGTTTGAACTGCTGTGCGTTGTGGGCGAAGGTGAAGCCGGCCATGGTGCTGCTGACGATGCAGCCGAAGTTGGTCCCTGCAGCTCCGCCCGGACCACCGCCCGCATTGGCTATGACGTTGATCCACGGCATGGGGGTGTTGGTGTTGGTCACCACATAGTCGCGCCCGTTGCGGTCGAAGCCGCCGTACTGGTTGTAGAACTGCAGGTTGCTCCACACGCGGAAGCTGCGGTTGGGCCGCAACACCGGATACTCCACCTTGTCCTGGTAGTGCTGGTTGGCCACCTCGAGGCTCCGCAACTGCTGGCTGATGGTGATGCCGTCGCGGGTGGTGAAGGTGAGGGTGGCTACGGTGTGCAGCAGGGTGCGCTCGGCATCGCTGAGGTCGGCGGCGTCTATCACGTAGACCCGGCCGGCGTCGCTGTGGGTGGTCCAGAGGTGCTCCGTGCCAGCCATGCTGAGGATGAAGTGCTTCAGTCCCTCGCGCTCCTGCTGCGGCGCGTCGTTGACGAAGACCATGTCGAGCAGCAGGCCGTGCACCTTGTAGTACTCGAACGCCCTGAGCATCTCTTTGGCGTGGCCGGCGTGCTCCATGCTGTCCACCTCCATGAGGATGATGGCCAGGTCCCCACTGATGCCGAAGCGCCAAAGGCCGCTCTGCGAAAGGGTGTTGCGGGCCAGCACCGCATTGCGTTCGTTGCCGAGAGTGGCCGTCTGGGCCATATACTTGGCCATGTTGTTGTAGAGACGCATCTGGCTCCCTTTGAGGAGCGAGAGGCTGGTCCGCATGTTGTTGGACACCGAGGCGGTTCGGAAGGCATGCTCCACGTCGGGCGATGTCTGGTACTGACCCACGAGCGAAAGAAGCTGGTCGCGGGCTTTTCCATAGCCGGTGAGCACAAAGGCTTCCACGTTCTTGCCGGCCGGTATGTGGATTCGGCGGCGCATGGAGAAGACGGGGTCGAGGGTGGTGCCGATCGTGCCGGTGAGGGTGCGACGGCTCTCTATGATGTCCGGATGGCGCAGGCTGTTGCCTCGGCCGAGGAACTTCAGGCGCGAGGTCTCGTACTCCACAAACTGCGCGTTGAAGGCCGAGAAGCGGGCCTCGTCCGGCCGCTCTCCATTGTCGTCGCTCCTCGGGCTGTCTCCTTCGTCAACTATCCACAGGCGGTGCAGCATGTAATCGCGCATACCGTTAGCCCCCGGACGGCTGAAGAGCAGGGCCTGGTGCTTGGCGTCATATTCGGAGTGTATCTTCAAGGCGTT
>CAJOHP010000271.1:0-1542 GCA_905234355.1 uncultured Prevotella sp. | reverse complement strand
GTTGTTGGTGAAGGTGTAGCGGCGCAACTCGGCGCTGCGGTCCTTCAGTACGGTGACCTCCGTCTTGGTCTCTATGCCGTCGTCGACACGCTGGAATGTGAGTTTGTCGCTGGCGAAGGAGACATGGTAGCTCTCAGGCATCACGTCGAGCGGGGCATAGGTGGCGCTCCACAGGCGGTCGTCACGCAAGTTGCGCACATAAAGGTAGGTGCCATAGTGGTCGGCCGAAATCTTGCGGTAGCGGTTCAGGAGTATGTTCTTGTAGCGCGAGAAGCCGCTTCCCCGGTCGTTCATCAGCACGGTATACTGTCCGTTGCTGATGATGCCGATTTCCGGCACATTGGCGATGGTGTCGAAGTCGCGCGCGTCGCTCTCGGTCTGCACCTTGCTGTACTGGTAGCGCTTGTACCGCGTGACCTTCAGGTCGATATATGGCTTCACCTGGGCTTTCTCCTTGAGAAGGGTCTCCATGCTGCGCATGGCGGGCTCCTTCATGAAGCAGTGCTGCAGGCAGTTATTGCCAAGGTAGTTGGCCAGCGATGCCAGTATCATGCCCTGGTGGTGGGCGTAGTGGGCTCGTACCGCCACATGGTCCTCGTCGTCGTAGCTCTCGTAGAGGCCGTATTCGTCACACATACCCATCGTCCTGAAGGCCTGCAGGTTGTCATAGACCGCACGGTCGTCGACCCCGATGGCCATCAGCGAGCTGTAAGGCGAGACCACTATGCGGTCAGGCGTGGTGTTCTGGAATTTGAGGTATGGCACCCCGAAGGCGTGGTACTTGTAGTTGCGCGCGTCGTCGAGCTCGTTGTAGGCCGTCTCGCTGATGCCCCACGGCAGCGGCGGCTGCACGAAGGCACGCTGCGCCCGGATGGCAAAGCTGTAGGTCTCGTCCATCAGGGTGTGCTTGTAGGTGGGCAGGAAGATGAGCGGCATGAAGTACTCGAACATGGTGCCGTACCACGACGCCACTCCCTTGTAGCCCTTGTACTGCACCAGCGTCTTGTCGAGACAGAACCAGTGTTTGTAGGGAGCGTCGCCTTGGGCTATGGTGAGGAACGAGGTCAGTCGGGCCTCGCTGGCGAAGTTGTTGTAGTGGTAGGGCAGCAGCGTGTAGTTCGTGGTGTCATAGCCTATGCTGAACACGTCCAGCTCTGGGTTGTAAAGCTTGCTGAAGTCGGTCTGGTCTATCAGCCTCTGCACCCGCTGGAGCAACTCCTCGCTCCCTTCTCTCATCTCTCCGCCTTCCTCTCCCCACTCTCCGCTCTCCAGCCATCCTTTCAGCACATAGAGGCAGGCCACGAAGTTGCCCGAGTCGCAGGTGCTGACGAAGTAGTTGGGCAGTTTCTTCAGCGACTTGATATCGTACCAGTTATACAGGTGTCCGTTCCATTTCTCAAGGCGCGTCACCGTGGCCACTATGTGGTCAAGGCGCTGAAGGGCGTCGTGGCGGCTTATGAAGCCCAGCTCGGCGGCACTGACCACGGCGGTCAGCGAGTAGCCTATATTGGTTGGCGAGGTCTTGTAGTCGGTCAGCGGCTC
>CAJOHP010000270.1 GCA_905234355.1 uncultured Prevotella sp. | reverse complement strand
AAACCGCCCCACGGTTTCTTCTCTAATTCCTCTAAATTCTTAGTAAGAATAAAATTCTCTAATTCTCTAATTCTTGATAAATAAGATGGGAAACTTTAATGAAATAATACGTGTTCGGGGGCGGATTTGCCAAAATCCGCCCCCGAAACTGTTCTGAGCTGTCACCCGCAGCACAGCATATTCATCAAGGCGGTTTGATATGAAAGCAACCGCTGGCAGTACGAAAAATACTGCTTCCAGGTGTCGATAATTGCAGATTTTTGTGTATCTTTGCGGCGTCGATGCTATAATGACCTGACAGCAATAGGCCATGTCGAAGAAAAAGGACTAAAGAAAATGAGACCTGTCGTGATGAAGATACGCACCAATCCCTTGATCTTGTTGCTACTGTGTAGCTTGCTGTGCCCTGCCCTGTGGGCACAGAGTGCGAAGAGCGACCGCCAGTTTGCCAAGGGCGTCGGCCTCTACGAGAAAGGCAAGTACAGGCAGGCCGCACACTGCTTTGCCCGTGCCGACCGCCGTGACAAGGTCGAGATGGACTCGACCGACGCTCGTCGCGACTACGCTGCAACGTGGCTGGCCCACTGCTACTACCGCATGGGCGACACTGCCCGAGCCAAGGCACTGCGACCAGACGACTACTGGGTGCAGCCCATCGACCGCCGGCTCACGCGGTCGACCGACTCGCTCAGTGCGATGGCCAACAGCCTCTACCGGCACGGCGACTACCGGCGGGCCCTCACCGTCATGCAGCAGTGCATGGAGCAGGAGCTGACCTTTACCCCGTCTGACCACCCTTACATCGCCAACGACCACGCCTTCATGGCCTACTGTCTGGACGAGCTGGGCGATACGGCCGCCGCGCTGTCACACTACAAGCGGGCGGCCGACATNTATGGAGCAGTATGGGCTGGGGGCACAGGCCACCAACGACGCCCTCTTCTTCGCTGTCATGCGCAGCTACAGGCTGGGGCCGCTCGACGAGACCATCAAGTATCTCACGCGGTATGCCGAGTCGGCCTTGGCCATCTATGGGCGTGAGTCGAGAGAGTACTATGGTCCGCTCAACATGCTGGCCACCTGCTATGCCGCTACCGACCAGTATGACAAGACGGCCGAGCTGAAGACCGAGGTGATGCGGCTGGCAAAGAAGCTCGAGGGGCCGGAGTCGCCCTACTATACCTCCAACCTGCCCGCTATGGCCAGCTACAACCTGAAGGAGCGGCACTATGCCGTGGCCGCCGAGCTCTATGAAGACCTGCTGCCCCATCTGGCCAAAACCGTGGGCCGCGACCACGAGAGTTATGGCACGGCCATGATGAACCTCGCCACCTGCTACCGCGAGCTGCATCGCTATGCCGACGCCATCAGGTGGGACAAGCCTGTCGTCGACTTTGTGGAGAAAGCCATAGGACGCGACAACGACAGCTATCTGACGCGTCTGTCCGACCTCGTGACCGACCTCGTCAGCCAGCGCAGCTACAAGGAGGCCGCCGACTATCAGGAGCGGGCCGTCGACGTCGTGGCTAGGATGAAGGGCCGGCAGACCACCGACTATGCCGACCGGCTGCACGTGCTCGCCCTCTACCGCTACAACCAGGGCGACTACCGCACGGCCATAGAGCAGAACCGCCGGGTCTTGCACCTGCGCGACTCGCTCATCGGCCGCGACAACGCATTCTACGCTGCCTCGCTCAACAACCTGGGCAACGCCCTCAATGCCACAGGGCAGCCCCGCGAGGCAGTGGAGCTCATAGGCCAGGCGCTGGCCACACTGCGGCGCACCACCGGCGAGCACACGGCCGACTACGCCCTCTACCTGACCAACCTCGCCCTGGCACTCGACTCCGTGGGCGAGCAGCAGCGTGCCTTGACCCTGCTCGAGGAGGCACGTGGCGTCTACGGCGAGGTCTACGGCCTGGAGAGCCATGAAGCACTAAGGGCCAAGGAGAAGATCATCGACCAGTATGAGCTCATGGGACGGCTCAAGCAGGCCGACAGCCTGATGCGCGACTTCATGCCCGTCGTGGCCCGGCTCTACGGCGACGAAAGCTATGCCTACGCCATGGCCTTGCGACGGCAGAGCAGGATATGGATGGGCATGAGGCGATACGACGGTGCACAGTATGCCGCCAACTATGCCTGCACCATCGTCGAGCAGCTCTACGGCAAGGAAAGTCAGACTTACGCCTACATGGCCACCGAACTGGCCGACTGCCACCGCAAGCAGCGACACTACCGTGAGGCCCTGCAGTGTGAGACGCAGGCGGCCACCGCCTATGCGCGTCATACGGGCAAGCAGAGCGTGCTCTACGGCAAGACGCTCAGCCGCATAGCTCTGCTGCTCAACCAGCTGGACCGTCCGAAGGAAGCAGTGCCCATAGCCACCGAGGCGCTCGACGTCTTGCGCCGCCACATAGATACAGCCGTCCGTTACCAGAACTTCCGTGAGTTCCTTTTGCATTC
>CAJOHP010000269.1 GCA_905234355.1 uncultured Prevotella sp. | reverse complement strand
ATGGCAAAAATCGTAAGATTGGGCGAGATTATGCTCCGCCTGTCTCCGCAAGGAAACGACCGTTTCATCCAGAGTGAATCATTCCGTATCATCCCCGGTGGTGGTGAGGCCAACGTCGCCATTTCCGTGGCTAACTACGGCCATGAGGCTTACTTCGTCTCGAAGCTGCCTAAGCACGAGATTGGTCAGATTGCCGTCAACGCCATGCGCCGTTATGGTGTGAACACCGAGTTCATTGCCCGTGGTGGCGACCGCGTGGGTCTGTACTATGCTGAGACGGGTGCCTCGATGCGCCCCTCGAAGGTCATCTACGACCGTGCCCACAGCGCCATAGCCGAAGCCGACCCCTCTGACTTCAACTTCGACGCCATCATGGAGGGCGCTGCCTGGTTCCACTGGAGCGGCATCACCCCCGCCATCAGCGACAAGGCCGCCGAGCTCACCCGACTGGCCTGCGAGGCTGCCAAACGCCACGGCGTGACCGTCTCGGTCGACCTGAACTTCCGCAAGAAGCTCTGGACCTCGGAGAAGGCCATCAGCATCATGCGGCCACTCATGCAGTATGTCGACGTGTGCATCGGCAACGAGGAAGACGCCGAGCTCTGCCTGGGCTTCAAGCCCGACGCCGACGTGGAAGGCGGAAAGACCGACGCAGCCGGCTATGAGGGCATCTTCAAGCAGATGATGCAGCAGTTCGGATTCAAGTATGTGGTCTCCACCCTGCGCGAGTCATACAGCGCAACGTTCAACGGATGGAAGGCCCTCATCTACGACGGCAACGAGTTCTACCAGTCGAAGCGCTACGAGATCAATCCCATCATCGACCGCGTGGGCGGCGGCGACTCCCGGTGGACTCATCCACGGCCTGCTCACCAAGAAGACCCAGGGCGAGGCACTCGAGTTTGCCGTCGCTGCATCGGCACTGAAGCACACCATCAACGGCGACTTCAACCTCGTGAGCGTAGAGGAAGTAGAAAGTCTCGCCGGCGGCAACGCCAGCGGACGCGTACAAAGATAATAAAAAAATATGGCAAAGTTTGACAAGATAGCCGTACTGAAGAAAATCGGCGACACGGGCATGGTGCCTGTGTTCTACAACAAAGACCTTGAGACCTGCAAGAATGTGGTGAAGGCCTGCTACGAAGGCGGCGTGCGCGCATTCGAGTTTACCAACCGCGGCGACTTCGCCCAGGAGGTGTTCGGCGAACTGGTGAAGTGGGCCGACAAGGAGTGCCCCGAGCTGGCACTGGGCATCGGCAGCGTGGTCGACGCCCCCACGGCAGCCATGTATCTGCAGCTGGGTGCCTGCTTTGTGGTGGGCCCGCTGTTCAATCCCGACATCGCTCCCGTGTGCAACCGCCGTCTGGTGCCCTACTGTCCCGGATGCATGACCGTCAGCGAGATAGGCAAGGCACAGGAATTGGGATGCGACCTGACAAAGGTGTTCCCCGGCGACGTCGTGGGGCCCAACATGGTGAAGGGCCTGAAGGCACCCATGCCCTGGTCGAAGATCATGGTCACCGGAGGCGTGTCGCCCGACGAAGAGAACCTCACCAAGTGGTTCAAGGCCGGCGTCTTCTGCGTGGGCATGGGCTCGAAGCTCTTCCCCTCTGACAAGGTGAAGGCCGGCGACTGGCAGTATGTCACCGACAAGTGCCGCGAAGCCCTGGGCTATGTGGCCAAGGCACGTGCCTGAATGAATGGATGAAGAATGAAGAATGAAGCGCTCGAGCTGTGCTCGCTTGCTACCCAAGGGATGCAAGAGTTTGCTTCCGCGTTTGGCGTGAAGAAACAGAGCACATGCGCCCCAGCCTTCACTCTTCATTCTTCTTTCTTCTTCTTTCTTCCTTCTCTCTTCATCCTCTTTTCGTCGCTGCTCACCTCCTGTTCATCCACGGAAAGAGAGCAGGCCGACAGACTCAACGCACTATCCTACGCCTTTCACTACCGCTCACTCGACAGCACTACGCACTATGCCCGCAAGGCATACGCCCTGGCTGCCGACATAGGCTACGACGACGGACAAGGCGAGGCACTAAACCATCTGGCCTTCGTCAGCACCATACGCATGCAGTACGATCTGGCACAGCGGCAGCTCGACTCCGTCGTGGCCGTGACCGACAACCAGATAGAGCTGCTCATTGCCAACATACAGCAGATGCGCGTCTGCCAGCGACGCTCCAGCAACCGCGCCTTCTACGACTACCGCGAGCGCGCCACCACGGCACTGAAGCGCATCGACGAAGAGCGCGACCAGCTGTCGGACCACCACAGCAGAAGGCTGCTCTACGCCGAGACCGAACTGGCCATCACCAACTCCACCTATTATTATTATGTAGGACTGGAACGGCAGTCCATCGAGGCCCTCGAAGCCATCAGGCCTGACATCGAGGCCGACACCGCGCAGTGGCTGAACTATCTCTACAACATCGGAGCTGGCGGCATCATCACCACCGGCACACAGACCGAAATCAACCAGCAGGAGTTCGACCACCTGGTGCGTTGTTACCAAATAGCCCTGGTCCACCAC
>CAJOHP010000268.1 GCA_905234355.1 uncultured Prevotella sp. | reverse complement strand
GGCATGAAGCAGTGGGCCATGGAGATGGGCGTGACGCACTACACCCACTGGTTTCAGCCGCTCACCGAGGGCACGGCCGAGAAGCACGACGCCTTTGTGGAGCACGACGGAAAGGGGGGCATGATCGAGATGTTCAGCGGAAAGCTACTCGTGCAGCAGGAGCCCGACGCCAGCTCATTCCCCAACGGAGGCATACGCAACACCTTCGAGGCGCGGGGATACTCGGCTTGGGACCCCACATCGCCCGTCTTCATCATCGACGACACGCTCTGCATACCCACCATCTTCATTGCCTACACCGGCGAGGCGCTCGACTACAAGGCGCCACTGCTGCGCTCACTCCACGCCGTCAACAAGGCCGCCACCGAGGTGTGCCGACTCTTCTACGACGACGTGCTCAAGGTGCGCGTCAACTTGGGATGGGAGCAGGAGTACTTCCTCGTCGACGAGGGGCTCTACTCCGCACGGCCCGACCTGATGCTCACCGGGCGCACACTCATGGGGCACGAGAGCGCCAAGAACCAGCAGATGGACGACCACTACTTCGGCACCATACCCGACCGCGTGCAGGCCTTCATGAAGGACTTGGAGATACAGGCTCTCGAGCTGTCCATACCATGCAAGACCCGACACAACGAGGTGGCGCCCAACCAGTTTGAGCTCGCACCCATCTTCGAGGAGTGCAACCTCGCCGTAGACCACAACATGCTGCTCATGTCGCTCATGAAAAAGGTGGCTCGCAAGCACGGATTCCGCGTGCTGCTACACGAGAAGCCCTTCGACGGCATCAATGGCTCGGGCAAGCACAACAACTGGAGCCTCACGGCAGAGCGCCTCGACGCCGGCCGACAGTACGACACACTGCTGCACGCTCCGGGAAAGACACCTGAGGAGAACCTGCGATTCGTCACCTTCATCGTCGAGACGCTCATGGCCGTCTACCGGCACAACGGGCTGCTCAAGGCCAGCATCATGAGTGCCACCAACGCACACCGTCTAGGAGGCAACGAGGCACCGCCGAGCATCATATCCAGCTTCCTCGGCACACAGCTCACCGAGCTGCTCGACCACATTGAGGCGTCGGACACCGACGAGCTCTTCAATCTCAAGGGCAAGAAGGGCATGGAGATAGACATACCGCAGATACCTGACCTCATCGTCGACAATACCGACCGCAACCGCACATCGCCCTTTGCCTTCACAGGCAACCGCTTCGAGTTCCGCGCACCGGGCAGCAGCGTCAACTGCGCATCGGCCATGATAGCGCTCAACTCGGCCATGGCCGAGGCGCTCAACTCCTTCGCCGAACGCGTGAAGCTGCGCATAGACCAGCAGCAGCGACAGGGCAACGCCAAGACCATGCAGCAGCTCAGGACCGAGGCCGTGCTACACGTGCTCAAGGACGACATCAAAACATGCAAGCCCGTCCGATTCGACGGCAACGGATACAGCGAGCAGTGGGTGCAGGAGGCGGCACGCCGAGGACTCGACACCGAGATGTCGTGCCCCGTCATCTTCGAGCACTACCTCGACGAGCAGACCATCTGCATGTTTGAGAGCACTAGGGTGATGACGCGCAAGGAGCTTGAGGCGCGCAACGAGGTGAAATGGGAGATGTATGTCAAGACTGTGCAGATAGAGGCACGCGTGCTGGGCGACCTCGCCATGAACCACATCATACCGGTCTCCACACACTACCAGAGCCAGCTCATCAAAAACGTGCAGGGCATGAAGAGCGTCTTCACCGAAGAGAAGGCCAACCGGCTCTCGGCACGCATCGAGGAGATAGCCGAGCGCACGGAGCGCATTGAGCAACTCGTCGAGGAGCTCACCGACGCGCGACGCGTGGCCAACCGCACACACGATATTCACCGCCGAGCCATAGAGTATCACGACACGGTGTGCCCCAAGATGGAGGCCATACGCCGTGAGGCCGACCACCTGGAGATGATCGTCGAGGACGGGCTCTGGACACTGCCCAAGTATCGCGAGCTGCTCTTCATCAGGTAGCCACCACACAGACGGCCTCCTACCCTATAGCCGCCGACCGGCGACGGAACTCCGCACAGACCACGGCCGTGGCAATGGCCACATTGAGGCTCTCGGCTGCATCGTCGCCTCGGTGATAAGAGGGGATGAGCAGCCGACGGCTTATGGTCTGACGCACCGCGGGCGAGATGCCGTTGCCCTCGTTGCCCATCACGACGATGCCGCCTGCCGTGAGTGGCTCGCGGTAGAGGTCGTCACCGTCGAGCAGCGTGCCGTAGACGGGCAGCGGCGTGGCGGAGAGCACATCCACCAGGTCACAATATACTAAATGTACGCGCGCGATGCTGCCCATCGTGGCCTGCACCACCTTCGGGTTCCAGGCGTCGGCTGTGTCGCGCGAGCACAGCAGCGTGTCTATGCCGAACCAGTCGGCTATGCGGATGATGGTGCCCAGGTTGCCCGGGTCCTGCACACCGTCGAGGGCCAGCAGCAGCGGCTCGTCACCGCCGCCCGACGGCACAGCCGCCACCTGCTCCCCGGGGATGGGAAAGACGGCGAGCACCTGCTGCGGGTGCTGCAGGAAGCTGAGGCGCCGCAGCTCGTCGGCACTCACCGCCACGGCCGCGGCACCAGGGGCGCAGCCCGGCGGACACGTCCAATCATCGGTGGCAAAGAGCAGGTGCGCACGAAAACCGTGCACAAGCAGGTCGCCCACCACCTTCGGACCCTCGGCCACGAAAAGGCCCTCACGCTGACGATACTTCTTCTGTTCCAGCTGGCGCACCAGCTTTATCTGGTTCTTACTGATCATGATGCTTCTCTCTCTTATGGATTTGCTGATGTTCCCAAGCTTATGGGTTTGCATATACTTCGGCAAAGATAAGAAAAAACGGCGGAAAGCCCGTCGTTTTTTTTGAAACATTAACTTACTGAATAGCTTAGGTAACTATTCAGCGATTATCCCATTCTGCCCATTAACTGGGCGTGGATAGCACAGACCGTCTATTTCACGCTCCTGTTCCATGGGAGCGGACGCTCGCACAAGGAACTGGAAAGTCGCTTCGGAAGCTCACTCGAAAGAATGGTTGCCGTCACCGACCGCCACAGCGCCTACTTCACGCTCAAC
>CAJOHP010000267.1 GCA_905234355.1 uncultured Prevotella sp. | reverse complement strand
ATCTTCTCTTGTGCTCATACTTTCTTCTCCTTCCATAATTGGTGGAACGACTTCTTGGGGAACTTCATCATCCGGTGGCCGTAGGCCCACGGGTTGAGGCTGCTGTTCAATAGGACTGCGGGCAGCCAGTTGACGGTTGGCGACAACCAGAGGGCAGCCTTGTAGATGGCAGGGCGGTCGAAGAGGAAGCTCATGCCGCGCGACATCGTTTTCTTCATCGGGTCGGCCTTGCCAAGCGAGTCGAGCTGCTGGCGCCAGCGATAAACCTGTGAAGAAAGATCCACCTGGACGGGACAGACATTGTCGCACGAGCAGCAGAGAGAGCAGGCCGACACGTTGTCGCTGTACTGGCGCGGATCGCGCAACATGCCGAGGTTGATGCCGATGGGGCCGGGGATGAAGTAGGTATAGCTGTAGCCCGCCGACCGGCGATAAACAGGGCATGTGTTCATGCAGGCGCCGCAGCGCATGCACTTCAGCGTCTGCCAGTGCTCCTCGTTGCCGAGGATGCTGCTGCGCCCGTTGTCAACAAGCACGATGTGCATCTCGCCGCCAGGTCGCGGCCCTCTGAAATGGCTGGTATAGACAGTGGTTTCCTGTCCGGTGCCGTTGCGGGCCAGCAGCCGCTGGAACACGCCCATCGCCGCATAGCTCGGTATCAGCTTCTCTATACCCATCGAGACGATGTGCAGCTTGGGGATGCTGGTCGACATGTCGGCGTTGCCCTCGTTGGTGCAGACGACGACGTCGCCCGTCTCGGCAATGCCGAAGTTGGCACCCGTCATGCCTGCGTCAGCCTCCATGAACTGGCGGCGCAGGTGCATCCGCGCCACGTAGGTCAGGAAGGTGGGGTCGTTGTTGTCGGCAAGTCCGCCAACCGCAGTGTAGGTGGAGGCTATCGCGTCGAAGTCAGGGATGAGACGGCGGAAGGTGTCGCCGATGTCCTCGCGGTGTACGTGGAGGGCGGGCATGACGATGTGGCTCGGTGCCAGCCGCATCATCTGGAGAATGCGCTCGCCGAGGTCGGTCTCGACGACTTCGATGCCGTGCTGTTCCAGGTTCTCGTTCAAGTGGCACTCCTCGGTCAGCATGCTCTTGCTCTTCACCACCTTCCTGACGCCATGCGACATGAGTATGTCACGGACAATCCGGTTATACTCGTCGGCATCCTTGGCCCAGTGTACGTGTACGCCGTTGCTGACGGCGTTCCGCTCAAACTGCTCCAAGTAGTCGGCCAGGTGGGTGATAGTGTGCTTCTTGATGAGGCTGGCCGCCGTGCGCAGGTCTTCCCACTCAGGCAGGGCACGTGCCATGTTGTCGCGCTTCTGTCGCACGCCGAAGAAGGTCTTGTCGTGGCGTTCCACAACGTCCGGCTTCTGCTGATAAGCCTTGGCAGCCTTTGAATGTTTGGTACTCATAGTCCGGCGCTTAGTATTTGTGCTACATGAATGAACTTGATGGGCAGCCGCTCCTTCTCGGCTATGCCCTGCATGTGCATCAGGCATGACGAGTCGGGACCGGTGACGTATTCGGCACCCGTGGCAATGTGGCGGCGTATCTTGTCGATGCCCATGCGGCGGCTGACGGCCTGCTCCTCGACAGCGAACATGCCGCCGAAGCCGCAGCACTCGTCCCTCAATGCCCTCGACCAGCCGCAGCAGGTCGATAATCTTGTTGAAGCGCGGTACGTTGCGCTCCGACGGCGACGACAGTCCTAACTCACGCACGCCGTGGCAGGAGTTGTGTACGCTGACCTTATGGGGAAAGCGGGCAGGCAGCGACGTCACCTTGACCACATCATGCAGAAACTCCACCAGGTCCTTTGTCTTTGAGTAAGCGCAGCCCCCGTTACTCCCATGAGCCTTATGAGCCTCATTAGCCCCAGCCATCGCCGGATGAAACACCCTGACGTAGGCCGCGCAGCTGGCCGAGGGAGCCACCACGTAGTCGTAGGGTGCAAACAACTCCTCATACTTCTGCACTAACGGCTTGGCCATGTGCTCGAAGCCCGCGTTGCCCATAGGCTGTCCGCAGCAGGTATTCGACGTCGAGGCCCAGGCTTTTCAGCAAACGGTATGTCGACACGCCTACCTCGGGGTAGAGCGCGTCGACATAGCAGGGAACAAATAGTCCGACTTTCATGGAATTACATGTCCTCGTAAGTGTCCAGATAGGTAACGTGGGTAACGAGGTACTCCTCGACGCCGTGCTTGCCGTCGGCACCGCCGATACCGCTCTTCTTCACACCAGCGTGGAAACCTTGGATGGCCTCGAAGTGCTCGCGGTTGATGTAGGTCTCGCCAAACTCCAGCTCGCGGCAGGCCTTGACAGCCACGTTCAGGTCTTTGGTGAAGATGGAACTGGCCAGGCCGTACTCGCAGTCGTTGGCATAGCCGATGGCCTCGTCGATGGTTTCGAACTCTATCAGCGGAATCACCGGGCCGAAGGTCTCCTCGTGGATGATGTCCATGTCCTGACGGCAGTCATCGAGCACGGTAGCGGCATAGAAGTAGCCTTTTGTGCCTACACGCTGACCGCCGCAGAGCAGCTTGGCTCCCTGCTGGATGGCGCGCTCCACCTTCTCGGTGACGCTCTCCAGGGCACGGGCTTCCACCAGCGGACCCATGTCGACGCTCTCGTCGGCGCAGGGGTCACCCACTTTCACGGCCTTCATCTTGTCGACCAAAATCTTGGTGAACTCGGTCTTCACCTCTTTCTGTACGTACACGCGCTCGGCATTATTGCAGATCTGTCCGTTGTTGCCGATGCGCGAGTCGACAATCCACTGGGCGGCGCGCTCCAGGTCGGCGTCCTTCATGACGATGGCGGGAGCCTTGCCGCCGAGTTCCAGACTCACCTTCGTGATATTCTTCGAGGCGGCGGCCAT
>CAJOHP010000266.1 GCA_905234355.1 uncultured Prevotella sp. | reverse complement strand
ACATCGTCGTGGGCGACCACGTCAAGGCCGACAGCGCCGAGGCCGTAGGCGCGCTGCGCCGGCAGGGCATAGACCGCATCGTCATGCTCACCGGCGACCGTGCCGACGAGGCCCGTGAGGTGGCCCGGCAGCTCGGCATCGCCGACGTGCACGCCGGGCTGCTGCCTGCCGACAAGGTGGCGCTCCTCGAGCAGCTCCTCACGCAGGGCAGACGCCGGCGCGACACCCTCGCCTTCGTGGGCGACGGCATCAACGACGCCCCCGTGCTCGCCCGTGCCGACGTGGGCGTGGCCATGGGTGCCATGGGCAGTGAGGCAGCCATCGAGGCGGCCGACGTGGTGGTCATGGACGATCAGCCATCGCGTGTGGCCACAGCCGTGGCCATCAGCCGGCGCACCATAGCCATAGCGCGGCAAAACGTGGTCTTCGCCATCGCCGTCAAGGTGGCTGTGCTCTTGCTCGCCACCCTAGGCATGGCCACCATGGCCATGGCCGTCTTCGCCGACGTGGGCGTCACCGTCATCGCCGTGCTCAATGCCATGCGCACGCTACGGTAGCCACGCGGGCTTCCAGCCTGTACGAAATGTAAGGCCGATTTTTTTTGGGGAAAGTACGGAGGATAGTCGTTCAGTATGCTGCAACAGCATCGCAGTCCTAACGTTGCGAAGCCCCTTACAGCTTCTTCCTGAAGCAGCGGTGGCGCCGGTGCTGCCTGGCGTCGAGATACTGCCACTGCGAGCGCACTGCCTCGTTGGCCTCCATCTGCGGCATGGCCTCGGCCCATCGGAAGCCATAGTGCTGAAACTGCTGTATGAGGTCGTTGAAGATGAGCGCGTTGGCACCCTTCTGCCTGTACTCCGGCAGTACGCCGATGAGCAGCAGGTCCACCGTGTCGGTCTTGTGCATCTTCAGCGTGCGCAGCAGCTGCCACCAGCCCAGGGGGAAGAGACGCCCGTCGCGCGTCTTCTGCAGCGCACGCGAGAACGAGGGGAAGGTGATGCCGAAGCCTATCATCCGCTCGCCGTCCATCACGGCCGTGACAAGGTTGAGGTCGGCTATCTTGATGTAGTCGTCCACAAGCTTGTCTATCTGCCGCTGCGACAGCTCGCTGAAGCCGTAGAGGTCCTTATAGGTGGCGTTGAGCAGATGGAACACCTCGCGGCCCCATCCCTCTGTGGTGAGCTCGCGGCGCGTGAACTTGTGCACGCGCAGGTCGTAGCGCTGCTGCACCATCGCGGCGAGCTTGCCAAACTTGTCGGGCACGCGGTCGGGCACCGTCACACGGTACTCCAGGTAGTCGTTGTCCTTGGCAAAGCCACCGTAGTGGGCTATGTGCTCGGGGTAGTAAGCGTAGTTGTAGTTCACATACATCGTCGACAGCTCGTCGAAGCCCTCCACGAGCATGCCCTCGCGGTCGGTGTCGATGAAGCCCAGCGGGCCCGCCATCTCCGTCATGCCACGCTCGCGGCCCCATGAGGCCACGGTGTCGAGCAGGGCGCGAGACACGTCGTGGTCGTCGATGAAGTCGAGCCAACCGAAGCGCACCTGCCTCACGCTCCACCGCTCGTTGGCACGGTGGTTGATGATGGCGGCCACGCGGCCCACCACGCGGCCCTCACTGTCGAAGGCCAGGAAATAGTCGGCCTCGCAGCACTCAAACGAAGGGTTCTTGTCGCGGCGCAGCGTGGCCATCTCGTCGAAAAAGAGATAGGGCACGGCATGCTCGTTGCCGCGATACAGGTCGTAGTAGAATTGCACAAACTGTCGCAGCTCGCGCCGTGTGTTCACCTTGCGTATCTCTATCTTGCTCATAGTGAGTATGCTGGGGGGTGCGCCCGCCGTTTCGGAGTGCAAATTTACTCCAAATCTTTTAAACAGCCAAACAATCGGGAAATAATTATTCGTAAGGTGATGTCAATGATGGTCGACTGGTCGGGTAATCCGCTCAGAAGCTCTGCAGCCACCCCTTCAGCTCCAGCACCATCTCCATGTGAAACCTGAACGACTCGCGGTAGCCCCAGCCGTGGCCCCCCGAGGGATAGATGTGGAGTGTGGCCGGCACGTCGTGGCGGTAGCACTCCTGGTAGTAGTAGGCGCCGTTGGCAGGCAGCACCAGGTCGTCGTCGTCGCTCAGCGCGATAAACGCCCGTGGCGTGGCACGCGTCACCTGCTGGTCGTTGCTATACTCCTTGATGTCGCGCTTGCGCGGCTTCTTGCCCAGCAGGTTCTCCATAGACTCACGGTGAGTGAAGCTCGGGTCCATCGTGATGACCGGATAGAACAGTATCTGGAAGTCGGGCTTTGCCGTGCCCTTGCTGTGCGTGGCCACGGTCGAGGCCAGGTGGCCGCCCGCCGAGAAGCCCATGATGCCCACCTGACGGGGGTCTATGTGCCACGCCTTAGCGTTGCGACGCACCGTGCGCATGGCCTCCTCGGCATCGCTCAAGGGCACCTCTGCGTTGCCGTGCGGCATGCGGTATTTCAGCACAATCAGCGCAATGCCCTGGTGGGTGAAGAAGTAGGCCCAGTCCGTGCCCTCGTGAGCCATGGCCAGATGGCTGTAGGCACCGCCAGGACACATCACCACAGCACGGCCCGTGGACTGACGGGCGTCGGGCAGGAAGACGTGCAGCTCGGCCTTGTCGGAGGCGTCGCCGTTGCTGTTGGGAGCACCCTTGGGCCACAGATCGTACACCTTCTGGGCATCGATAGCGGTGGTAAGCATCATAAAAAGCAGTAAGTATAGTGTTCGTTTCATTGTCTGCAAACGGTTTTTTGGAAAATGCGGCTGCAAAGTTAAGCATTTTTCCTGAAAGCGTCTCACTTTTTTTTATTAATTTTGCACCCGCTACACCATCATCACCATCATCACCATAGTCATGCCCACACACGACCATCCCCTCCGGCTCTTCCGCCACTGCCCCGTCTGTGGCAGTGAGCGCTTTGCGGCCGACAGCGTGAAGAGCAAGCAGTGTGCTGCCTGCGGATTCACCTTCTTCGCCAACCCCGCGGCGGCCACCGCCGCCTTCATCGTCAGCGCCGGCGGCCGACTGCTCGTGGCACGGCGCGCCAAAGAGCCCGCCCGGGGCACACTCGACCTGCCCGGAGGCTTTGCCGACATAGGCGAGAGCGCCGAGCAGGCCATGCTACGCGAGATAGCCGAAGAGACAGGACTATGTCTCACCCAGCCGCACTACCTCTTCTCCCTGCCCAACCGCTACCCCTTCTCCGGACTCACCGTGCACACCCTCGACCTCTTCTTCCGCTTCGACGTGCCCGACGGACTGCAGCCTCATGCTGCCGACGATGCTGCCGACCTCGTCTGGCTGCCTCTCGGCGAGCTGCGGCCCGACGACTTCGGGCTTGACAGCATACGACAGGGCGTAGCCCGCTTCATAGGACTCTCGATGACGCAGAAGCAGCAGATACACGGCCTTCAGTAACGGCTCCATGCGATCTTCCACCCGTTGGAGCCTCCAAGCTGTAGCCTATAGTCCCTGCTGACAGTTAGTGCCTATTATCAAATCGGTGCAGACATACACATTATTTTCCAAATTAGGGTCTAAAGTTTCCCACGCTCGATGCGAAATCCTCTGCCAGTTACGTATAAGGCTGAAGCCATCCGATTCTACTATTTAGAATGCCGTCTGTTAATATCTA
>CAJOHP010000265.1 GCA_905234355.1 uncultured Prevotella sp. | reverse complement strand
GACCGTGTGCTGGTCAACCGCTGGAGCTACGGTCTGCGCACGGGCAGCGACAGCGGCCTGTTCAGCTACGGACGACTGTGCCGCAGGCCAGTGAGTGCAGGCGACATCGTGGCCTACGAAGACCCACGCGACAGCACACACCAGACCGTGCTCTTCGGGCGCTGCCAGGCTGTGCCGGGTGACACCGTGCGCCACACCGGCCGACAGTTTATCGTGCCCGGACTACGCGACTGCGCCGACTGCGACTACTACTGGGTGCACGCCATAGGCAGTGGCAACTCCACCGACTCGCGCACGCTCGGCCTCATCAGCGAGCAGCGCATCATCGGCCGTGCCTTCCTCATCGTCTACAGCCACGACCCCGACAGCGCCATGCTGAGCGGATGGCACTCCGACCGACTGTTCCTGCTCGAATGACAGCCCTCCTCGCTCCCACCTACTTCGGTCCTGTGCAGTGGTATCAGAAGCTGTTCAGATACCCCCGCGTGGTCATCGACGTGTGCGACAGCTACCAGAAGCAGACCTATCGCAACCGCTGCCTCATCGCCGCCGCCAACGGCGTGCAGGCGCTCACGGTGCCAGTGCAGAGCCAGCGCTCCGACGGCGGCTTACCGTCTGCCGCCTCGCCCTATGTCAGCTTCCACGGCCACTGGCAGCACCAGCACTGGCAGGCACTACAGTCGGCCTATGGCGACTCCCCTTTCTTCGAGTATTACGAGGACGACCTGCGCCCGTTCTTCACCGAGACCGACCGCTGGCCCCTGCTCTACGACTACGACGAGGCCATCCGCCGCAAGCTGTGCGAGCTGCTCGACATCCAGCCCTGTGTAGTACCGCCGCCCATCCCCACCCCACTCTCTTCAGGGAAAGAGCGCCCCTCAGCCGCCCTTTCCCCCGAAGGGTCAGCCCCTTTCCACGACTTCCGCTCTGCCATCCATCCCAAACACGCAGCGCCGGATGCTGACTTCCAGCCCCGGCGCTACTATCAGGTCTATGAGCAGAAGCATGGCTTCCTGCCCAATCTCAGCATTCTCGACCTCCTCTTCAATATGGGGCCCGAGAGCGTGTTCTATCTCTAGTCCAGTTCTATCACCCGCATGGCGTAGGGCGGCAGCACAATCTGCCGGCCAGCGGTGCCTTTCTTGCACTGCAGCCGCTGGTCTTGGGGCTTACCCTCAAACCCTTCGGTGACTGCCGTGTCCGGTATGTCCAGCCCCTCCACCTGCACATGGGTCTCTACGGGCAATGCGTTGACCAGCTTGACGTAGGTCTTGCCCGTCTTGGTGTTGCGCACCACGCTGGCCCCCAGACGGTGAGCCAGCTTGCTGTCGGCGGTGGTGAGCTGCGAGCTGACGTAGCGGTCGCCGCCATAGACGGAGAACAGCCGCTGCACCTCGTAGGCCGGCGTGGTGCGCACCGTGGTGTTAGAGAAGTATATCATGTCGGGGTTCCAGTTGTGGTGGCCGTCCTTGGCAAGCATGGGGGCGTAGCTGGTCATCTCCACCACGTCGGCATTTCGCTCTATGTCGGTGAGGTAGAGGGCCTCGGCAAGCGCCGTCTCGATGTTGGGCCGCTTGGTCCTGGTCGACGCGGCCCACTCGCCGAGGTAGACCTTTGCGCCCTGGCGGTCGTAGCGGTCGTAGTAGTCGCGGTGGTGGAGAAACCATCCTGTCGACTCGTAGTAATGCTCGTCGACCATGTACTGCAGGTCTGGATGACGTCGGGTGAAGTCCCATCCCTCCAGGTAGTCGGCGCTGGGCGTGTGGAAGGGTCCCACGGTGCCGCATATCTTTATCTCGGGATAGCGGGCGCGAATGGCGCGGCATATCATCTCGTAGCGCTCCTCGAAGACGGTGGAGATGATGTCCTCGTTGCCTATGCCGATATATTTCAGGCCGAAGGGCTCTGGGTGCATCCTGGCCCACTTCGAGGTGGCGGGGTCGCCGTTGGCCCACTCTATGAGGTCGAGCAGCTCCTGCACGTATGCGCCCATCTCGTCGATGGGTATGCCTCCCTGCTGTCCGCCCACGCCACGACGGTCGTTCTGCGAGTTCTGGCAGGGCACGCCCGCAGCGAGCACGGGCAGGGGCTCGGCGCCGATGTCCTCACAGAACTGGAAATACTCGTAGAAGCCCAGTCCGCGCGTCTGGTGGTAGTGCCAGATGTTCATGTCGGGCTGTCGCAGCCAGAGCGGCCCGATGGTGTGGTGCCAGTGGTAGATGTTGTCCAGTCCCTGGCCGTGGCTCATGCAGCCGCCGGGGAAGCGCACGAACTTGGGCTTCAGGCGGGCGATCGTTTCAGCCAGGTCTTTCCTCAGGCCGTTCTTGCGGTTCATAAACGTCTCCTGCGGGAAGAGCGAGACCATGTCGATGCCCACCTCGTCCTTGCCCTTTGGCAGTACGAGCAGGCGCGCCTTGTCCTCGGTGGCCTTGGCCGTAAGCGTGGCCGAGAGCTGCTGCCATCCGGCGCCCTTGGCCTTCACTTTGGCCCTGGCCAGCACGGTGCCGTCGGGGGCTTCTTGCCATTGGCAAACATCGTGAAGTCGTACTTCTTGCCTGCCTCGACGGCGATGCCGTCCCATCCCTCGTTGACGAGCGAGTCGTCCTTCACCACGGCATAGTGCGGGTTCTGCGGGCTCAGCGGGTGGTCGGCGGCTATGCGTATGTCTGCCGGCGAGTGCCATGCAGTAGTGGCGTTCCACTCTCGTCGGTCGCGCTCGCTGTACTCGAAGTCGCGGTTCTGCACCAGTTCGGCATAGAGGCCGCCGTCGGCCGCATAGCTGATGTCCTCGAAGAAGATGCCGATGAGCTTGTCGCTGATGGTCTTCTCCTGTGCTGTGTTCACGCGCAGGGTGGCCTGCAGGGGCTGTGTGAGCGATGCGAGGTGTGTGGCATCGTCGTGCATGCGCTCGGCCGACAGCTGTGCGTCGCGCCGCAGCCAGTCGAAGTGGCGTGTGACGCGGTCCATGTCGGCGGCGCTGAGAGCAAACTGATAGCCCTCCCTGAGCTGCCCGCCGATGGTGGCGGTGTCGCGCGTCCACGCCGCATCGTCTATCTGCGAGGGACGTGCCGGTGCGAAGTCACGGAAGTTGGGCGTGGCCGAGACGAAGTATTTCTGTCCGCCGGACTTGTAGTAGATGTCGAATGTGCCGTCGTCGTTCTGGAACACCACGGGCTGCTCGCAGGGCGCGCTGGCCTGCAGGGGGTAGTCCTGCGGTCGCCAGCTGACGAGGTCGGCGCTGTAGGCGGCGGCAAAGAGTGGCGAGCGGTCGTTCACCTGGAAGACCAGCCGCCACGTGCCGTCGGCGGCGCGGCACACCGAT
>CAJOHP010000264.1 GCA_905234355.1 uncultured Prevotella sp. | reverse complement strand
GATATTAACAGACGGCATTCTAAATAGTAGAATCGGATGGCTTCAGCCTTATACGTAACTGGCAGAGGATTTCGCATCGAGCGTGGGAAACTTTAGTAAGTAAATAGCTTTTTAGCACAGACACGAAAAGCCCGGCCAGTGGTGGCCGGGCTTTTTGTGTCTTCTTCCGAGTGGCTGTGTGGCACGGGTAGACGGGGGGCTACTCGAAGTCGCCACCGCCGCTGCCGTAGCCCTGCTGGTCGTCGTCGGTGCCGCCCTGCTGGTCGTCGTCGCGACGGGTAGGCTTCTTCTTCATGTTGCCGAAGTTCCAGGTGAGCTGCACGTTGATGCGCGGGTCGCGGAAGTTGCGCTGATGTCGCCAGAAGGTGGGACCCTCGGTGTAGTTTTCCCAGTGGCGGGAGTTGAAGACGTCGCGCCAGTTGATGCTCAGTGCGAAGGTCTTGTTGAGAAACGACTTGCGCAGTCCGAGGTCGAGCGATCCGTTGGCCTTGCGGTATCCCTGTGTGATGACCGAGCGCGAGCGGTAGTTGCCCGTGGCCTGCAGGGAGATGTCGTAGGGCAGGATGACCGAGGCGAGCAGGCGGGCGTCCCAGGCGAAGTTCTCGTCGGCCTCGCCGGTGACGCGCTGGTTCTCTATCACGGTCTCAAATCCGTCGAGGTGGTAGTAGTAGGCATTGAGCGTGGTGGTGAGGTCGAGTATGCGCCAGAGCTTGTCCTTGACGATGAGCTCGGCGCCGGCGCTCTGGCTGCGTGCCACGTTGAGGTTGGTCATATACATCACGTTCTGCCCCTCGTAGAGTCCCTGGTAGCGTATGCGCTGCATCACGTCGGTGGTGGGGCGGTAGTAGGTGCCAATGGAGACGGTGTGCTCCGGCCAGGTCTTGAGGAAGTTGAGGGAGAATGCGTTGGTGTATTCGGGCGTGAGCTCAGGGTTGCCAAACTCTATCATCGATGCGTCGCGCGTGTTCTTGAAGGAGTTGAGCTGTCCGCCCCATGGCCGGCGCATGCGTCGCGTGTAGTTCAGCTGTAGCTGAGCCGTCTCGGTGAGCTGGTAGTTGAGGAAGAGCGAGGGGAAGAGCTGGAAGTAGTCCTTCTTGAACGGTGTGGTGGTGAGCTGCAGCGGCGCGGTCGTCATGTGTGTCTACGCGCCAGTATTCGCCGCGCAGTCCTGCCATGACGCCGAGCGGTCCGAACTTGGTGTTGAGCGTGGCATAGAGTGCGTGCACGTCCATGTCGTAGACAAACTGGTTGTAGAAGAAGGCATCCTCCTTGAGCCTTGCGTCGTGCGGGTCGAGTCGTTCGGCAGTGCCTGTGGCTGCATACTCGTAGCTCTGCTGCGGTGTGTCCTCGTGGGAGAAGCGCCCGTTGTATCCTGCCTCGAGCTTGAGCTTGTCGCTGATCTGGTTCTCGTAGTCGAGCTTAGCCTCCCATGTGCGGCTGTCGGTCTCCATGGGTCGGTACTGGTAGGCGTAGGAGGGGGGCAGGGCAGCGAGTGTGCCCAGGTGGGTGGTGTCGTTGAGGTATTCGTTCGACCCGTCGTTGGTCCACTTGTTGAAGCTGAGTGAGAAGTCTATCTTGTGTGTGTCGGCGCCGAACTTGTGGGAGTAGGTCAGCTCGCCGTTATACATGTGGTTCTTGCCGTCGCCCCATGTCTGGCGTCGCAGTGCGCGGTTGGGCACTGCGTTGCCCAGCGCGTCGTAGGTGCCGTAGGTATAGTCGGTGAGGTTGTCGTTCTCGCGGTTGCCGTGCATGGTCATGCCTGCCAGTCCGAGGTCGTCGTGCTCGGTGAGGTGCCAGGTGAGTCCGGCTCGCCCGAAGAGTCCGCCGCCGTGGTTGTTGTTGTCGCCCTCGCTGTACTGATAGGAGCTGAAGGGCAGTTCCTCGGCAGTGCGGTAGCGCTGGTCGCTCATGTTGCCGCCCGAGCCTCGGCGGCGCCGGTAGCCCAGGTTGGCATAGGCGTCGAGATGGCCGCTGGAGTAGTTGATGTTGCCGCCCACGTTCCATCCTTTCTGGTTGTTGGCTCCGGTCTGCAGCGAGCCGTAGTATCCAGCCTTTCGGTCGCGCTTGAGTATGATGTTGATGATGCCGGCCGAGCCCTCGGGCGAATACTTGGCCGACGGATTGTCGATGACCTCTATGCGCTCTATGCTCTCGGCCGGTATCTGCTGGAGTATCTCGCCGCGGTTGTCGGCGGTGAGTCCGCTGGCCTTGCCGTTTATCCATACCTCCACGCTGGAGTTGCCCCTGAGCGATATCTCGCCGTCGGTGGTCACCTCCACGCTCGGTATGTTCTCGAGCAGTTCCGATGCCGAGCCGCCTGCCGCAGCGAGCACCTCGTCGACGGTGAACGTCTTGCGGTCCACCTCGAGCTTCATCTGCGAGCGCTGTCCGGTGACGGTCACCTCGCCCAGCGTCTTGGTGTCCTCGGCCAGGTAGAGGGCGTTGAAGTGGGCCGTGCGCTTCTGCGGCGTGATGCTGAACTTGCGTGTGACGGTCTTGTAGCCCACAAACGACACCTCGAGCGTGTACTGCCCGTCGCGCAGGGAGCGCACGGCGAAGTTGCCGCTCACGTCGGTCATGCCGCCGCCGGCAAGCTTGCCTTGGCTGTCGGTCACGCGGATGTTTACAAACTGCAGTGTCTCGTCGCTCTGGCGGTCGAGCACCTTTCCTCTCACTTGTCCCTGTGCCCACACACCTGCGGCACACAGCGACAGCACGATAGCTAATAAGAATCGATTCATAACGCCTAGTTAGACGCTACCCGTCCGCCATGGTTTAACGCAGCTGCTAAAAATCAGCACAAGACATTTGGTGCAAAGGCAATAACTGAACTTTCCCACCCAAGAAAGGATGTCAAGCCTTTGTCTATCAAGAATTAGAGAATTTACCCATGAAAAGAAATGATGAGAATTATTCATCGCATGCGACAGGAAACATACGAAATGAAACCGCCCCACGGTTCATTCTCAAATTCCCTTAAAATCCAAGTAAGAATAAAAAAATCTGAGTCCACTTGAAAAAGTCTGAACGTCGGTAAACCGGTAGCGAAACAGGCCGCATGGCACTCCCCTCCCTTGTAGGGGAGGGGTCGGGGGTGGGGTCAGTAAATTCTTCCTTTCCAAGATATTACAGACCCCACC
>CAJOHP010000263.1 GCA_905234355.1 uncultured Prevotella sp. | reverse complement strand
ACTTTGGCCTCGGTGGCGATGGAGGCGTGGTCGGTGCCGGGCACCCAGCAGGCGTTCTTGCCCTGCATGCGGGCGCGGCGCACCAGCACATCCTGGATGGTGTTGTTGAGCATGTGGCCCATGTGCAGCACACCCGTCACGTTGGGCGGCGGGATGACCACCGTGTAGGGCACGCGGTTGTCGGGCTCCGAGTGGAAGAGCTTTTTGTCAAGCCAGAACTGATACCATTTCTCCTCGATGGCACGAGGGTCGTATTTCGATGCTAATTCCATTGTGGTTATATGTGATGTTTATTTCTGCTTACTCTGTGACCACGACTTTGTCGGTGGCTCTCGGGCGGTTGTAGCGTATCGAGAGGCCCACGCCGAAGGTCAGGCCGTTGAACTGGCTCAGCTTGGGCACTATCTCGTAGCCCACCGAGAAGTGGAACATGTAGATGTTCACCGCCAGTGTCGGCGCCATGGTGAAGTAGCTGTTGCGCTTGGTCTTGTCGGTGGCCACGTCGTAGTCGTTTGTCATGTCCACACCCATCACTATCATGGGCCTGAACGAGATGGCGCCCCATCCGGTGGTCCCTTCGTCGAAGGTGTAGCCCACCCATCCCAGTCGGACGGAATAGGAAGGCTCTACGCGGGTTTTGCCGTCAGAGGTGATGTATTCCTTGCCGTTTTCGCCGAATCCGACCGAGAGGAACGAGCCGCCGGCAGTGGAAACGCCGTAGGGGTAGGCTGGCTGGTAAGAATAGCCCACCATCTTCATCCACGGGTGTTCTATACTGAAAAAGCTGTCTTTTTTCTGGGCTGTCGAGCTGGCTGCGATTGACAGCAGGACTGTCATGATAACAATTGTTCTTTTCATTGTCGGTTTAGTATTAGTTTGTTTGTTATATTCGTGAGAAGGGGTGTTTGCGCCAGTAGAGGATGAGCAGGAAGCCGATGAGCATCCCGCCCAGGTGGGCGAAGTGGGCCACGCCGTCGTAGCTGCGGAAGACACCCTCGAAGAGCTCCAAGGCAATCATGCCGATGATGAACCACTTGGTCTTGATGGGTACCAGGAAGTAAAGGTAAATGTATTCGTTGGGGAAGAGCATGCCGAAGGCCAGCAGGAGGCCGTAGACGGCTCCCGAGGCTCCCACCGAGACGTGGATGCCCGGCACGAGCAGGTTGAGCAGTCCAGCCCCGATGCCGCACACAAGGTAGTAGAACAGGAACCGCCGTGTGCCCCAGTAGTTCTCCAGCGTCGAACCGAACATCCACAGCGAGAACATGTTGAAGAACAGGTGGTCGAACGAGCCGTGCATGAACATGTATGTCAGCGGTTGCCACAGGCGGAAGTTGCCCGTCGCCGGGGTCCAGATGCCGCACCAGAAGTTGAGGTCTATGATATGCTGCATGTTTAGGACATAGTACAGTCCGTAGCAGAGCACGTTGACGATGAGCAGGTGCTTCACCGCCGGCGGCAGCATGCTGAATCCTTGGGGTTGGTATTGGGCCATATCAGTGTTAGGTGTTGGGTGTTTAGCGTAAAAGTTCTTCGGGTTTTACTATGGTGATGATGCGTTTGCCGCTCGGCGTGGTGTCGGCCATCGGGCAGGCGAAGAGGTCGGCCACCGTCTGCTGCATCTCCTCCTGCGAGGTCGGGGCGGCGTGGCGCGATGCCATCTGCCGTGCCAGCGAGGCGCAGAGGCTCTGGCTGCGGTCGTTGAAGCGCTGCATGGCGGCCCCCTTGCTGTCCACAAGCATCTGGTCGAGCAGCGTCTGTAGGTCGTCGGTCGAGAGGTCCGAGGGGATGGCGGTGGCCACAAACGTGGTGTTGTCGCGCGGTGTTATCTCGAACCCGTACTGCTTCAGCTCCGGAAGCATCTCGCCGAGCAGCTCGGCGTCGGCGGCCGAGAAGCGGCAGTCGACGGGGAAGAGGAGCGTCTGGCTGTCGGCGGTCTGGCGCCGACTCGACAGGCGGTCGTAGAGGATGCGCTCCATGGCCCGGTGACGGTCTATCAGGGCCAGGCCCGAGCTGATGG
>CAJOHP010000262.1 GCA_905234355.1 uncultured Prevotella sp. | reverse complement strand
ACGGTGCTCATAGCTGCCAATGCCGTCAACGGTACCAAGGGCTCTATGGGCAGTGCCTATCTCTCGCAGATCGTCGCCGCAAGCCTGGCCCCCCCCGCAGCGGCCATGCAGCCTGACGTCTCTCCGCTGGTGCTCTACAACAAGCAACAGGACTATAAGCTCTACATGATTCCGGCCCTGCTGGCTATCGTGATGATGCTGATGACGGGCTTCCTGCCCACGCTCAACATCGTGGGCGAGAAAGAGAGCGGCACCATAGAGCAGATCAACGTCACTCCTGTGCCGAAGTGGGCCTTCATCCTCTCCAAGCTCATCCCCTACTGGCTCATCGCCCTCTTCGTCGTCACGGTGTGCTTGCTGCTGGCCTGGCTCATCTACGGGCTCAGTCCTGCCGGACCGCTCTGGCTGGTCTATGTGCTCGCCATGCTGCTGGCCCTGTTCTTCTCCAGCTTCGGGCTCCTCATCTCCAACTACAGCGACACCATGCAGCAGGCCATGTTTGTCATGTGGTTCTTCATCGTGTGCATCATGCTGCTCAGCGGCCTCTTTACGCCTGTGCGGTCCATGCCCGGCTGGGCCTATCTCACCACCTACGTCAACCCCATGCACTACTTCATCGATGCCGTCCGCACCGTCTTCATTCGTGGCGGCGGCCCAGGCGAGGTGATCCACCAGCTGGCAGCCCTGCTCGCCATCGGCCTGTCTATGGCTGTCTGGGCCGTACAAAGCTACAGGAAGAATAACTGACACGAAAATAAATACAAAAACATTTGGCTGCATACGGTATTTTTCTTACTTTTGCAGCCGATACCTGGCAGGAGCGGTGCGCTCCCCGTATGATTGGGACAACCGTGCTCCTCGCCTGAAAGAGATGAAAAAAGCAGACACAACGCTTATGAGAGCAATACTCCGCATGCTCCTGCTGGCAGCAGCCGTGGGCATGACAGCCTGCGAGAAGGTGGTGCTCGACGAAGACACGCCGCCGGCAGAGCACAACGCCTCGCCCGTCAGCGACGACGACACGGGCGACGATACAGGCGCCGCCCCCGCCGGTGCCAACCTGGTGGTGCGCGTCACGGGATTCAGCGTGATACCCTTCGACACACGCACGGCCACCCCCATCGCCGACTACTGCACGCGGCTGGGCGTGGTGGTCTATCGTGAGGGAAAGAAGGTGAAGGCTGTCACACAGCGGCAGGGCGACAGCGCCTACGGCCAGGTGGCCATGGAGCTGGAGGCCGGTACCTATCAGTTGCTCGTGCTCGCTCACAGCAGTACAGGCAACCCCTCGCTGGCCACGCCGGAGAAGATACAGTTTACCAACGACGACGGATTCTCCGATACGTTCTATCACTATGGCGACGTCGTCGTGACCGACGAGCAGATGGTGCAGGACGTCACGCTGGAGCGCGTCACCTCGATGCTGCGCTTCACCACCGAAGACCCTGTGCCGGCCGAGGTGAAGCAGGTGCGACTCTACTTCACCGGTGGCAGTGGAGCACTCGATGCTACCACCGGCTATGGGTGCGTGAACTCGCAGCAGAGCGTGTTCTTCGACATCACCCCCGACATGGTGGGGAAGCCACTCACGCTGGAGACCTACACCATACCGAAAGCCGAGACGGCCAGCCTGAAGCTCTTTGTCACCGCCTATGCGCTCGACGAGAAGTATGGCGGGGTGAAGATCTTGACAGAGCGCGAGTTTCCCAACGTGCCCATAGAGCGCAACAAGATTACGCAGTACAGCGGCTGGTTCTTTAGCGAGCGGCCACAGACAGACCATGCCTTCGCGCTAGTGGCCCACACCGGATGGGGCGGACAGACCGAGGTAAAGTACTGAAAATACGAAGTGCTACGAGCAGACCCACATGCCGGTGGCCATCCTCGTCGACGACTACGACAAGCCCATGGCGCTCAACCTCGGCAACGAGGCGTTACATCATATGAGTCCACTTGAAAAAGTCTGAACGTCGGTAAACCGGTAGCGAAACAGACCGCATGGCACTCCCCTCCCTTGTAGGGGAG
>CAJOHP010000261.1 GCA_905234355.1 uncultured Prevotella sp. | reverse complement strand
ATGCTTGGGATGATACGGCTGGCGTTGAGCACTTTGATATATCCTGCACTAGCATATTGGGTGCCGCGGTCGGAGTGGTGGATGAGGGTGTCGGAAAAGCCTTCCGGCAGTGTGCCAACGGCCATCTTCAGCGCACGGATGCAGTAGGCGGCCTCCAGTGTCGGGGCCACGTACCAGCCCAGAATGCGCTTGCTGTAGGCGTCCATGACGATGGTCAGGAACACAAAACGGTAGCCCAAAGGCGATTCCGGGTCTTCTGTCATGATGTAGGTGATGTCGCTGACCCATATATGGTTGGGCCGCATGGGGATTACGCTCTTCACGAGATTGGGGTAGGTCGGCAGGTTGTGGCGAGAGTCCGTCGTGCGGATGGCTCGCGGACGGTGGCGCAGGTTCAGCCCGCGCTCGTGGAGGATGCTGCGGAACACGTCGCGCCCTACGCGGTATTCCTCGGGAAACTTTGCGCTGTACATCCGCCACAGCTTGTCCATCCCTATCTTCGGGTCTTTCACCCTCACTTCCAGCACATACTGCACCACGAACTGCTCAATGGCGAGGCGCGCCAGCAGCGCGTCCTCGTCCCGCTTGTAAAAGGCCTGTCTTGTCACACCGGCCAGTGCGCAAAGACGATTGACGGGATACCGCCTCACTTCGTCTTCGTGCAGCCTTTCGACTGTCCGGTGCCGGCTTTTTTTCTTATCTCTATGCCGAACATCTCCTCCGCCACATCTATCATCGTGTCATAGAAATCCGCACGCATCGTCTCGTCGTAGAGCCGCTTTTTCAACTCCAGGACTTCCTTGCGTAACGCCTTGTTCTCTTCTGAGAGACTGTCTGTTGTGTGTTTTCCCATAAGCAGCGCACTCTTGTCGTTTTCCGCTGCAAATTTACGAATGATTTTGTGAACGGTCTCCCATCCGACTCCGTATTTTTCGGCCAGATGGGTTTTGTTGAGGGCTCCCAGATAGTAATCATGCACTATCTCCATTTTTGTCTCTTCTCTTAAATGCTTCTTCGCATTCCTTGTTTTTGCTTTTCCGTTTGCCATTCTTTGTTGACTTTTGTGTCAACTTTTTTCAGCGCAAGACACTTCGGCTCAAAAAAAAAGCGTCCCCGCCACCGGCGGGGACGCTCGTTTTCGCTGTCGTAGGCTCTACCCTACTTCACGATGAGTTTGCGCACTGCCATGCCGTTCTCGCCCACCATGCGGACATAGTAGACGCCACGGGCCATGGATGTGATATCGATGCTGACGCTGCTGTCGACATGCCAGCTGCCGCACACACGGCCGCTCTGGTCGACCATGTTCACCTCGGCGGGTTCGGCCACCTCAATGGTGACGGTGTGCGAAGCGGGGTTGGGGTAGATGCTGGCGCCGAGGGCGTCAGCGGTCTCTATACCCTCCTGGCTGCCGCTGCCGCCCGTGGTACGGAAGCTCACGCTCTGGCTCCACTCGCTGGTGTCCACGGCGCTGCAGATGCTGCGCACCGCCACCGTGTAGCTCGTGGACGGAGTCAGGTTGTTCAGGATATAGCTGGCGTTGCCGGTAGCCTCGAACATACGGTCGTAGCCCGTGCCGCTGACGTGCAGCTGCCACTTGCTGGCGCCGCCGTTCTCCTGCCATGTCACCACGGCCGAAGTGCTGTCGATGCCCACCTCGGGCACAGCCACATTGGTCGGGGCGGTGCAGCCTTCAGCGCCGGCGGCATCGGTCGTGAAGCTCACCGTCGTCCAGTCGGAATACTCGCCGAGTTCCGAGTCGCACACCGTGCGCACGGCAATGGTGTACTGCGTGGCAGCCGTGAGGCCGCTGAAGCTGTGGCTGCTGCCGCCGCTCACCGCCTCGGCATTGCCCATCGAGCCGTTCCACGTGCCTTCCACTATCTCGGCCTCGTAGCCCTCGGCGTAGCCATAGCCGGTGAAGCTCACCGTGGCCGTCGTCGAGGTCTTCTCCACGCTCAGGTCGTACGGCGCTTCGCAGTCGCCCGTGTAAGGCACGGCGATGTCATACACCGTGGCGTTGCACTGGCCGTCGAACACCACGATGGTGTCGCCGTCGATGGTCTTTGTTGTGGTGGTTGTCGTTGTCTTGCCATGCAAGCCTTCATAGCTGTAGCTTCCGGCGGCCCACGTCAGGGTGACGGCGTTGCCCAGGCAGCTGTGAACCTCTTCGCTGCCGGTGATGTCGGCTATCATGTCGCCGTTCTGCCACACCTGCACCGAACCGTAGTAGCTGCTGTAGGGGGCTTCCACCGTGAACACGCACTCGCCGTTGGCGCAGCCCGTGCGGAAGCTGACGTGCTCGCTGCTGAGCGACTGGTCGTCGTCCGAGCAGACGCCCACCACCCACAGCTCATAGTTGGTCTCGGGCTCCAGCGCGCCTTCGTCGAACACGTAGGTCACGTCGATAGCCTCATACGTGGTGGTCTCCTCGGTCGTCAGGTTCTTCACATACACGTTGTAGTGGCCGTTCACCGTGTCGGCAGTGGCGTTGCCGCTGTCCCAGGTCACGGTGGCCGTGGTGCCCGTAATGTCGCTCACCGTCACGTGCCGCGGACGCAGGCAGGTCGGCGCCTCCACACAGGCGGTGTATATCTCGCAGCCAGCTCCGGCCCAGCTGCCGGCGTTCACCACGATGGTGAGGGCGCCAAGCTCAGAGTAGATGGTGTCCAGAGCCGTAATGCTGCTGCTGCTGTTCAGCAACTGCTCGCCCGTCGTGCCTTCGCCGTCGTAGATGGTCAGCGTGCCGCCGTTCTCGGTCGGCGTGGTGAACCAGCCGCCCACCACGGCCACCAGGTCGCCCGCCGTCGCGGGACGCACCACGATGGTCGAAGTGCTGCCGCTGATGTAGCTGCCCTCGTAGCCGTTGTCATAGATGACCAGTCCGCAGCCGCTCACCGTGTCGGCGCCCGTCGCGGGCATCACCACCGTGCCGGCATAGAAGCCCTTGTGG
>CAJOHP010000260.1 GCA_905234355.1 uncultured Prevotella sp. | reverse complement strand
AAGTCCTTGTAGGCGCGCTCAAACTCGTCACCCTTGATGTGATATGGTCTCTGGAGCGAACGAGCTGTAATCGGGCACGTATCCAAGGAATTCTTTTAACCCAACTTTGACCCCCAAAAATTTTTTTTGATGAATTTTGGGGTGAAAAAGGGGTGTCCGCGGATGCAACTGGCTCATTTTCAGTTGCGGCTTTTCCGAAAAGGCATTTGTAGTACCCAGAGTATTCGTGAAAAGGTATTACCTTTGCCGTCGCAATGCACTTCATCAGTGAGACACGATATAATCCGAAGACTCAGCGCGACGAGTATTACTATCGCATCAAGGAGTCGTTCCGCGACCTGGCTGGCCGCCCCCGCCACCGTCTGATGTTGACGGTGGGCTTCATCGAGGAGGATCTTGACGCGTACGACGTGCGCGACATCGGGCGCTGCCTGAACTGGCTTCATGAGCACCAGGGCGAGCAGGAGCTGTTCGGCGACGCGATGGGCCGTTACAAGGAAGCGGTTCGCCGGCTGGCGAAGAAATACTGGAATGAGATGGTCGCCGCGGGCAGTGTGGATGCCGTCAAGCGCACCATCGCGGAGTCTCGCAGGGAGGCCGAGCGGCTGGTCGACGTGGACACGGCGGAGCACACCGAAGCCCGCGATGTTGGGGCCGAGTGGATATGCCTGCAGGCCATCCGCGAGCTGCAGATAGACAAGTTCCTGGAGCGTGAGGGCTGGAGCGAGATACAGATCAACACCGCCCTTGCCCACCTGATTGTCCGCACGGTCCACGCCCCGTCGGAGCTGAAGTCGATGGACATCATGCGCGACAACTCGGCCGTGTGCGAGCTGCTCACGGGCGGCCAGCAGTGGCAACCGGGTTTTCACGCGATATATAATGTTGCGCCGTCACTCTATCGTCTGAAGGACAGGCTGGAGGACCACTTGTGCCGCCGCACCGACGACCTGTTCAACATCACCAACCGCATCGTGCTGTTCGACCTGACCAACTTCTACTTCGAGGGTCGCAAGGAGGGCAGCAAGAAGGCCATGTACGGTCGCTCGAAGGAGAAGCGCTCGGACTGCAAACTGCTGGTTCTGGCGTTGTGCATCAACCCCGAGGGCTTCATCCGCTACAGCTCGATACTGGCGGGCAACACCGCCGACCCCTGCTCGCTGCCCGACATGGTGGACACGCTCGCCGCCAAGACGCGCGTGCCGGCCGACCCGCGGCAGAGGGTGCTCGTCTGCCTAGACGCCGGCATAGTCACCGAAGACAACCTCAAAAAGATAAAGGGGAAAGGCTACGACTACCTGTGCGTGAGCCGCACACGCCTGACGGACTATGAGCTCGCAGAAGACGCCAAGACCGTGAGGGTGCTCGACTCCCAAAAGCGGGAAATCAGCCTCACACGCGTCAGGCACGAGCCGGGAGGAGACTACTATCTGGAAATCAACTCGCCGGCGAAGGCCATGACAGAAGCCTCGATGAACCGCCAATTCAGGGCGCGGTTCGAGGCCGAGCTCACCAAGGCCAGGGACGCACTCACCAAGAAGGGAGGGAAGAAGAACTACGAGAAAGTCATCGAGCGCGTGGGGCGCGCACGGCAGAAGTATCCCTCAATATCCAAATACTACGTCATCGACTACATCCGCGACCGGCAGAACCCCAGGAACATGGCCGACATACAGTGGCGTGTCGCCGTACCCGAGAGCATCGACAGGAACTGCGGAATATACTTCCTGCGCACCAACCGCGACAAACTCGACGAGACGACCACCTGGGACTACTACAACCTCATCCGCGAGATCGAGTGCACCAACCGGCAGCTCAAGACCGACCTGCAGCTGCGACCCATACACCACCAGAAAGACGACCGATCGGACGCGCACCTGTTCCTCGGACTGCTCTCCTACTGGATCGTCAACACCATACGGCACAGGCTCAAGCTCACCGGGGAGAACTGCTACTGGACTGAGATCAAACGGCGCATGTCCACACAGAAAGCCATCACCACCGAGGCCGTCAACGCACTCGGGGAAAAAGTGCAGCTGCGGCTGTGCAGCAAACCCACAAAAGCAGCCGACGACATCTACGAACGCCTGAAATACAAAAAGATGCCATTCCGACGAAAAATAAAAGTTTGTAGT
>CAJOHP010000259.1 GCA_905234355.1 uncultured Prevotella sp. | reverse complement strand
GTAGCCGTCGGAGTTACGGTCGGCGCGCAGGACGGGCGCGCCGCCGCCGGAGGGAATCTGCCAGAGTTCCAGCGTATCCGTACCGGACATGTAGCGCCACATGCTGAACGAACCCGGCGTCCCGACAACCTTCGCGCCCGAACCGGCGGAAAAATTGCCCGTGTAGTCGTCGACCTGCCACGCGACGGACAGCCCGTTTAGAATCCCTTCCGGGTCAGTGGTTCCGTCGGGGAGTTCCGACAGGTTCACGGAGTTCGTCCAACGGGTATTGCTGGGGTCGGGCGTCCACGCGCCCGCGACGGGTACTTGTACGGTCTGCCTGTCCGACAGCGTGACGGTGACGGTACGGGGCAGAATCCCGGCGATTTTCTCCGGGTATCCGTCGGCGGCGTACCGCGCCGTGATATGCAACAGGTTCCAGCCGTCGACTTCCGCGCGCGCGACGGAAAGCGTCTCGTCCGCCGCCGCGGGTGTCGTCAGCAGTAACGACAGCGCCAGAATTAGAAACGCGATTCCGAACGTTCTTTTCTTCATAGTCTGGTCTCCTTTCTTTAGTACGTGCGGCATAAACTTTCAAAAGCCCTCCCCCGCGAACCGGGAGAGGGCTTCCGAATCAGGGGTACAGTTGCTTCCGCCCGCCCCACGGATGGATTGGCATGGTGCAGTATCGTGTGTTGCGACACATCGGCCGCCTGCCGGCTGATGACGCGCTCGCGTGGCAGCTCGGGTGTGGTGAAGTGGAAGAGTGGCTCGCTGATGGCCACGTTGATGTGCACCGGTCCGTCTTTGCAGAGCAGGGCGTCGTTGACGAGGCGGTTGCAGTGCCATTGCTGCTCCTCGTCGTGCGGCTCGCTGATGGTGACGGCCTTGCAGACGAAGCGTCCGAGGGCGTCGGGCTGTGGCAGTGTCTGTCCGTCCTGCTGGTCTATCCACTGCGGCGGGCGGTCGGCGCTGACGACCACGAGCGGTCGGTGCTGGTAGTAGGCCTCGGCCACGGCGGGCAACACGCCTAAGAGCGCCGTGCCGCTGGTGACACACACCACGACGGGCTGCTGGAGGCGCTGTGTCATGCCAAGGGCGCAGAAGGCGGCCGACCGCTCGTCGGTGACGGGGTGGCACGCGATGGCAGGACACTCGCTGAGGTTGTGGACTATCGGGGCGTTGCGGCTGCCGGGGCACACCACAGCGTGGCGCACGCCGTGACTGACGAGCAGCGATGTCAGGGTGTTGATATGTTTCTTGTCGCTATACATGGTTTTCTATGCACTGTTATCGCAGGAGTGCGCCCATGGTCTGCATCTTGGCCTCGGTCTCCTGCCACTCCTGCTGCTCTGTGCTGTCGGCGAGCAGTCCGCCGCCGGCATAGAGCGTGAGCTGGGCTCCCCGCATCTGCATGCAGCGCAGCGACACGTAGAGGTGGGTGCTGCCGCCGATGCCCAGCGGTCCCATGAAGCCGCTGTAGTACTGTCGCTGGCAGTGCTCGTGGCTGAGGATGAAGCTGAGCGCCGCTTGCTTGGGCAGTCCGCAGACGGCCGGTGTGGGGTGGAGCTGTCCGAGCAGCTGGCCCACGTGACAGGTGGGGGGCAGGGTGAAGGTGAAGTCGCTGCGCAGGTGCACGAGGTTGGCGGCCCGCACCGTGCGTGGCCCCTCCTCGTGGTAGTCTATGCCTTGCTGCCGGAGCAGGTCGGCAATGTAGGTGGCCACGTAGCGCTGCTCCTGTATGTTCTTAGTCGACCACCGCAGGCGCTCGCCCTCGCCCTGCAGCTGTGTGGGGCGCAGTGGCATGGTGCCTGCCAGGGCGATGGTGCGCCACTGCCGGCCGTCGCCCTCAAGGAGTATCTCGGGCGTGGCGGTGAGCCAGCAGCTGCCGTCGGGCAGTGCGGCCAGGGCGATGAACAGTCGGGGGTAGCGCTGGCAGGCCGCGTGGAAGAGGTCTGTGGGGTGGGGTGGGGTGGTGGCACGTGTGGCGCTGCTGCGTGCGAGCACCAGCTTGCTGAAGGTGCCGGCGGCGAGCTCGCGATGAAAGGCGGCGAAGTCGGCCGCATAGTCGCTGCGCTGCTTGTCGGTGGCGGTGTGCTCCACTGGTGGCACGACGGTCTGTTCCACTGGCAGTGTGGTCACGCTGTCGGGGCGGATGAGCAGGATGGGCAGGAGCGCCGAGGGGTGGAAGGGCGCCACGACAAAGC
>CAJOHP010000258.1 GCA_905234355.1 uncultured Prevotella sp. | reverse complement strand
GGTCCAGACGCTCGGCCACGTGGGTGTAAATCTTTTCGAAGCGGTCGGCACGGGAGTAGTAGTAGACCAAAGACGTGTCGAATTCGGCTTTTGTCACGCCATACTTCCTGAGCACCTCGTTGGTCAGAAGCACCTGCTGGTAGTTGCGCTCGGCGGGAGAGCCGCCTTGCTGCATGGCTATGCCGTAAGCCAGATGGTAGTCGACAAGCAAGTCTTCCATGACACCAGGCGGCAGGATGCCATCGGGCGTGGTGGGCTTGCATGCGGTAAGGTAGAGGGCCACACCTATTATAATATATAGCAGCCTATTCACGCTTGAGCGATATTTCACTGATTTCCTTTCGGTAGAAGAGCAGCAGCAGTGCTACCCCTACGCTGATGGATGCGTCGGCGAAGTTGAACACCGGACTGAAGAAGATGAACTCCTGTCCGCCCCATAGCGGCATCCAGTCGGGCCATGTGGTGACAATGAGGGGGAAATAGAACATATCGACCACCTTGCCCATGAGGAAGGGGGCATAGCCTGTGCCGAAGGGCACGAGGTAGCTCACGTGATGGGGTGAGGATGCGTCGAAGATAAGTCCGTAGAACATGCAGTCGACGAGGTTGCCGACGGCTCCAGCCAGTATCATGGACAGACAGACGATGTATCCAGTGCGTGCGTGCTTCTGCACCTGCTGCCAGATGTAGTAGGTGAGCACGCTGATGGCTGCAACGCGGAAGAGCGACAGCACCAGCTTCGAGCCGAGCTGCATGCCGTAGGCCATACCGTTGTTTTCGATGAAGCTGATGTAGAACCAGTCAGTCACGTGTATGCTCTCGTGCAGGCACATGCTGGTCTTCACCCACACCTTGATGGCTTGGTCGGCGAGGAGAATGGCGACAACCAGTATTGTCGCCAGTCGTCCTCGGGTGAGTATGCTTTCTGTCTTCAATGTGTTAGTTTTTACGCTGAGAGTGGTTCAGAGAGAGAGGGAGAGGCGTGGGCGAATTGCTCACTTCCTCTTCTTCTCCAGCTGTTTCGACTCTACGCTGAGTGTGGCGTGGGGCACGGCGCGCAGGCGCTCCTTGGGTATGAGCTTGCCTGTGATGCGGTCTATGCCGTAGGTCTTGTTCTCTATCCTCACGAGAGCGGCCTTCAGTCCTTGTATGAACTTCTGCTGTCTTGCCGCAAACTCCATGAGGTCTTCCTTCGACTGGGTGGCGCTCCCCTCTTCCAGTGCCTTGTAGGTGGGCGAGGTGTCGTCCACGTCGTTGGAGTCCTGATTGGTCAGTACCCGCATCATCTGGTCGTAGTCGCGCTTGGCCAGTGCCAGCTTCTCGTTGATAATCTCGCGGAACTCCTCGAGCTCCTCGTCGGTGTAACGTGTTTTTTCAGCCATTGGTCTTAAGATTTAGTTATTCTTATGTGTAGTTTGAAATCGTCGAATTCCACTTCTTCTCCGTCGTTCTGCTCCATCGCGATGCTGTCGGCCAGCACTTGCGTCTTGACGTAGTCGGCAAAGGCGCCGAGCGACTGCTCCACCTCGTTGTTGGGCTCGATGGCGACGCTGATGCGGTCGGTAATCTCCAGTCCGCTCTCCTTGCGCAGGTTTTGTATGCGGTTGATGAGCTCGCGGGCCATGCCCTCCTGTCGCAGCTCGTCGGTCAGCTCCACCTCGAGGGCCACGGTCAGGTTGCCTTCGTTGGCCACGAGCCAGCCGGGGATGTCCTCGCTGATGATGTCCACGTCGGCGGCATCGACCGTGAGCTGCTGTCCCTCCACGCTGACGGCCAGGCTGCCCTGCTGCTCCAGCTGGGCTATCTGCTCCTGCGAGAGCTGGTCCATCGCGGCGGCCACGCCCTTCATCAGCTTGCCGAACTTCTTGCCCATAGTACGGAAGTTACACTTTACCTTTTTCACCAGAATACCTTGACCTTCAACGAATTTTAGTTCCTTTACGTTCACTTCGTGCAGGATGAGGTCTTTCACTGCTTCGATGTATTTCTTCTGCTCATCGGTGGCGGGCACCATGATGCACTGCAGCGGCTGGCGCACCTTGATATTGACCTTGCGGCGTAGTGCCAGCACCATCGAGGTGATGTGCTGTGCCATTTCCATGCGTGCCTCGAGGTCGGTATCGATGAGCGACTGGTCGGCCACGGGGAATCGGTCGAGGTGCACGCTGGTCTCCTTGCCTCCGAGGTCGCGGTAGAGCTGGTCGGCGTAGAAGGGGGCGA
>CAJOHP010000257.1 GCA_905234355.1 uncultured Prevotella sp. | reverse complement strand
CTGTTCTTTCAGTATCTGCAGTATGTCCTTCTGTACACCGTTTTTGTCGAGCCATTTGGTGCCCCAGCTTTCCATTTGGGGCACGAAGCTCACGTCGGCTCCGAAGGCGAATTCTTCATGTTCGTGGCGGTTGAAAACCGAGTCCGTCACGGTGATGGCGCCGGCGCTCATTGCCGTCCAGAGCGCAGCCAGTATCGTTATCAGCTGTTTCATACGTTTATTTTGTGACTTTCACACGCAGGATGGTGAACGACATGGGGGCGAACTCGTAGGAGAATTCCTTGCCGAACTTGCCCCATACGGTCATCCTGGGCGAGAGCTTGGTGGGTTGGGAGAAGCTGTTCTCGTCGTGGGCGTCGCCGCTCAGGGTGATGACTTTTCCGGTGGGCATCACATTGGTGGCGCCGCTGATGTTGAAGGAGCGGAAGTATGACTGGTCTGTGCCGTTGACCACCTTGATGACCACTTCGCCCGTCGCTTCGTCGTAACCGGCCTGGCAGAAGTGACGTGTCTGCTTGGCGGGGCGGGCCACCGTCATTTCCTTGCCGTCCACGTAGAGTGTGGCGCTCTCGGGCTTCACGACCAGTTTGATGTCATACCAGCGGTCGGTCTCCACTGTCTGTCGGGCTCTGCGTCCGAGCACGTCGTTGACGCGTCCGCGCATCATCGGTTGCACGGCGGTGGTGCGGTTGCTCCATCCGCCGACGTTGGCTGCATAGCCGTTTTGTCCGCGCTTGTCCAGGCCGTAGTAGATGAAGAATCCTTCGCGTCCGCTCAGCTTGCGCGCCTTCAGTTCGAGTGTGTAGTCGTCGGAGGAGAATTGGGGGAACTGTGCCACCGTCACCTGTTCGTTGGAGGTCTGACGAATCACACCGCCCTCCTTCTTCCATGTGCCTTTCTTCTCCTGGAAGAGGTTCACGTCGCACGTTTCGTTGCTGCCGTCGGCGCGGGTGATGCGTATGTCTTTGTATTCACACTGTGTGTCGTAGCTGCCCAGCCCGATGCCGCCGGCGCGGAACACCTGCCTGTCGCCCTGTGTGCTGGTTTCGCTGACGAAGACGTTGTAGGTGGGGCGGTTTTCGGCAGCCATCTGCTGCACGTAGTAGGAGGCGCGGCCATACACCTCGCTGCTGTTGATGTGGATGAGGTTGCAGGGCCAGTCGCGGCGGTTCTCGTTCTCGAAGAGCGGCGCATACGACGACATCTTCACCACGTCGCTGTTGCGCTCCATGCCCATGATGAAGGCGGCCTCGCTGAGTGCGGCCAGCAGATTGCCGGCTCCCACGCCGCCGTTGCAGGCATACTCACCGACGTAGATGTCGTGCGTACGGGGCGCATCGTCGAACAGGTGGTTGTTGGCAAAGAAGAAGTTGGGGTCGCGGTACCAGTGGGGGTCAACCATGTACTGGCCGGGAATCTGCTCCAAGAGGCGGTCGGTATGTCCGAGGGTGTTGATGAACGTGATCTGCGGATACTCAGCCTTCAGTCGCTTGAAGATGTAGTTGAAGTGGGTGACGTACTCCGGCCCTACGTTCTCGTTGCCTATCTCGACATACTTCAGCGGGAAGGGTCTGGGGTGTCCGGCCTCGGCGCGCATCTTGGCCCACTTGTTGCGGGCGGGGTCGGCCAAGGCGTAGTCGATGGCATCGCGGAAGTCCTGGATGACGGCATCCATGTCGGCATCGCTGCTCACGAAGTCGCCGTTGCGCACGGAGCACGACATGCCGGCGTTGTTGACAAACATGGCATCCATGCCGAGGTCCTCGCAGAACTGCAGGAACTCATGGTAGCCCATGCCCCAGGTGGCGCGATAGCCCCAGAGGTCCCACTCGCCGCGGCGGGTCATCGGGTCGCCCAGTGTCTCCTTCCACTTCACGCGGTTCTCGTATGTGGCGCCCTCGACGATGCAGCCGCCCGGCCAGCGCATGAACCGTGGGTGCAGGTCGACGAGCATCTGCGCCACGTCGGCGCGCTGTCCGTTCTTGCGTCCCTTGAAGGTGGCCTGCGGGAATAGCGACACGTAGTCGACGAGCACGGTGCCCGGCTTGTCGAACTCTAATGCCAGCTCGCCCTTGCCTGTTGTGCCATCAGCAGTCAGCGTGGCCGTCAGCTCGGTCCAGTCCTTCAGCTGCTGATTCGCCTGAAGGTGCAGAGGCCCGTCGTGCCATCCACCAGTCGGGCGGTGATGGTGCCCTTGTAACCAGCCGACCTGACATAGCAGCGCAGGTCGTACTTCTCGCCCTGCTTCAGGCCGATGCCCCAGTAGCCGGTGTTGGTGAGCACGGCCTTGCCGCCCTTCTGCACCTTCTTGATTGTGAGTTGCATGGCGTGGGGCGTATTCTTGTGGAGCGGATCGGGAGCCTCTATGACCTCGCCGCTGACGGTGGCTTTCTCACCGGTCACGCGCCAGCCAGTCATTTTCTTCTCCTCCAGATTCCAGGGGATGTTCCAGTTGCGGTTGTTGCGGTGCTCGTAGTTCATGGCATCGGGGGCGAAGGCCTTGCCGTCCTTGTAGGTCATGCCCGAGGGCAGCACGTGCTCCTCGAAGCCTCGGTTCTGTACCAGCTCGGCGTAGAGGCCGCCGTCGCCGGCGTGGCTGATCTCCTCGAAGAAGATGCCATAGAGATTGGGTGACACCACGGCTCCTTTCTGGCCGAGGTCAATGCGGATGGGTTCCGTCTGTGCCGTCGCGGTGAGGGCAACTGTCAGCAGCAGTACTGCCGGGGCAAAAAGATGTTTCATGTCGATATAGTTTTATTTGTAGTTTTTATGTTGAATGGTAAAGCCGTCGTAACCGGTGAGGTCGCCGCCGATGAAGAGCCGTTTGTTCTCCTGCCTGCCCTTCAGTTGCCAGTCGAGCCAGGCGCGCACCATGCGGGCATTGGCACCGCCGTTGGGCTGCTCGTAGGTGCCGCCGTGACCACTCTGCGTGTTGTCGGCCAGCACCACGGGCACCCGCTTGATGGCCTTGTAGTCCTGTTGGGCGTTCTGCCACGCAACATCCGAGGTGCCGCCCACGAGGTAGAGGATGGGACCGTGCAGATTCTTCAGCGACTTCGCGCTGGCGTCGGCCATCGTCATCTTACCCATGCCGGCATTGAGGATGAGGTAGGTCTTCAGCCGTGGGTCGGCGGCGTTGGCCAGCACCTGTGCCCCGCCGCAGGAGTGTCCGGCGGCAGCAATCTTCTCGGTGTCGATATAGTTATAATAAGGTGAGGCGGGGTCGCAAATCCAGTCGAGCGCCAGCTTGACCATCGACGACGGTGTGTGCTGGTCTTTCTCGTGCTGAGCCAGCATCTGCAGCTCGCCGATGGCTACCACCACGTAGCCGTAGGAGGCAATGTCAGTGAGCATGTTTTCATAGCCGATGCTGGTGTCCATGCAGCCGCCGTTGCAGAAGATGAGCACGGGCAGCTTTTCTTTTTTAGGCTGGCCGGTGGCAAACATGCCGGGTCGGCCCACGGTCATGGCTGCGTCGATGTTCATCGGGCGATAGACCACGAAGTCGGGCAGCGACTTCTCGCGCACGGCCACTGCCTTATGGCGTCCACTGCCGCCGTAGTCGGGTACTTTCAGCTGTTCAAAGCTGACGGTTGGGTCATCATGCTTCAGATGACGCGCATAGAAGGCATCCATGGCGGGGCGGGTAAACTCCAGCTGCTGGTCGAAGGCCACGCCATGATTGCCATGCACCTTCACATAGTCTACCGACGTGCCTGCCCGCTGCATCTTCACCACCCAGTCCTCCGTCAGGTTGGGGCGGACGGTGGGATCCTCGCCACCTTGGAGTACGAGGAACGGTGTCGCGGTCTTGCCGATGTAGCCGATGGGCCACCACTCCTTGTGGTCGGCCCACTCGCCGGCACGGCCAATCTCCGTGGGAGGCGCACCGCCGGCGGCACAGGCCACGCCAGCCGTCAAGCCAGCCATCAGCGACAGGTGGCCGCCTGCCGAATGGCCGTAGGTGCCGATGCGCTGCGGGTCGATGCCCAGTTTCTGGGCGTTACTCTTTATCCACCGTACGGCGGCCTGCACGTCCTCGATGCAGGCGGGCAGC
>CAJOHP010000256.1 GCA_905234355.1 uncultured Prevotella sp. | reverse complement strand
GGTGCCTACTTCATGAACGACATGGAGCTGCAGACACCCCTCGCACAGGAGGGCATACGATGGCTCGTCTGTGTCATACCCGCCATGCTCCTGCTCCTCGCCATGTTTATCATCTCCAAGTATGAACTCACCGACGAAGTCATCGACCGCATCAACGTGGAGATAGAAAACCGGAATAAGTAACCCCTAAAAGCCAATTACCCACAATGAAACCACGCTATCTTTTCCCCAAAGACTATATGGCCGACCCCTCGGCCAACGTGTTCAACGGACGTCTCTACATCTACCCCTCCCACGACCGCGAAGGCGGTGTGGCCTTCGACGACGACGGCGGTCACTTCCAGATGCTCGACTACCATGTGCTGTCGCTCGACGATGTGTTTGAGGGCGAGGTGACCGACCATGGCAAGATACTCGACGTGAAGGATGTGGCCTGGGCCGAGAAGCAGATGTGGGACAACGATGTGGTAGAGAAAGACGGCAAGTACTACCTCGTCTTCTCTGCCAAGGACTACGCCGGCGTGTTCCATCTCGGCGTGGCCGTGGCCGACAGCCCCGAGGGCCCGTTTGTCCCGCAGGAGCACCCCATACGCGGCTCCTTCTCCATCGACCCCTGTGTGTTCAAGGACGACGACGGGCAAGTCTACTGCTTCTTCGGCGGCCTCTGGGGCGGACAGCTCCAGTGGTATGCCGCACCGCAACAGCTCGTCGCTGACGGCATCGACCTCGGACCGGCTGCCGACAAGACCACGCAGCTACACTGTCCGGCCGACGTGCCAGCACTGTCCAGCTTCGTGGTGCGCATGAGCGACGATGTGCTGCAGTTTGCCGAGGCACCGCGGCCCGTGGTCATCGTCGACGACGACGGACAGCCCCTGCGCGCAGCCGACCCGCACCGCTTCTTCGAGGCATCGTGGATGCACAAGTATCGCGGCAAGTACTACTTCTCCTATTCCACCGGCGACAGCCATCTGCTCTGCTATGCCGTCGGCGACTCGCCCTACGGCCCCTTCACCTTCAAGGGCGTGCTCCTTGACCCCGTCGTGGGCTGGACCACCCACCACAGCATCGTGGAGTATAAGGGCCAGTGGTACCTGTTCTACCACGACTGCGTGCCCTCCCACGATGTGACCCACCTCCGCTCGCTCAAGGTGCAGCAGCTCTTCTACAACCCCGACGGCACCATACAGAAGGTGGCCAATGAATAACCGCGCTATCATAGACCGCTACTACCGTGCTCACAAAGACGACGTGCTCGCCTTTGTGAGCATACGCATGCATCACAGCGACGATGCCGAGGACCTCGTCCAGGAGGCCTTCCTGCGCCTGCTCAGCGGCGAGCGCCCCATCAGCGAGGCCACGCTGCCCAGCCTGGTGCAGACGCTCTGCCGCAACATGGTCGTCGACTGGTACCGCCGCCGCACCGTGCGTCAGGACTATGCCCACGAGCTGGCCTGCCGACAGGACGGGGGCGAGACCGCCGAGACGGTGCTCTCCATGCGCGAGACCACCGAGCTGCTCGAGCGAGGACTACTGCGCGTGGCTGAAGACTGCCGCGAGCTCTACCGCCTGCACATCTATGGCGGCATGAAGACAGCCGACATCTGCCAGCTCACCGGCATGCCCTACAAAACCGTGGAGTACCGGCTCGGGATGGCACGCAAACAAGTAAGAAACTATCTCAAGCACATATCATAATGAAACGTCTCTACCTCCTCACCTGTTGTCTCATCCTCACCCTTCTCCCCCTCTCGGCCGACGACGGCAGCCGTCTGTGGCTGCCCCGCGACACGGCCGCTGCCTTCCGTCAGCTCACCCTCCGGACAGACCCCGCCATGGCCGACGACGACGGCTACCGCATCGAGGGCAACACCATCAGCGCACACTCCCCCAAGGGACTGCTCTACGGACGCTACGCATGGCTGCGCGGCGAGCAGGGAGAGAGCCATCCCTACTACCGCTTGCGCATACTCAACCACTGGGACAACCTCGACGGCACCATAGAGCGAGGCTATGCCGGGCACAGCATCTTCTGGAACAGCCGTCTCACCATCCTCACCGACAGAGTGCGAGACTACGCCGAGGCATGCGCCTCCGTGGGCATCAACGGCTCGGTGCTCAACAATGTGAATGCCTCACCGAAAGTGCTCACCCGACAATATATCTATAAGGTGAAGGAGATAGCCGACCTGCTGCGACCCTGGGGCATACGGGTCTACCTCTCCGTCAACTTCGGCTCGCCCAAGGC
>CAJOHP010000255.1 GCA_905234355.1 uncultured Prevotella sp. | reverse complement strand
TTGCCCTGGGCGTCGATGACCACGGCCCGGGCGGCGCCGCGGAAGGGGGCAAAGCTGCTCAGGGCGCTTCCCTTGTCGTCTACATAGAATCCGGTGGCACTGCCGAGCAGCTGTCCGTCGGCACGAAAGGTCTTGAGCATAAACACGCTTTTCGATGCTTTCTTTGTCCATGGCTGTGCCGACAGGCTGGCGACTGTCAGGCTGCAGGCGAACAGCAGGGCTAAGCGTGATGCCGCTGAAGAAAGACTGTTTATGAGGTGCATAGAAATAGCTGTATAATCACTTAGTATTATTCCGAGGATAGTGCATCCCCGCCCAGCAGACGGCGGGCGTTGGCTACGGCCTCGTCGGTGACGGCCGTGCCGCTGAGCATCTGTGCTATCTCGGCCACACGCTCCTCAGGACTGAGCATGAGCATGCGGCTGGTGGTGCCCTGGGGTGTCTCTTCCTTATACACCTTGTAGTGTGTGGTGCCCATGGCAGCTATCTGCGGCAGGTGGGTGATGCTGATGACCTGTCGCTCGTGCATCCCCATGTCGTGCATGATGTGAGCCATCTGCTCGGCTATCTTTCCGCTGACACCTGTGTCTATCTCGTCGAAGATGATAGTGGGCAGCTTCACGGCCCCGCTTATCATAGCCTTGAGCGCAAGCATCACGCGGGCTATCTCTCCACCCGAGGCTACCTGTGCCACGGGCTGCATGGGGGTTGACGTGTTGGCGCTGAAGAGGAATGCCACCTTGTCCTGTCCTGTGTGTCCCAACCCGGCGGCCGAGTCGATGCTTACCTGGAAGCGCACGTGGGGCATGCCCAGCGGGACGAGGCGTTGCTGCATGCTGTGCTCTATCTCTTGTGCAGCCTTGCGACGCATGGCTGTGAGCGCTGCAGCCTTGGCCTGGCAGTCCTCTTTGCAGCGGTTGGCCTGCGCCTCCAGTTCGGCGAGAGCCTCGTCGCTGTTGCTTATGGTGCTCAGCTTCTGCTGCAGATCGGCTTGCATGGCGAGCAGCTCGCCCACAGTGGCGACATGGTACTTCTTCTCCAGGTCGTATATCTTGTCGAGACGGGCGTTGACGGAGTCGAGTTCCGAGGGATCGAAGTCCACGTGTCCGAGCAAGCCCCCCACCTCTTCTGCAATGTCTTTCAGTTCGATGTAGCTGCTCTCCATACGCTGTGCAAGGTCGCCTGCCTGTGGCAGCACACGCTCTATGCCGTGCAGCGCAGCAGCAGCCTGCCGGAGGGCCTGCACGGCTCCCCGCTCTTCGCCAGAGAGCACGTCGTCGGCTTGATAGAGTGCCTGCTTTATCTCCTCGGCATGAGTCATGGCATCGCTGCGCTGCTCGAGCTCGTCCTGTTCGCCGTCGGCAAGCTGGGCCGCCGAGAGTTCGTCATACTGATACTGCATGAAGTCGAGCGCCTGGCTGTCGCGGGCTATCTGCTGCCTGAGGGCATCGAGCTGCTGCAGGGCCTGCTGGTATCGGCCATAGGCCTGCTGGTAGTCGCTCAGCTCGCAGCGGTCAGCCCCGATGATGTCGACCACGCTCATCTGGAAGTCGTGCTGACTGAGCAGAAGGTTCTGGTGCTGCGAGTGCACGTCGACGAGGCGCTCGCCCAGTTCCCTGAGCAGGGCGAGCGACACGGGGGTGTCGTTGACGAATGCCCGGCTCTTGCCTGCAGCGGTGAGCTCGCGCCTGACGATACAGTCGGTGGCGTCGTACTCCATGTCGTTGTCGGCGAAGAACGAGTGCAGGTCATAGCGCGACAGATCGAAGTGAGCTTCTATCACACATTTGTCGGCGCCCTGCTTCAGCGTCCTGGAGTCGGCACGCTGGCCGAGCAGCAAGCCGATGGCGCCGAGGATGATGCTCTTGCCGGCGCCCGTCTCGCCAGTAATGACTGAAAAGCCGGGGCGAAACTCGATGTTGAGCAGGTCGATGAGCGTGAAATTACGTATATAAAGTTGTTTCAGCATGATGCGTTCTCTTTTCTTTTTATCCAGACATTTCTCTTTCCGACAATGTGTCGTGCCCAATGTCTGGCTTGGGACAGACGGCTTCTGCCCCCGCTAATCGGTTGCAAAATTAAGAAAAATCCTACAGGTGGCCAAATGTTTTCTGTTTTATTTGCCACCACTGACAGGGAACCTTATCCGGCGGGATGCGACAGTCTGAAGGTGGGTTCTATTAATTCCCACGGTTTGGTTTGACATAGATGGGGTATTAACCTTTTGTCATCTTTCTGGCTCTTTTGCCTCCATTTTGTAAGTCTCA
>CAJOHP010000254.1 GCA_905234355.1 uncultured Prevotella sp. | reverse complement strand
GGTACTCTGTTGCTCATTGTATAAAAATAAAACGACCCGCACATTTGAGCATCGTTGAGAGGCTTGGCGGGTTCTAGTGGTGCAAAGGTACGAATAATTTTCGAATCACCAAAGAATTTACTTACTTTTTTGGGAAAAACCTTGGCCTTTGAACCGCATTCACGCTGCCTCCTCGACAAAATTAACATTCTTTGAGACATTTATCACCACACGAAGAAAGGGAAAGGCAATTCCGGCTCCCACAGGTGCCGCTGCATGTCCACATGCCCGTTGGTCTTGAATGTCACGCCCTCTGCTTCCAACAGCGTGCGCTGGCGACTCCAGCCGGGTGCTGTGCGGCCCTCTCTGTTGACCACCCGATGGCAGGGCAGCAACTCGGCGCCGGGCGTGTAGCGCAACGTGCGCCCCACCATGCGTGAGTGGCTGGGCCATCCTGCCCAGGCAGCAATGGTGCCGTAGGTCGTCACCCGCCCGCGTGGTATCTGACTGACGATGTTCAATACGTCGTCGCGAAAGCGGTGTGCCTGTTCGGGAGTCATCTTGTCAGGATAGTGTTCCATCTCTTCACGATTGAGCCATCACCCTAAGAGCTTCTCTATCTGTCGGCCGGTGGCCGTTGGGACGATCTTTCATGTCTCTTTCATCTTGCCTGCTTGCTGGCATCGGGTGCAAAGTTAGTCAAAAAAATGCAGAAAGAGATGAGGCAATTGCCAAAAAAAAGTTGTCGTGCTGCGTTTTTTAGAGCAATTGTTTGGGTGTATGGAAAAATATGCCTACATTTGTAGTCTCAAAAAAGAGAAACGAAGTAATCAACAATCAAGCAAAGAGAGAATAAGACAACTATGGCAAAGAAAGAAATGGAAGGCGGCGATGCCGCAGTCAACCCGCAGTCAGAGAAGCTGAAGGCCCTGCAGGCCGCCATGTCGAAGATAGAGAAAGACTTTGGCAAGGGCACTATTATGCGTATGGGCGACGAGCATGTGGAGAACGTCGACGTGATACCCACAGGCTCCATCGCCCTGAATGCGGCGCTCGGCGTGGGCGGCTACCCCAAGGGGCGCATCATCGAGATATACGGTCCGGAGTCGTCGGGCAAGACGACGCTGGCCATCCACGCCATGGCCGAGTGTCAGAAGGCGGGAGGCATCGCTGCCTTTATCGATGCCGAGCATGCCTTCGACCGCTTCTATGCGGCCAAGCTGGGCGTCGACGTGGACAATCTCTACATCTCCCAGCCCGACAACGGCGAGCAGGCACTCGAGATAGCCGACCAGCTCATCCGTTCGGCCGCCATCGACATCATCGTCATCGACTCGGTGGCTGCGCTCACGCCGAAGAAGGAGATAGAGGGCGACATGGGCGACTCGGCCGTGGGTCTGCATGCCCGTCTGATGAGTCAGGCGCTGCGCAAGGTGACGGCCACTATCGCGAAGACCAACACCACGTGCATCTTCATCAACCAGCTGCGCGAGAAGATCGGCGTGATGTTTGGCAACCCCGAGACCACCACGGGCGGCAATGCCCTGAAGTTCTATGCCTCGGTGCGACTGGACATCCGCCGCGTGACGGCCATCAAGGACGGCGACCAGGTCATAGGCAACCAGGTGCGTGTGAAGGTGGTGAAGAACAAGGTGGCACCGCCCTTCCGCAAGGCCGAGTTTGAGATCACCTTCGGCGAGGGCATCTCCAAGGTGGGCGAGATTGTCGACCTGGGCGTGGAGTTTGGCGTGATACAGAAGAGCGGCTCGTGGTTCAGCTACGAGGGCTCCAAGTTGGCTCAGGGGCGCGACGCCACCAAGGCGCTTCTGCGCGACAATCCTGAGCTCTGCGACGAGCTGGAGGCCAAGATTATGCAGGCCCTCAGCGAGGAGAAAGCATAGGCTGCTCAATTTGTTGCGCCTATTTTTTTATGTCACTGACCCCACCCCCGGCCAAGGGAGAGCCGGGGGTGGGGTCAGTGACTTGTTTTTTTTTCTTTGTCTTGGGTACAACAAATAGAGCAGCCCTACTTCTTGCTTCTTTCTTCTCATCATCCGATGAGCTGTGGCAGGAAGCTGGAGACGATGAGTACCACGATGCCGCACACGAGCACGGCGATGGTCTTCTGCGAGCATCCCTTCCACTCCTGGAGTATGATGCCCCAGACGTTGGAGAACACCACGTTGAGCGCCATCAGTATGCAGAACGACAGGGTGTCCATGGTGCCGCCCGTCTCGAAGAAGGAGCGTCCGAGCGACAGTCCGAAGAACTGCGAGTACCACAGTGCGCCGGCCAGGAGGCAGTAGAGCAGGTTGTTGCCCCAGAC
>CAJOHP010000253.1 GCA_905234355.1 uncultured Prevotella sp. | reverse complement strand
ACAATTCTTATCAATTCTTTTCATGGGTAAATTCTCTAATTCTCTAATTCTTGATAGACAAAGACTTTACTTCCTTTATGGGGGTGGGAAAGTTCAGTTTGTAATCCGTTTTGCAGAACAAAATGCCATTTTTGCTTAATATATTTGTCGGGTAGAAAGAAAAAATGTAATTTTGTGGCAGATTTTCACAACACAAGCCGAATATGGACAAGATTATAGCCGCTTTTCCCCCCATCACGCTGGCCGAGATGAGCAGCGTGAAGCTGATGAACCGCACCGACACGAAGTTTGTCACCACCCTGCCGGCGCTGCGCGCCCTGCTCTCGATGGCACACACCGACTACTACGTGCAGGACATAGGCGGCGAGCGCAACATGCTCTACGACACGACCTACTTCGACACGACGGACTACGGCATGTTCATGGAGCACCAGCACGGCCACACCGGGCGGCAGAAGATACGCTTCCGCACCTACGTGAGCAGCCATCTGCAGTTCATGGAGATAAAGACCAAGAACAACCACGGGCGCACGAAGAAGAAACGCATCGAGGTGAGCGACATGGACCTCGGCGACGAGACCAAACGCACCTTCATAGGCCAGCACCTGCACTATGGCGCCGACACGCTGCAGCCACACATGCACAACTTCTTCAGGCGCATCACCCTCGTCAACCGTGCAAAGACCGAGCGGCTCACCATCGACACCGACCTGGAGTTCCACAACCTTGTCACCGGACACGACCGCCACATGGGACCGCTGGTCATCATCGAGCTCAAGCGCGACGGCCTCGTGCCCTCACCCGTGCTCGCCATGCTCCGGCAGCTGCGCATACACCCCCACGGATTCAGCAAGTACTGCATGGGCGCTGCCATGACCAACGACACACTGCAGGTCAACCTCTTCAAGCAGAAGCTGCGCGACGTAGACAAGATACTGCTCCATGCCACTACGGTGCCCAACGTCTGACGATTACTCACTGAACTTTTCCACCCCCATAAAGGAAGTAAAGTCTTTGTCTATCAAGAATTAGAGAATTAGAGAATTTACCCATGAAAAGAATTGATAAGAATTGTCCGTCGCATGCGACAGGAAACTTACGAAATGAAACCGCTTGCGGTTTCTTCTCTAATTCCTTCTCAAATTCTTAGTAAGAATAAAATTCTCTAATTCTCTAATTCTTGATAAATAAGATGGGAAACTTTAATTACTCACCCTGAAAATAAAATTATTACTACAGCAATCATGGAAACGTACTTTTCTTTAGAGTTCCTCAACACGCTCGTCAGGTTTGCCATCTGCGTGGCCGTGAACTGGGGCATCATCAACTGGCTCTACTTCCGCAAGAGCCACCGTCGCGACTTCTACTTCACCTTCATGCTCATGACCGTGGCCATCTTCTTCCTCGTCTACTTCATGATGGGCATGGAGCGAGGCAAGGCCACCATGGGCGTGGGACTGGGACTCTTCGGCATCTTCTCCATCATGCGCTACCGCACCGACGCCATGCCCGTGCGCGAGATGACCTACCTCTTCGTCATCATCTGTCTCTCGGTCGTGCACGCCATGGCCGAGGACTACGTGGAGCTCATCACCATAGACATCATCACCCTGGCTGCCATCTGGCTCGCAGAGAGCAAGATGCAGATACATGCCACAAAGCTCATACAGTATGACCGCATAGAGCTGGTCAGGCCCGACCGCTACGACGAGCTGCTCGCCGACCTGAAGGAGCGCACGGGGCTCAACATACTCAAGGTCGACGTGGGAGGCATAGACTTCCTCAAGGACACCGCCGTGCTGCGCATCACCTACGAAGGCGACACGGGCAAGGACGTCGACGCACAGTTCCGCGTGAGAAAGTCGCAATGGCGAGAGGTATAGCAAGATAAGACAATAGAAAGAATGACCGTTATGAACACGAGAACAGACCGACTGCTCGCCGGAGCCTGCATGGCGCTGGCCATGACCCTCGCGCCACTGACCGCAGCCCACGCCCAGAGCGACGACTTCGGGATATGGCTCGACGCAGGTGCCGAGAAGAAGCTGGACAGCCACTGGAGCGTGTCGGGCGAGCTGGAGATGCGCACACGCAACAACACACGCACACTCTCACGACTGGCAGGCATCAGCGTGGGGGGCGAATACAAAATCATACGCGGGCTGAAAGCATCGGCCGGCTACACCCTGATCTGGGACAACAACCCCGAGGAGCTCGACATGAAGTCGGACAACCTCACGCCCAACAAGTGGACGCCAGGCTACCGCGCCGTGCGCCACCGCACCCACGTGACCCTGGCTGGCAGCCTGAGCATAGGGCGCCTGGGACTGTCGCTGCGCGAGCGATGGCAGTACACCTACCGACCGGCTGCCGAAGGCAAGCGCTACGACATCGACGAGGCGGCATGGACCAACATACGCGGCAAGGGAAAGAACGTGTGGCGCAACCGCCTGCTCATCGACTACGACATTGCACACTGCAAGGCCGACCCCTTTGCCAGCGCTGAGATGTTCACAGCCAAAGGAGGAATACAGAAGATGCGATACGCCGTGGGCATAGACTACAAGATACGCAAGCAGCACACGCTGAGCATCAGCTATAAATACCAGGACGTCACGAGCGACGACGACGACATGGAAAGCAACAGCCACATACTGGGCATAGGATACAAATACAAATTCTAACGGAAAGGGCGTAACACAATGAGAAAGAACATACTACCACTACTCCTCATCGCCATGTATGTGGGGTGCACCAACGACGCGGGCTACGAACTTTCGGACTTCACCGGCGCGGACACCATCAGCATCGTCTTCAGCGGCAGCAGCGCCACGGTAAGTGGTGAGGCAGGCTTTGTGAGCGCCTCGGCCGCAGGAGCCGACGTCGTGATAGACTCCCACACCAGCAAGCACCTCGTGCTACGGCTCAGCGGCACCTCGGCCGACGGCTCGCTGACGGTCTACAGCCAGAAGAAGTTCACCCTGCTGCTCGACGGCCTCGACCTGACCAATGCCGACGGCCCCGCCATCAACAACCAGTGTGGCAAGTCGCTCTTCATCGTCACCGCCGACGGCTCGGACAACAGGCTTGCCGACGGCACGGCCTACGCCGAGCGCACCGACATCGACCAGAAAGGCACGCTCTTCAGCGAGGGACAGATATTCTTCCGCGGAGGAGGCACGCTCACCGTGAGCGGCCACTGCAAGCACGCCGTAGCCAGCGACGACTACGTGGCCTTCGAGAGTGGCCACGTGAGCATCGTGGCCACGGCCGACCACGGCGTCAAGGGCAAGGACAGCGTGCTCATCAGTGGGGGCGTGGTCAGCATCGACGTGAGCGCCGCAGGGGCCAAGGGCATACGCACAGCAGGGCCCGTCGTGGTGACAGGCGGT
>CAJOHP010000252.1 GCA_905234355.1 uncultured Prevotella sp. | reverse complement strand
TGTTCACGTCGTAGTACTGCCTGAGCATGTTCATCAGCAGCGACTTGCCGAAGCGCCGCGGGCGGATGAAGAAGAAGTAGTGGTTGGCCGCCTCTATCTGTGGTATGAAGTGGGTCTTGTCTACATAGTAGTAGCCTGAGAGGCGCACGTCCTCCCAGTTCTGCATGCCATAGGGCAGGCGGCGGGGCTTCTGTTGCTGATTCATCGCAGTGGGAGATCTCTTATCTTGGTTTGTGACTGCAAATTTACGGATAAAAAACGAGGAAACAAAACATTCACCGCCCCAGGATGATGCTGATGACGGCCGTGACGTCGGTCACGTTGATGAGGCCGTTGCCGTCAGCGTCGGCAGCCGCGGCGTCGAAGTCCTCCGGTGTGTGGCCAAGAATGTGGTTGATGATGGCCGTGACGTCAGAGATGTTCACGATACCATTGCCATCGGCATCGCCGGTGAGCACGGCCTTCAGCAGCCTCACGTTGTCGATGTAGAGCAGCGTGTTGTCGGCAGCACCCTTGCTTAGCGACGTGCGGAAGCCGAGCGACAGCGTGACGGTCTGCTTCTCGACGAGCTCCACGTCGTAGCACAGCTGCTGCCACTGCGACGGCTGCGAGGGATAGCGGTAGTCGGTGGCGGCGCCCACCTTAAGCCCCGTGAGCGAGGTACACACGTTGCCGCCGCTGGTCTGCACCGTGCGGCCGTTGTTGGCAGTCTCGTTGGGGCAGTCGTAGCGCACGTCCATCAGCACACGATAGCGGCCCGCGGGCAGACTGACTGCCTGGGTGATGGCATTGGAACCCGTGTCCCACGAGTTGAGCACCGTCAGTACGCGGTCGCCGCACCGGTCGCTGTCGAAGACGGGGCGCGAGCAGCGTGCGGCATAGTTGCCCACGCTCGAGGGACTCACGCAGTACTGCGTCGTGCTGTAGGGCATGGAGTACATGCGGCAGTAGTTGGAGCCGCCGCTCAGCGTGCCGGCAGCCGTCCAGCCCTGCACGGGCAGCACGTTGGGCCACTTGGCGTTGGCAGCAGCCACCGTGTTGGTGTAGCACGGGTTGTAGGTCACGGAGCCGAGCGTCACGTTGCCGTCGGCATGGCCATAGGTCTGGTCGGACTCAAAGGAGGCGTTGAGGAGGTAGTCCTCGGTGACGTCCTTGTAGCCCTTCTCAGGATTTTCGGCCGCGTCGGTGCTGGGAAACCCGGCTGCTTCCTCGACCAGAAGCTCGCCTCCCACGATAGACACCTTGAGTACTTTCGTCTTCATCGTCACGCTCTTCTCCAGGCGTCGGCCGCCGTCGAAGGCCCGCACGGTGAGCGGGTTGTCGCCCTTCACCAGATTGAGCAGGTAGATGGCCGTGGCATCGCCGTCGGCCTGGATGGCCTCTACGTCGCTGCCCTGGATGAAGAATCGCAGGGTGGCCGTCACGGAGTGGTTCTCCTCGGCCACGAGCTCTGCTGCCGAGCCGTCGCGGCCGATGGTGGTGAGCTGGGCAAAGACGGGCTTGCCCGCCGGTGTGCTGACACCTGCGAGCAGGCACTTGCGGTCGCTGGCGAAGTTGCTCACGAGGAGGTAGCGCACGCTGTCGGGGTCGGCTGCTATCACGGCGCCCCATCCTTCCGGCACAGCGAGTTGCTGCACGGTGGGTGCGATGGCGGCCGTCGCGTCGGCCTGCTGGTTGGAGTAGTAGACGATGGCACGGCAGTCCACCACGTCGTTCTGCCTGACGGTGCGGCTCTTGTTGCTATAGGAGGAGTAGAGGCGTGCCGTCATCACCGAGTTGTTGTTGGCCCGCTCGCCGAAGGCAAACTGCTTGTCGCCGGTGCGCACGATGCCCAGGGCATTGTCGATGTTGAGCCATTGTCCCGTCATCGTGGTGAATGCCGAGCCGTCGCTCTGCCGGTAGCCGCCGGCGGTATAGAGCGTGCGGCGCGTCTTGGTGAGCTCGTCCACGCTGATGGCCATCAGCCCGCCCTTCTCGGCGGTGATGGTGCCCGCCTGGTTGGCCCGCACATAGTCCATGTAGACGACGGCATTGCCCGGTGTGGAGTAGAGGGCGAAGCGGTTGTTGAGCGCGGCGTCGTTGGTGTTGAGCTCGCCGTTCATCACGTAGGCATTGTCCTGCAGGTCGTAGATGCCGCTGACCACGGGTGTGGCGTTGGTGCCCTTTCCGCTCACCTCGTACCAGCCGAGGAAGTTTCCGGTGTTGTTGGCCCGGAAGGGCACGACGATCTTGTTCTTGTCCACCGAGTTGGCAGCGATATATCCGGTGTAGCTCTTCAGCCCCGTGCTCCACGAGAAGCAGGTAAAGCGGCTGTCGGTAGCGGCGCGCACGATATTCTGCGAAGCGAAGACCTTTGCAGCGCCGTATGTGCGGTTGAAGTCGTCCCAGCGTGTAGCGGTGATGTCGGCGGTGCTGAGCACTTCGTGCAT
>CAJOHP010000251.1:2205-4646 GCA_905234355.1 uncultured Prevotella sp. | reverse complement strand
GTGCTCAGCCAAGGACTGCCCGACGGCGTATGCCTCAACGTCAACTTCCCCCTGCTCACCCCCGACCTGCCGTCCTACCAGGGCATCCGCATCTGCCGCATGGCCCGCGGGCAGTGGACCAACGAGATCACCACATGCCACCACCCCCGTGGCTACGACTACTACTGGATGGTGGGCCACTATGCACCGGAGGAGCCCGACGCTACCGACACCGACCGCTGGGCCCTCGACCACGGCTATGTGGCCGTCACCCCCACCCGCGTCGACGTGACAGCCTACGAGTGCATCCCGCAGCTGCAGGCACTCATCCTTTAGCCGCACCGGCTCCCGCCCGACTCCCCAAGCAGTCATCACACACCACAGCAGCAATGAAATACTACCTGATAGCCGGCGAGGCCAGCGGCGACCTGCACGCCTCCCGCCTGATGAGCCAACTGAAGGCCCACGACCCCCAGGCCCGCTTCCGCTACTTCGGCGGCGACCTGATGGCAGCCGAGGGCGGCACACTGGTCAAGCACTACCGCGACATGGCCTACATGGGCTTTGTGCCCGTGCTGCTCCACCTGCCCACCATCCTGCGAAACATGAGCATGTGCAAGCAGGACATCAGCCAGTGGCAGCCAGACATCGTCATCCTCGTGGACTATCCGGGCTTCAACCTCGACGTGGCCAAATATGTGAAGGGCCACGGCCAGACACCCGTGTGCTACTACATCTCGCCGAAGATATGGGCATGGAAGGAGTACCGCATACGCCGCATCAAGCGCGACGTAGACCTGATGCTCTCCATCCTGCCCTTCGAGAAAGACTTCTATGAGGGCAAGCACCACTACCCCATCACCTACGTGGGCAACCCCACGATGGAGGAGGTCTCGGCATTCCGCGCCAAGGCCGAGATGGGCAACGACGACTTCCTGCGCCACAACGTCCTGTCGCCCCATGGCAATATCATCGCCGTGCTCTGCGGCAGCCGCCGGCAGGAGATCAAGGACAACCTCCCCGCCATGCTCCAGGCCACCGATGCTTTCAGTGCCCACTACCAGGCGGTCATCGCCGGCGCGCCAGGCATCGAGGCCGACTACTATGCACAGTTCACCCGAGGCCACCACGCCAAGGTGCTGCCCGCGGGCAACACCTACCAGCTGCTCTACAACGCACGGGCGGCCCTCGTCACCAGCGGCACGGCCACCCTCGAGACGGCCCTGATGCGCGTGCCCCAGGTGGTGTGCTACGAGACACCACTGCCCGCACTCATCGGATGGCTGCGCAAGCGGGTGCTCAGCGTGAAATACATCTCGCTCGTCGACCTCATAGCCGACAGCCAGGTGGTGAGCGAGCTCGTGGCCGACACGTTCACCGTAGACAACATAAAACGCGAGCTCTCCGCCATACTCAGCGGACCAGCTCGCGAAAAGATGCTTCGGGGCTACGACGTCGTGGCACAGAAGCTGGGCGACAGCGTGGCACCCGAACAGGCCGCGCTACGCATACTGAGCTACCTCGGAGGAGACTCTGCTCAGTAGCTCACCTTGGGCTCCAGCTCCCCAGCCTGCTCTATCATCTTCTGCACCTCACTCACGGCAGGCACACGGCCGCAGATGTGGCGCTCGGCGTTCGCCTCCTCCAGCTTCGGCTGCAGGTTCTCTGCCACACGATGGCGGAACTCCTTCACGGTGTCCACGCCGGCCACCTCGAGCAGCTCGGCAAACTGCGGGCCCACACCGCTGATGCGGAACAAGTCGGCATGGTTGGTCCAGCGCAGGATGAGCTTCTCGCTGATGCCCGTCTGCTCGGCCAGCGCCTTGCGACCATTGGGAGTAGCTGCCTGCTCAAGCAGCTCGCTTGCCTTGTTGATACCGGCGGCAGTGAGCTTCTCGGCATACACGTCGCCTACGCCTTCAATGTCAATAATCTTGTAGTCCATTGTTGATTGGTTTTAGGGTTATTGGAAAAATACGACAAAAAAAATAATTGCTGTCTGCGTGCAAATATACGAAATTATCGCGACATAGCAACTGTTTTGGCATTTTTTTTGTACTTTTGCAGTCCGAAATGCTATACATCGACGACCATATAGACGAGCTGGACCTTTCTTCCGTCCTGCCGCTGCTGTCGGAGCAGCGTCGCGAGCAGGTGCTGCGCTACCGCCATGAGCAGGGGCGGCGCCAGAGTGCCGCGGCCTATCTGCTGCTGTGCAAGGGTCTGCGCACGGAGTACGGCATCAGCGAGCCACCCGTGTTCTGCTACGGCGAGCACGGCAAGCCATCCATCGTGGGCCATCCCGACATCTTCTTCAGCCTGAGCCACTGCCGCCAAGCCGCCCTTTGCGCACTGAGCGACCGGCCCGTGGGCGCCGACGTGGAGTCGGTGCGAGAGTACAGAGCATCGCTGGTGAGCTACACGATGAACGACGACGAGACAGCCGCCATCCTGCTTGCCCC
>CAJOHP010000251.1:0-2131 GCA_905234355.1 uncultured Prevotella sp. | reverse complement strand
TCTGCAAGACACGCTCAGCGACAGCCACAGCTTTCGCTTCACCACCGTGGAGCGGCTGGAGCGCGACTATATCTACACCGTATGCGAGCCTTTGACCGACTGATACGCTTCTGCAAGGACTGGACACTGCCCGTGGCCATCGTCGTGGGCACTGTGGTCTATATGGCCTTCTACCATATCCCGCAGCTCGACAGGCTGGGCACACAGCTGATGCCCGCCGTCGACGTGCTCTTCCCCCTTTCGGTCTTCATGACGCTGCTGGTCACCTTCTGCAAGATAGACTTCCGGCAGATGCGCCCTCACCGCTGGCATGCCGGCGTGCTCGTGGCCCAACTGCTGCTGGTGGCTGCCTGCGTGTGGGTGGTCGTCGCCGCCGGCGACACGCCGGAGCAGAAGCTGCTGTGGGAGGCCGTGCTCACCTGCATCATCGGGCCATCGGCCTCGGCCGCGCCCGTGGTGGCAGGAAAGCTGGGCGGCAACATCTCGACCATGACCACCTACACGCTGCTGTCGGCCCTGGCCTCGGCCGTGCTCATCCCGCTGGTGTTCCCCATGCTGGAGCATACCGCCCATGCCGAATTCCTGCCCGCCTTCCTGATTATCCTTCAGAAGGTGAGCCTGGTGCTACTGTTGCCTCTGGCGCTCGGCTGGACGGTACAGCACACCCTGCCGCGCCTGCAGCGTCGCATCGTGTCGGTGCCCGACCTGAGCTTCTACTGCTGGGCCTTCTCGCTGAGCATCACCTCGGGCGTCACGGTGAGAAACATTGTGCACAGCGCGGCCTCGCCATCGCTGCTGGTGCAGATAGGAGCCGTCTCGCTGATGCTGTGCTTCGTGCAGTTTGCGATAGGGCGCGCCATAGGACGACGGCTGGGTGAAGAGATCAATGCCGGACAGGCGCTGTTTCAGAAGAACACGGCACTCAGCATCTGGGTGGCCTACATATATCTGCACCCCGTGGCCTCGGTAGGTGCCGGCTGCTATGTGCTCTGGCAGAACATCATCAACTCCCTGGAGCTGTGGTATCACGACAAATGCCAGCGCCGTCAGAAGCTCGGGGCGATGACATAATGCAGCTGCAGGGATGGGCTTTAAGCCAGCCATAACCAGCAGAGGAACGCTTTGGATTCGGACAGGCATAAAGCCCGTCCCTACTATGTTCCGACATCGTGCAAACACTGGGTACAACTAAAAGCACACCCCACTTCCGAAACTTGACTAAATTTACGAGCCACCCCTGCGAGGCGTGTGCGACACGCCGCTACGAGTGTGCCGGGCGCCGCTTCACGCCCCTGACAGGCTCGGCCTCGAGCGGGTCGTCGGGCCAGGCGTGCTTGGGGTAGCGCCGGCGCAGCTCCTTGCGCACCTCGAAGTAGGTGGTCTGCCAGAAGCTGTGCAGGTCGGTGGTGAGCTGCACAGGCTTGTAGCCGGGCGAGAGCAGCTCCATGAGTACGGGCATGCCGTCGACGACGGGCGTGTGAGTCAGTCCGAAGCACTCCTGCAGGCGCACGCGGAGCACGGGCGGCTGCAGGGCATCGCGATAGTCGAGGGGCAGGCGGCTGCCCGTGGGCACGACGACGTGGGTGGGTGCGAGGTGGTCGAGGGCCTGTTGCTGCCCGTAGTCGAGACGGCTGCGGATGACGGCACAGAGGTCTATACGCCTGAGCTCGGCCGCCGTGGTGGCCCGGCCCACGAAGAATGGTCCCCACTCGGCGGCACTGCTACTGAGCGCAGCAGCATCGGCAGGCGGCAGGGACAGCTCGGGATGGCGGGCGGCCACGAAGGCCACGCGGCGCTGCAGCTGCTGCACCTCGGGTGTGAAGGAGAGAAGCGATGCCCCGTCACGCACGATGGCCTGACATACCACCTGCTGCAGCTGCTCGCGATCGGCACCGGGGAGAGGCTTGCTCTCTACGACGATGGCGCCAAGACGCACCTCGCGGCGGGCCACGGCCATGAGGGCACGGGCGTCCCACGCGATGATGTCGCGCTCGCGAGTGTAGGCTGCCAGGTCGGCCGGACTGATCATGGCAGCAAGAAACACCCGGCCCACGCCACCAGGCTTCTGATGGACTGTGGCAGCCACGATCCACTCGGCAGCGGCGAGCGCGTCGATGACGCTCTGCAACGT
>CAJOHP010000250.1:2481-4167 GCA_905234355.1 uncultured Prevotella sp. | reverse complement strand
CACCTCCCTGACCGTGCGGAAGCGGAAAGGCATTTCCACGTCGTTCTGGCGTTTGAGGGTGTCGATTGGTGTGGCCATCATATCGTTGTGGGGATCCAGCTCGACGTACAGGTCCTGCCCGCTTGCGGTCACAGCCTGCCGGTCGGCCAGCGTACCCGCCAGCCTGAGCGTGTCGCCCCACGTCCACTGGCTGTCGCTCACCGTCCGGTGCCCGTCGGCGGCGTTGAGCAGCCTTTCAGCATACCGTCTGCGCTCGTCGGCCCTTCTGGCATGATAGTCTTCAGCCATAAGCGATTTCAAATCGCCCCGCCACTCAGCGTCGGCCTTGATGTGCAGCGCGGTGCCAGTCAGACGGGCGTCGTAGTGCAGGCTGTCGGCCGAAGCGGCGGGCGGCAGTACGGGCACGGTGAGCATCAGGCAGTTGTCGCCGTCCTCGACACAGGCCTGCCGGCCCTGCAGACTATTGGGTATGAAGCCGAAGGGTGCATACCTGGCGGTGGCATCGAGGAAGAGCGTGTCGGCCTGATGGAAAAGGACGCAGATAACATGGTTGTAGGCCGCCGGGGTAGGAATCTCGTCAGCAGTCCAGTCGATGTGGTCACCGGCACCGATGTCGGCCAACCGTGCGTCAAACCCCTGCACCTTGAGCAGCGTCTTCAGCAGCAGTGCCATGCCCTTGCAGTCGCCGTAGCGCTTGCGCACCACCTCGGCGGGGCGGTCGGGCGTAAAGGCTGCCGTTCCGGCCTCGTAGGCCACGTACCTGATGTTCTGCTGTACCCAGGCCAGCGAGGCCGCTATGCGCTCGGCGTCGGTTCTGCAGACGGCGGTAGCAGCGGTTATGATTGAGTCGCGCTGAGGCAGGCTGCAGTCCACCAGCGTCTGGGCGTGGCCCCAGCGGTAGAGGTCGGTGGCATCCTTGAACGCCCCGACGACAAACAGCGTCGGGCGCAAGGTCGGGGCATACGGCATCAGCGGCTCGCTTTTCAAGGCGGGCTGGTCGGTAATGGTGTAGACGATGGTCGGCCGGCCCTGCTTGTCGGTGGTCGTGCTTCGGCTGATGTTGGGCGTCAGCCGCCGCTCCACGATGCGGTAGCCGTCGGGCAGTGTCAGCGACACCGTCTTGTGGCGCACGAAGTAGATGTCGTCCAAGTATATCTGCGTCAGCTGCCTGGCGTCGTGGAAGGTGCGCTCGAAGCGGGCCGTCGCCGACTTCCCCTTGCGGGATAGGTCGAGGGTGAAATAGCACACCTTTGAGTCGTCGAAGAAGATGTTCTCCGGACTCACGCTCTTGTACTGGGCGGTGGAGAAGCCGGTGGCCGAGGCGCGGTCGATGCTGACCGAGCCGCCATAGAGTACAAAGGGCTGCACCACCCCGCCCATCCGCTCGGCCGTGTAGGTGGCAGTCTGACGGTTCTTGACCTCAAGCTGTCCGTCGTCGGCAAGCTGGAACACATAGTCATCACTGCCTTGACTGATGACGATGAGGTCGTCGTCGGTCTGGGCAGTGACGTTAAGAGGGAGTGTGCAGAGCACGATTGCCAGCAGGCGGGCTGCTTGACTTTTCAGTAACATAAGAGAGCGTTACTCAGCCAGCAGCCGCTCGGCCATGGCGCGGCCCAGGGCCTCGCACTTGGCCAGCGTATCGGCATTGAGGGCCTGCTTGATTTCGACAGGCTCGCCGACGGG
>CAJOHP010000250.1:0-2441 GCA_905234355.1 uncultured Prevotella sp. | reverse complement strand
CCTTCGAGGCCCAGCTGTAGGAGCCGAACCAGCCGAAGAGGCGGCCCTTGATGTCCTTCTGCGACAGCTCGTCGAGCAGGACGTTCATCTCGTGGTAGAGGCCGGTGTTGTAGGTGGGTGCGCCGACGATGAGTCCGCGATAGCGGAACAGGTCGCGGATGATATACGAGTGGTGGGTCTTCGAGACGTTATACATGACGATGTTCTTCAGGCCGGCCTGGGCGGCGGCACGGGCAATGACCTCGGCGGCGCGCTCGGTGTTGCCGTACATCGTGCCGTAGCAGATGACGAGGCCCGGCTCGGCCTCATAGCGCGAGAGGCGGTCGTAGATGCCGATGACCTTCTCAACATATTCGTGCCAGACGGGACCGTGGGTGGCGCAGATGTAATCGACCTTGACGCCGGCCAGCTTCTTGAGAGCCATCTGCACGGGCGTGCCGTACTTGCCGACGATGTTGGAGTAGTAGCGCGTCATCTCGAGCCAGAAGGTGTCGCAGTTCATCTGCTCATCGACGTAGGCACCGTTGAGGGCGCCGAAGCAGCCGAAGGCGTCGCCGGAGAAGAGGACGGTGGCGCCCGATGGAGAAGCATCGGGCACGGTGGCGAGCGTCATCATGGTCTCGGGCCAGTGGACCATGGGGGTGAGGACGAACTGGAGCTGGTGGGCACCGAGCGAGAGGGTGTCGCCGTTCTTCACCTCGTGGAGGCCGGTGGTCAGACGGTAGAAGCCGGCCATCATGTCGAAGGTCTTCTTGTTGCCGATAATCTCGATATTGGGATAGAACTGGCGCAGCAGAGCCAATGAGCCGCTGTGGTCGGGTTCCATGTGGTTGACAACGACATAGTCGATAGGACGGTCGCCGATGACCTCGCGGATGTTTTCGAGGAAAGGCATGAAGAAGTCGACCTCGACAGTGTCGATGAGGCATACTTTTTCGTCGTCGATAAGGTAAGCGTTATAGCTTACGCCATTGGGGAGGGGCCAAAGGCCCTCGAACAGGTTCTTGTTGCGGTCGTTGACGCCAACGTAATAGATTTTGTTAGTAATTTCTTTCATTGTATTGTTTTTTTATAGGATTCGCATTTTCTGGGCGAAGGTCTCGTCAATACTATTGTTGAGGCTGCGGCAGCTGTTGGCCGAGAAGGCCTGAGCGCAGGCAATGAGCTGATCCCACTGCTCTTCAGAAAGTCCGGTATCGATATCGTTGCGTGTGATGCCGTACTTCATGATGCCGTATACGATACCAGCATTGAAGTTGTCGCCGGCACCGATGGTGCTGACGGTCTCAGTAGGCGGTACGGGGTATTGTTTGCTGAAGCCCTGGTCAGCTCTTACCTCGATGGGTTGGGAACCTCGGGTATAGATGAACTTCTTGGTGTAAAACGAGATTTCGGAGCGGTAGACGCTATCGGCATCCTTCTTGTTGTACATCACCTCGAAGTCCTCGTCGGAGCCGCGCACAATGTCGGCCAACTCGAAGTTCTCCAAGAGGTTGGGCATCACCTTCATCAGGTCGTTGCGGTGGGAAGCGCGGTAGTTGACATCGTAGTAAAGGATGGCTCCACGTTGCTTGGCATATTCAAGGAAGCCATGTACCTGTGGACGTACCACAGGATTGATGGCGAAGAAAGAACCAAAGAGCACCACATCGTTCTCATTGACCTCAGGGTTGACGAAGTCGAGCTGGTCGTGGGGGTGGTCCTTGTAGAAGATGTAGTCGGCATTGTTCTGCTCGTCGAGGAAAGCGAGCGAGATGGGCGACTTCGAGTCGGGGAAGACGCAGACGTTAGAAGCGTCGACGCCATTCTCCTCTAAGTAGCGGATGACCTGTCGGCCCACACGGTCGTTGCCAGCCTCGCTGATAAACATTGTGGGTATACCGGCACGGCCCAGCGATATAACTGAGTTGAAAGCAGAGCCGCCCGGCACAGCCTGAATGGGCTGTTCATCCTTGAAGATGATATCGAGAACGGTCTCGCCAATTCCTATTACTTTGCGCATACTTTACACGTTTAGGCTGCAAAGTTACGAATAAAGATGGTAAAAGAGGAAAGTGAAGCGTGAAAAAGTTAAAAATACGTGCGAAAAACCATGTATTCTGCATCGGCTTCAATACGGAAGGTGGTGCCAAGAGCCTCGTTGAGCGTCCCCTGCCAGAGTTGCTGGTAAGGGTATGCCTGCCACTTCAGCCCCTCGGAGACGAGGCTGGTGCAGCCGAAGTTGAAGAGACTGACCTGCTGGCCGGGCTTGGAGTCGAACGTTGCCGAGCCGGAGGCAGGGACGAACCAGCCGTCGTCGGTAGCCATCAGTACGTTGAGGCCGAAGTCGCGGTAGTAGCGCATGAGCAGGGCAATGTTGCCAAGGGTATGGTCCTCGCGGCGGCCCGTAGCACCGAGGTAGGCGAGGCGCCGCAGCCCGCGGGCCATGCAGTGGCGCGTAG
>CAJOHP010000249.1 GCA_905234355.1 uncultured Prevotella sp. | reverse complement strand
TGATTGCCACCTTCAGCTCCTTGTGGCTGAAGGGCACCTCGACGGTCTCGTTCCATTGCTCCACGGTGCCTTCGCGGACGGTGAAGAGCTCCACCTTGAAGCCACCGAGCATCGAGCTGTCCACGTCGATGTATTCGGTATGGATGGCGTCGTCGCGGCAATCCACGCGACGGAACACGCGGTCGTCCTCGCCCACGCGTAGCATATAATATATCTGTGTGCCCGTGAAGGCGGAGCCGAACTGCAGTGTCACCCTCTCCCCCACCTCAGCACGGCGCTTGTCGAGGTCATGCCAGAGAAGCCTGCCGCTCTGCACGCGACGAGCGTCCTTGCGCGTCAGGCAGAGTGTATGCTCCAGGGGCTCGGCGCCCTGGGTGGTGGCCGTGATGCGGTAGTAACCAGAGATGAGCTGCGGCAGATCGATACGCTCGTCACCGTCCACCTTCCACTCGCCCTCCACGACGGTCTGCGCCACCGGCCAGTTCGAAGACAGTACATCAGAATTATCGTAGGCATAGAGCGGGAACAGGCGGCGCCACTCCACCTCGCTCATCGTGTGGTGCACCTTGTATGCCACCATAGCGTCATGCACCAGCAGCGGCTGCATGGGTCGTTGCAGACGCTCCACCTTGACGTGCATGCTGCCCTGCAGCGGACGGTCGTTGATGTCCCGCAGGTGCAGGTCGAGCCTCGGCAACTCGCGGTATTCGAGGGCGTCCTGCTCCAACCCGATGAAGGTGTTGCGGAAGCCCACACGCATACTGGTGCTGGCTTCGTGGCTCTCGCCGTTGAGGTCGGTGACATCGACATGCACGGTGTAGCGGAAGGCGGTGCTGCTGTCGAGCTCAACGGTGCTGTCCACCTCGGGCACGAAGCTGATGCTGAACGAGCCATCGGCGGCAGCGGTCACCTCGCCCTCGGTCACCTGTGGGTCGTATTCATAATTCCAATTCCGCCATCCCCAATAATGCAGGCGCGAGCGGCTGACCTTATACTGCACACGGGCGCCCCCCACGGGCACGCCGCTGTAGGCCGTGGCCATCCCCTGCACCGTGCACTCCTTGCCGAAGGCCGGTGCTCCCTGCCCCTCGGCAGGGCTGACGCTGACCATGAAGCGCGGCTGCTTGTACTCCTCGACGCGCAACCACTCGGCACACACACGCCGCTGACCGTTGTAGATCCACAATGCGTACTGCCCGGCGATACGGTCGGTAGGCAGGACGAAGGTGGTTGCCGCCACACCGTAGTCGTCGGTCAGCACGCTGTCCTCAGCCACCTGCTGACCGTTGGGGTCGTTGAGCACCAAGCGCAGGCGGCAGCCCGTAGCCACCATGCCGTCGCGTCCGTCGCTATGGTAGGCCAGCGCGGCAGCGTGCACGGTGTCGCCCGGCCGGTAGATGGGCCGGTCGACCCGCAGCTCGCACTGCAGGGTACTGTCGGTATAGTCGCTTGCCATATTGCTATAGTAGTTCTTCAGCAGGCGGTAGCCATCGCGCTCGATGACGAGGTAGTCGCTCCATCGCTGCACACCGCTGTAGTCGATACGGAAGCGTCCGTCGGCATCGGTGTGCGTGGTGCTCAGCACCTTCTTGAGATTGGAATTGCCTGGTTGACGCTCCAGGCGCACCTCCTGCCCCACGATGGGTTTGCCGCTGCGGCGGTCGATGAGCAGGTCGTTGTCGTTGCCGAGTCCCACATGCACCATATCGGTGCAGTGCACCTCGTAGGCCATGAAGCCCTCCTTGCGGAAATCCTCCGACGGCGACACCATCAGCAGGTAGCGCCCGGCCTTGAGAGCCGGCATGGCGAAGTAGGCCTCCTCGTAGCGGTGACTGTCGTTGCAGACCAGCGTCAGGCTCCACTCCTCGATGGTCCTGGCCCGCAGCATCTGCGCCTTGCTCCTCGAATCCCAGCGGTAGTTCTCGATGTAGGGCACCACACGGAACCACAGCTGCGTGAGGTTGCGGTAGCGCACCCGCTGGGGCGACGCCACGCCGGGCATCACCGTCAGGCCTTGCCCTTCGAGCCAGACGCGCTTGGCCAATATGTCAGCCCGCAATCCGGCGCACTCCACGCCCCCTTCGCTCTTGGGGAAGAGGCTAATAGCGGTGTCGCAGTAGCGCACAGCCTGCACAAAGTCTCCCTGACGGTTGCAAAGTTCAGCGGCTTTGTAGTAAAATCCAGTAATCCGTCGGCTGGCGGTGCCGCGATACTTATCGATGTATGACTGGATAGTCGGCAGATCTATATGCTGGTTGGGCACCTCTGACATGATATCGAGCAGGCGCAGGTCGTGCCAGATGCGCAGGCCGTCGTCCTTGTCCTGGGCATGGAAAGCCACCAGCATTTGCTGCAGTTCCACACGTCGCTGTGGTTTCAGTTGGTAATTGCCCTGCATCTGAACAATCACAACATCGAAAGCCGTAGGAGTCATGTTTTCGCCCTTGCCGCCCTCGC
>CAJOHP010000248.1 GCA_905234355.1 uncultured Prevotella sp. | reverse complement strand
GACGGCGACACCGATGCCGGCTGGGCCGACGATGCGGCCGGACGAGCCGGCTCGGGCGTCACTGTCACAGGCTCCTGCACGGCGGCGGCCTTGGGCTTGCCTATGCTGTCGAGGTCGATCTTGCCCAGAGGAGTGAACTGCTGGCGATGGGCCATCTCCTCCTCCGTCTGCGTCTTCGCTACTTTCTCCACCTTCTTCTCCTTCTTCTTAGGGAAGAGGGTCGAGGCCTGCGTCTTCACCGCCTTGTCGCCCTTGAACTCATTGACCAAGGCGCCGTACTGCTCGTCGGAAATCTTGGTGTTCGACGTGGCGTCGTCGCGGATGTCGCCCAGGCTGCTCTTCTTCTTCAGAAACTCCACTGCCGTCTGGAGCCCTATGTTCAATTCTGTGAGTACTTTGTTTAGTCTTATTCCCATAATTCTTTTAGTTCATAGTTCATAGTTCATAGCATATAGTCCATAGCTCATAATTCATAGTTTCGCTTTGCGGTCCACAATCCATGCGGGCGCTGCCCCACTATGAACCATGAACTCTCGACTATGAACTACTCAAACTCGGCCTTGAGCACGTCGAGCAGGTGGTCGACGGTCTCTTCCTCGAGGTCGGCCTTCTCGATGAGCATGTCGCGCGGAGCATTGATGACGGCCTTGGCCGTGTCGAGGCCGATGGCCTTGATGGCATCGATGACCCACTGGTCGACCTCGTCGGAGAACTCGTCGAGGTAGATGTCTTCGTCGTCGGCCTCGCCCTCATTGACCACGCGGAACACGTCGATGGTGTAGTCGGTGAGCATGGAGGCCAGCTTGATGTTCATGCCGCCCTTGCCGATGGCCAGGCTCACCTCCTCGGGCTGCAGGTAGACCTCGGCCTTGTGGTTTTCCTCATCGAGGTTGATGCTCGTGACCTTGGCGGGCGAGAGGGCGCGCTGGATGAAGAGCTGCACGTTCTGGGTGTAGTTGATGACGTCGATATTCTCGTTCTGCAGCTCGCGCACGATGCCGTGCACGCGGCTGCCCTTCACGCCCACGCATGCTCCCACGGGGTCTATGCGGTCGTCGAAGCTCTCCACGGCCACCTTGGCACGCTCGCCCGGCATGCGGGCCACCTTGCGGATGGCTATCAGCCCGTCGCCTATCTCGGGCACCTCGGCCTCGAGCAGGCGACGCAGGAAGTCGGGGCTCGTGCGCGAGAGGATGATGCGCGGGTTGTTGTTCTCGTTTTGCACCTCCTTCACGATGGCACGGATGGTCTCGCCCTTGCGGTAGTTGTCGGAGGGGATCTGCTCGTTCTTGGGCAGGTGCAGCTCGTTGCCCTCGTCGTCCATGAGCAGCACCTCGCGCTTCCACATCTGGTAGACCTCGCCGGAGACCACCTGCCCCACGCGGTCCTTGTACTTCTGGTAGAGTGCGTCGTGGTCGAGCTCCAGAATCTTCGACGACAGTGTCTGGCGCAGGTTGAGGATGGCGCGACGGCCGAACTTGGCAAAGTCGACTGGCTCGCTCACCTCCTCACCCACCTCGTAGTCGGGCTCTATCTTCTGTGCGTCGGACAGCGAGATCTCCTTGTTCTCGTCCTGCACAGCGCCGTTCTCCACGACGATGCGGTTGCGGTGAATCTCGAAGTCGCCCTTGTCGGGGTTGACTATCACATCGAAGTTCTCATCGGAACCGAACATCTTTGCGAGCACGTTGCGGAAGCTCTCCTCGAGCACGCTCACAAGCGTGGTGCGGTCGATGTTCTTCGTCTCCTTAAAATCCTGAAAGGTCTCAAACATGCTGGGGCCTTTCGCGTCTTTTCTTGTTGCCATGTATCTTGTGTTTTTTAGTTTCCACTCACTTGAAGTTCAGCAGGTATTTCGTGCTCTTCACCTCGGCCATGCCGAACTCGTGGTCCACGTCGGTCAGCACGGGGCGCTTCTTGCCCTCGGGCACCTGTTTCTCCTTGGCGGTCACCACGAAGCGGTCGCCGTCGACCTGCTTGAGCACGCCCACGGTCTTCTTGCCAGAGGCGTCGACCACCTCGACCTCGTCGCCCACGTGGTTCACATACTGCTGCGCCACCTTGAACGGCTGGCCCAGACCGGCCGAGCCCACCTCGAGCTCGTAGTCGCCAAGCTCGTCGCCGAGACGCTCCTGAAGGAAACGGCTCAGCTCGGCGCAGTCTTCTATCCACACGCCGTCGGCGTGGTCTATCTCTATCACTATGCGGTCGGCATCGGCCATCTGGATGTCTACCAGGAAGTAGTCGCCCTGCGAGAGCCACTCTTCCACTACTGTCTGTACTGCTTCTTTTGTGATCATTCAAGCATCGGTTTATAACAGAAATGAGGGGCTTTCCGAAGCCCCTCATTCCACTGAACGCTGCAAAGGTACGCATTTTCCTGCATTCCCACAAATATTTTTGCAAAAATCTTGCGCGCGGCAGCCAAATAGCATGTTTTCCACCCCTTCACCTCCTGCTTGACCGAGGAT
>CAJOHP010000247.1 GCA_905234355.1 uncultured Prevotella sp. | reverse complement strand
ACGCTTGTGGCGCACCACCTCTTCACGCTGGCTCTTGTTGGGGTTCAGGTTGTCGTAGACGAGCCACGAGGTGTTGTCGCCCTCGAGGGTGAGCACCATCGTGAGCGAGTCGCCCAGGTTGTTGGTCGAGAGGTTGTTGTCCAGCGGCTTCAGGCCCTGGTCGTTGCCGCCCACGATGCGTCCGGTGAGCTTCACCTTCGTGGCGTCGTAGAAGTAGATGCCGGCCACGTCGCTCGTGATGTTCTGCTTGCTGGCGTTCTTATACCATCCGTCGTTGGTGAAGACGTGCTTGTCCAGGACGGCCTGTATGCTGTTGTCGCCCTCCATCACGCGGAAGGAGAAGGAGCCGTCGTAGTCGGACTCCACGCAGGCACCCTTGGCGTTGTGTATGCGCTGTCCGTTGACCAGGAAGTTGACGCCCTTCACGGGGATGCTCGTACCGTCGTACATCACGTAGCCTGAGAATCGGCGTCCGTTCTTGATGATGAACTCGTGCACTGTCTGGTCGTTGCTCGTGGCATTGAAGGTCACGTAGTAGTCGTCCACCTCGAGCTTGATCTTGTTGACCGTGGTGACGGGTGCCACCTTGTAGGTGACGGAGGTGGTGTCGCGGTACGACAGCTCGTCGGCCTGGAAGAATCCGCTCTCGTCGGTAGTGACGGTGGTGACGGTGGTTCCGCCGAAGCTGATGGCCACGGGCACTCCGGGAGCACCCGTTCCGTCGTTGAATCGCACGTAGCCCTGCACGCGTCCGGTGTGCTTGCACTCGCCCACAGCGGGCACGGTCTCGGTAGAGTCGCGGCCCTCGCACTGATTGACGGCCACCACCTTATATTCGTATGTGGCCAGGGGCGACACGCTGGTGTCCTCATAGCTCAGTCCTGTCAGGTTGGTGGCCACCTGGAGCCACTCGCCGCTGCCGCTGCCGGTCTTCACGCGGCGCATCACGGTGAAGAAGTCCACGGGGTTGCCGTCGGTGTTCCAGGCCAGCAGCACACTGCTCTGTCGCGTGGTGGTGAGCAGCTCGGGGTCTATCTTGCCGTTGCTCTCGTGGTAGAAGTCTGGCAACTTAGGATTGTTGTCGACCGTGGCATACTCGGTGTAGGTCACCGTCGTGGTGGCGGGCACGAGCACGCCGCCCTGCTTCGTCCACCCCTCGGTGAGATAGGGCTCGATGTCGGCGAGCTGATGCGTCACGATGCCGATGATCTCGGTGACCGCCATCTTGGGAACAGGATAGCCTTCTGCGCCCACTTTCCAGTCGTTAGAACTTAGCTTACTTACCAGATCCTGTGCCGACATCGATCCGACACTGGTGCCTCCTGTCAGGTTGTTATAGCTATAGTTGTCGTGGCTCCATTCGTTCTGGCCATTACCCCAGCATTCCTGCGGTTCAGACTTGATGCTCATGCCTTTGACCTGCACATTTTCGTAGCCACCTCTTTCCAGACAGCGCTGCAATGCGCAGTTGAGGCCGCCATCGATGAAGCAATGGAACGCTCCTGCCCAGTTTTGCCAACCGCCAGACACCTGCTCGTACACTTTGATGACACCATCGAACAGGCTGTTCATGATGTCGGTGCCGTTGCCGCGCCCAACGTAGCCGCCGGCCAAGCTCCATTTGTCGCCTTGTATGTTACATTCTATAGTTGCCGACACACGGCAGTGATCAATCAAGCAGGCCTTTTCGCCGCTTCTGTAGCTGGTGCCCACGAATCCTGCCACATGGTCGCCGCCTTTGATGTTGCCCGCCAGGTGCAGGTTTCTGATAGCATAGTCTTGGGCTTCTCTGAACAGGGCAGTCATGGGGGTCGTGCCGAAGTCAATGTCGGCCGTCAGCGTATGGCCGTTGCCGTCCAAGGTGCCGCGGAACATGTCCCACACCCAATGGTGTACGGTGAAGTCGGCCGCCAGGATGGCGTTGGTGTGGCTGTCGTTTTTCACCGCTTCCTCGAATGCCGTCCAGTCGCTTTCGCTGCGCAGCACCATGTAGGTCTTTCCGTCTTTGACGATGGTCTCAATCTGGTCGGTAATCTCCAGGGTGGCATAGCTGTTCTTGAGCGTCAGGGTGATGTTTACTTCGTTGCGCGACCATGTTGCGCTGCCGTCGACTTTGCAGTTGTAGTGGCCGGGGTTGAAGAGGCAGTTGTCTATGGTCACCTTGCTGCCGCTGTCGGTCCAGCCAATGAATCCGCCGTTGTAGGCACAGTTGGCCCCTTCGAAGCTGCCGTCGAACTTACAGTTGGTGAACGTGACGCTGCAGACCGGCCTTGCGTGGGCTATGAAGCCGCCGTTGGTGGCATCGCCACTGAGGCTGCTGTTGAGCGTCACCGACGAGCGGCAGTTCTCGATGCTCACCACCGAGCTTCCGTCAGCAACCCTAGAGATGAGGCCGGCCGCAAACTTCTTGCTCGTGCTGATGGTGCCCGCCGTGTGCAGATTGCGAATGGTGGCATTGCTTACATAGCGGAAGGG
>CAJOHP010000246.1 GCA_905234355.1 uncultured Prevotella sp. | reverse complement strand
ATGAGCGAGACCACCGACGTGCACGTGGTCTACGATGAAATCGACCTCAACGAAGACGCCGACATGCAGGCCGGCAACCTGGAGCACCTCACCATACCCGACGGCGTGGAGGTCTACGAGATCAACGGCCCCTACTTCTTCGGCGCCGGCAACCGCTTCGAAGACATCATGTCGCGCTACGGACGCCGCCCCAAGGTGCGCATCATCCGCATGCGCAAGGTGCCCTTCATCGACTCCACCGGCCTGCACAACCTGCAGAACCTCTGCACCACCAGCCAGAAGGAGGGCATCACCATCGTGCTCTCTGGCGTGGTGCCCAAGGTCGAGGCGGTGCTCAAGCGCAACGGCTTCACCCAGCTGCTCGGCGAAAAGAACATCTGCAACCACATCGACCTGGCCCTGCAGCGCGCACGCGACATCGCATCAAAGTAATCACTTTTTCCCCGTCATCACCTTCCGCCCATCCTTCACCAGGACGCGGTCGCTGCCGACGGCGGGCCTGCCGGCGAGCGAGCAGGCATGCGGCTGATGGCCGCGGCCGGCTGCCTGCGGAGCGCTGATGCCGTCGGAAGCGGTGGGCAACAGGTCTATATAGTCGATGTCGGGCATCCAGCCAGAGGCGTTGGAGAGGCGGATGGTGTTGCGTCCCTTCTGCAGTGTCACTTTCACCTCGCGCGTCTTCACGGTCTGCCAGCCGCCGGAATTGGCACTGATGGTCTGCACACGCTCGCCGTTGACGTCGATGCGGATATTGCGCGTCTCGCCCGAGAGGAAAGCGATGGTGAGCACATAGTCGCCCCCCGCGTGGCTATAGACATCCCTGAAGACCAAGTCGTTCTGCTCGCTCTGCCCCAGCCAGCCGGCCTTCAGGCCACAGCTGCAATAGTCGGCATACTCGTAGATGCCCGTCTTCTCCGTCTGGTTGTTCTTCAGCTCCTGATAGTCGCTGATATAGGCCGTCTCGGCCTCGTAGCGCGTGCGCTCCAGGCGCGTGTCGGCATCGGCCATGTAGATGCGCGTGCCGTGGGCAGGGACACTCACCTCATACTGCTCGCTATACTCGCCTATGTCTCGCTTCAGAAAGAGGTCGCGCAGCCTTACCTTGCCGGCCAGACACAGGTCGGCAAAGCGCACCTGCACCGTTTTTGCCGCATCGCCGGGGTTGTAGACGGCAAAGGCACGTTTCAGCCCGTTCAGCGTCTCCACATCCTTCACCAGGATGTGGCATCCGCCCGACAGCCCCACGAGGTAAGCCTGCTGGAACAGCGGGTCCTGATTGACGGCTATGAGTTCCTCGTTCTTCAGCAGCGCAAGCGTGGTGCTCTTGATAGTAGACAGGTCGCACCCGATGAGCAGGGGCGAGTTCATCATGCACCACATGCCGAAATGGGTCTTGTCCTCTTCTGTCGTCATGGAGCGGCCCACCTCCAGCATGTCCATGTCGTTGAAACGGCCGTCGTAGCAGTAGGCGCTCATATAGAGGTTTTCGGCCAGGATGCTCTTCACCGATGACCATCCGTCCCAAATGTCGCGGGTGGTGCGCCAGGAGAAGGCCACGTCGTGCACCCACGTCCCGGGGTAGTCCCACCGGCACACGTTCAGCCGCACGTCGTCGCGCCCCGTATTCTTGATGGCCTGGCTGATGGCTGTGTATCGCTGCTGCGGGTCGAGCGCCAGGTGCTGGGTGTTTTGCGGTGCGTCACCACCGCAGAAGTCTACCTTGATGAAATCGAAGCCGCACTCCTTGAAGTAGAAGTCGGCGTCGCGCTGGTCGTAGTGGTAGAACCCCACGTTCACGCTCAGCTTGTCGCCGTTATACATATTGCCGCAGGTGTTGGCCCCGGCATCGCTGTAGATGCCGGCCTTCAGTCCCTTGGCATGGATATAGTCGGCCACAGGCTTCAGCCCGTTGGGAAAGCGCGTGGGGTGGATAATCAGCTCGCCGGTGGCAGCATTACGGCCGCCGAAGAAGCCGTCGTCTATGTTGATGTGGTCGTAGCCCACACTCTTCAGGCCCTTGGCCACCATCGCATCGGCCTGCCGGCGTATGAGCGCATCGCTGATGTTCACTCCGTAAGTGTTCCAAGAACTCCACCCCATCGTAGGGCCGTCCTGAGCCAAAAGGCTTGTCTGCATCATCGTGAAGCAGCACAGTGTCAGTAGTTTCTTCATTGTCTTATGTAAGTATCGTTTTTGGTAGAATACCGCAAAAATATGAAATATACGCGAGAGAACTGTCAAACAAGACCTCTTTTTTACGAGTTTTAAAAAGAATTGACCAAAAAAAACACTACGCAACTTCCGAAACTGGTTGTTGCGTCTGTCGTCCCCATAGGACGCCACAAGCAGCATTCAAGTTTTTTTTCGCTGAAACGTTTGGCGGTTCAGATTTTTGTTCGTATCTTTGCCTGAAAATATGCGACGATTATGGCAAAACAGCTTTCAGCAAACAGCCAATACATACGCTTCGACTGGGCCATCAAGCGCATCCTTCGCGACAGTGCGAACAAGAAGGTGCTTGAGGGACTCATTGCCGTGCTTGTG
>CAJOHP010000245.1 GCA_905234355.1 uncultured Prevotella sp. | reverse complement strand
ACATGCCCGGGCTGTCGGGGCAGAAGTGGTAGCCGTCGTAGCGGCGGCGCAGCTCGGCATAGCACTCGTCCTGCGAGAGGTGCTCGCCCTGGGCCAGCAACGCCACGCCGTCGTCGAAGTTCTGGCGTATCTCCTGCTCGGTCAGTCCGCAGGCAGTGGCATACTGATAGTCCATCGAGATGTCGTTGATGTTATTCAGGTCGCTGAAGACACTGACCTTCGAGAACTTAGTGACGCCCGTTAGGAATCCCATCTTGATGTATCGGTCGGCGCTCTTCATCACGCCGTAGAAAGCCTTGAGTATGCCTTGGAACTCGTCCTGCAGCTCCTCGTTGTCGAGGTTGAGCGCCATGGGCTTGTCGTACTCGTCGACGAGAATCACCACGGGCATCTGGGTCTTTTCGTAGGCACGGCGTATGATGCCCCTGAAACGTGCCGAAGGCGATGTCTCGTAGTCCTCATGCCCATATACCTTCTCCCACTCAGACAGCTGCACATTGAGCATGCTGAGCAGGTCGGACACAGTCGTGTAGCGTTCGGCGTTCAGGTCCAGGTGCAGCACGGGATACTTCTTCCACTCGTGCTCCATCTGCATAATCTCCAGCCCCTCGAACAGCTCACGCTTTCCCTCGAAGTAGGCCTCGATGGTAGAGAGTAGCAGCGACTTGCCAAAGCGGCGTGGCCGACCCAGGAAATAGTATTGCGCCTGGCTGGCCAGTTGCCACACCAGTGCGGTCTTGTCTACGTAGGCATAGCCTCCGCGGCGCAGTTTCTCGAAGTTCTGGATACCGATGGGGTATTTCACAAGGTGCAGTTCCTTTGTCGTTTCGTTCATTGGTCTAAAGCAATTTTGCTGCAAATATACGCATTATTTTCCGAACAGGCGAAGAAACGTCGGGAAGATTTGGATGATTAGTAAAATTTTGTACTGCACAGCTCGCTTTGTTTTCCTTTCCTGTTCGCTTTGTTGTAGGAAAGCATTTGTTCGGGTTGGATTCTACTATATAGAATGTGCGGTTCCAGATAGTAGAATGTGGAGTTCTATATAGTAGAATGTAAAGTTTTAGATAGTAGAACAGGGCGTTTTAGATAGTAGAAATGTAAGCACCAAATAGTACCCACATTTCATCGAAAACGCCCCACTTCCGATTCTACCCCCTAAACGACTCGCTTTTAAGCCCTAGAATGGAGGCTTTTAGGCTCTAGAATGGGTGCGTTTAGGGGGTAGAATGGGCGCGTTTAGGGGGTAGGCGCGAGTTGTCTAGGGTGTAGAATCGAATTGACGGAGGTGAAAAGGCGTTTCGGGGAATATGACGAGCAAGATTCGCTACAGTGTGACGGTGATTTTCTGCAGGTCTTTGTCGGCGCTGGATGTGCCCACCATCAGCTCGTATTGTCCGGGCAGTACGCGCATGCTGTTGGTGAGGGCGTCCCACACCTCGAAGTTCTCTCGCGGCATGTCTATCACCACCGTCTTCGTCTGTCCAGGCTGCAGTGTGACGCGCTGGTATCCGCGGAGCGTCTTCAGCGGTCCTTCGGTGTCGGCCGGTCGGCGCAGGTAGAGCTGCACGACCTCAGTGCCCTCGCGCCGTCCCGTGTTGGTCACGGTGAGGCTTACGGCCGCAGGCTTGTCGCCCCTGGGCTCGATGTACTTGGCCTTGCCCACGTGGAAGGTGGTGTAGCTCAGTCCGTAGCCGAAGGGGTAGAGCGGCTCACCGCGGAAGTAGCGGTAGGTGCGTCCCTGCATGCGATAGTCGTCGAAGTCAGGCAGCTGCGTGTCGTCCTTGTAGAACGTCACGGCGAGCTTTCCTCCGGGATTGTAGTCGCCGAAGAGCACGTCGGCCATGGCGTTGCCTCCCTGCTCGCCGGCATACCATGCCTGTAGTATGGCGTCGCATGACAGCTGCTCGGGTGTCAGTGCGACGGCACTGCCGCTGCAGCAGACGAGCACCACCTTCTTTCCTGCGTCGTGCAGAGCGCGCAGCAGCTGGCGCTGTACGGCGGGCAGCTCGATGGATGTGCTGGGTTTGAGGCATTCACCACGACATTGGCCTCCTCACGCTCCAGCAGGGGCGAGATGCCTCCCACGAAGACGACCACCTCGGCATCCCTGGCTCTGGTGACCAGCTCGTCCAGCGTGGTCTGGTGGCTGCGCTGTATGTCGAAGTGGAGTGTGGCACCGCCCTCGAGCTGCATGTAGTCCACCTGTATGGTGTAGTCGCGCCCCTGCTGCACGCTGAGCTTGCGCGAGCGGTAGCTGAGCGGGTCGGTGCGCCAGCGGTTGTGCACGGTGTCGCCGTTGACGATGATGCGCAGGCCGTCGTCGTTGCTGAAGCGCATGGTGAGCTCTTCGGTCTGCTGTGCGGTGAACGTGCCTTTGAAGGAGGCGGTGAAGTGGGTCAGCTCCACTCCCTGTGCAAAGACGGTGTTGCCGCCGTTGTCGAAGTGCAGCGGACTGGTGTATCGCTGCTGTGAGGCCGGTGTGCCCTGCATGGCAGTGTTGTTCCAGTAGTCGGCAGCCATGCCAGGACGACCCTGTGCGTCGTGCATGAGGGTGAAGATGCTCTGGCTCTCGGTCATGGCCGTGATGTCGCATGCCTGAGCGTAGGGCACGCTGCCCACCTTGCGCTCTATGCCCTCGAGAGCGGTGACGGTGTGAGCCGGCTGTCCGTAGTAGATGCCCCACATCACGAGGGAGTCGGCGGCGTTGGGTCCCATGACCATGATTTTCCCCTTGGCTGCGAGGCTCTTGTCGAGTGGCAGCACGCCGTTGTTCTTGAGCAGCACCATCTGCTCTCTGGCCATCTGCAGTGCCAGGTCGCGGTGCTCCCTGCATCCCACGACGCTGGGCGGTATGCGTGTCCACTCCACGAGACTGTCGGGGTCGAAGTTGCCCAGCTCAAATCGTCCGCGCAGCAGTCGTCGCACGCTGGTGTTGATCTGCTCCTCGCTGATGTCGCCGCGTGTGACGGCGGCCGGCAGGTTGTGGTAGACGGAGCCGCACTCCACGTCGGTTCCGCTGCTGACGCCCTTTGCTGCCGCCGCCTTGCTGTCCTTCGACACCTCGTGTCGCCCTTTCCTGTAGAAGTCGCCTATGGCACCGCAGTCGCTCACTACGAGTCCCTGGAATCCCCAGTCGTTGCGTAGTATCTGCTGGAGCAGGCGGTTGCTGCCGCAGCAGGGGTCGCCCTCAAAGCGCTGGTAGGCACACATCACCTCCTGCACGCCGCCCTTCACGACCAGGTCGCGGAAGGCGGGCAGATAGGTCTCCCAGAGGTCGCGTGGCGGCAGGTCTTCTATGTTGAAGTGATGCCGGGTCTTCTCCGGACCGCTGTGCACGGCAAAGTGCTTGGCACAGGCCAGCAGCTTGCGGTACTTGCTGTGGGCCGGGCCCTGCAGTCCGCTCACCACGCGCATGCCCATGCGTCCGTTCTGGTAGGGGTCTTCGCCGTAGCTCTCCTGTCCGCGTCCCCACCGCGGGTCACGGAAGATGTTGATGGTGGGTGTCCAGAACGACAGGCACTGATACTTGCCCACGGTGCCCTTGGTGCGCCTGAGCTGAGTGTTCTTGGCGCGTGCCTCGTCGCTCACGGCCTGATAGATGCGCTCGAGCAGGTCGTCGTCGAAGGAGCAGGCCATGCCGATGCAGGAGGGGAAGGTGGTGCTCAGCCCGTTGCGCCCCACGCCGTGCAGGGCTTCGCTCCACCAGTCGAACTGCGGTATGCCCAGTCTGGGTATGGCGGGCGAGCTGTTCATCATCAGCGCGGCCTTCTCTTCGAGGGTGAGGCGGCCGAGCAAGTCGTCTACGCGCTGCTCCACAGGCAACGCAGGGTTTTGGTAGGGCAGCTGTTGGGCGCTGGCCGAAAGTGTGGCCGCCAGGGCCCATGAGAGCAGGATGCTTCTTGTCTTCATATCAGATTGTTTATGTTTTAGTTTTAGGTGGGCTCGCAGACCATCACCTCACGATGACCTTGCGGCCGCTGATGATGTATAGTCCCCGTGTGGGCCGGCCTACTGCTCGTCCCGTCAGGTCGTGGCATACAGTAGGGTGCTTGCCGTTAGCCGTAGGAAAGCCGACGTGGCTCGTGGGGTCTTCGGCGAGGTAGTGTGGGCTGGCTGTCGCCGGTGAAGGTGATGGTGAGGTCGCGTCCCGACACCTCATGTCCGAAGGGAATGAAGAGCTCGGCCTTGGCCTTGCCGGCCCCGGCGATGAGATATTCGGTGGCGCCGAAGAGCTGCCCGTCGAGCTCGCTGACGTAGAAGTCGGTGCCGTAGTTGGCATAGCCGTAGAGACGCAGTCCCGTGGCCTTGATGGTGGGTGGCACGTGTATGGTGTATTTGCGCCCGCTCTTCAGCTTCAGCGTCTGCTCCTCGCCAGTGCCGCCGCTGATGCTGGCCGTGGCGTCCATCGAGAGTCCGTCGGCAAAGAGCTGTCGCTTCAGCTTGGCGTCGTAGCCCTTGAAGGTGAGCTGCGATATCTCGTGCTCCCATGGCAGGCGTCGCAGGCAGCGTATGGTGAGGTCGTCGGTGCCCTCGGCCACGCCGCCCTCAGCCGGTGCGGCGTTCCATTCGCGGCGCTTCTTGTTGATGAAGTTCTGGTAGATTTCCACGTAGGAGTAGCCCTTGTAGTCGGCTCGGCTTCCGGTGAAGAGACGTGCCGCGTCGGTGGGGTCGGTGGAGTCCAGTCCCCAGGTGTCCTCATACTGGTCGTCTATGCCGTCGTAGTCGCTGTCCTCGTAGCCAGTGAGCCGTGTCTTGAGCAGTGGCCATGCTCCGTTCTCCACCTCGGAGGCGCTGAAGCCGTTGTCGGTCTGCCGGTCTATCTGTCCGTACTGAGCGCCGTTGGAGCCAGAGTTCTTGTCGCCCAGCCTGTTCTGCACCTGTGCCACCATGAGGTTGTCCATGCAGTCGCGGTAGAGCGAGGCGCCGGCATAGAGCAGAACGCGCTCGTAGGCTTCCTCGGCAGTGTGTGTGGTGACGGTGGCAAACTCGCGCGGCTCGCTCAGGTGTATGGTGTCGCGCGTGGTGGCAGTCCAGGTGCCGTCCTGGTCGGCGGCCGTGACCTGTGCCACGATGCCATACTGCCAGTTGTCGCGCGTCACGTCGTCGTAGTCGGGATTGACGTTGCCGGCAGCATAGAAGTGTCCCCACTTGTGCAGGTCGTGGGCAAAGGCGGGATACTGCTTGACGTAGCTGTTGGTGCGTATGCCAACGGCGCAGATGCGCTTGCGTATGAGAGCAGAGCGCTGGTCGGTGCAGGGCCCGGGCTTGTAGTAGTTGGCGGCGAAGTTGACGTCGATGGCCTCGGCCCCGTAGCATCCCAGTCCGCCCCAGTTGTAGAACACGTTGTTGCGCAGGTCGCAGAAGTCGTGGGTGTAGGGGCTGGTGTCGCCTCCGAGTCGAGGCACTCGGCTGGTGCACTGCGTGATGAGGTTGTGGTGGAACGACACGTTGGTGCCACCCCAGTTGCCTCCGTATCCGTGTGCGCCCTTGGAGTGTCCGGCATCGTTGAGTGCCTGCTCGACCATGCACCACTGTATGGTGAGGTTGGTGGCGGCCGAGATGCTCAGGCACTCGTCTATGCTCCAGCTGACGGAGCAGTGGTCCATGATGACGTTGTCGGCGCCGTTGAATCCGAAGCCGTCGCCTTCGTGGTGTTCCACCTGTCGCTGTCCGAGTCGGAATCGCAGGTAGCGCAGTATGGCGTTTTCGCAGGAGATGGTCACGGGGTAGTCGGCCAGGCAGATGCCGTCGCCGGGCGCCGTCTGTCCGAGGATGGTCAGGTCGCCGCAGTCCAGGTTGAGCGGCGAGGTGAGGTAGATGGTGCCGCAGACGGCGAAGGTGACAATCTTCTTGCCCGGCTGCTTCACGGCCCATCGGAAGGTGCCCTGCTTCAGGCTGCCCTCGGGGCAGTCGTCGAGCGAGGTGACGACGTAGGTCTTGCCGCCACGTCCGCCGGTGGCCCACTTGCCGTAGCCCTCGGCGCCGGGGAAGGCTATCTGTTGCTGTGACGTCTCTTGTGCCATGGCCGCAGCCGTGGCAAGGGTCAGGGTGATGGCGGTCAGAAAGGTTCTCAGTTGCATGGTGATGGTGGTTTGTTGTGTGGGATGACGTTGTTCTAAAAACCCCGACGGTGCAGGCACCGCCGGGGATGATATGTGCAATGGTTGTGAGTGTCGTGCTGTGCTGCTTACTTCACGATGAGCTTCTTGCCGCCCTTGATGAGCAGTCCGCGTGTGGCGGGGCTCACCTTCTGGCCCATGAGGTTGAAGACCTGTGCGGGCAGTGCAGCGTGTGTGCCGTCGACGGCGATGATGCCGTCCTGCGTGCCGTTGCCTACGAGGTAGAGCTCGGAGACGAAGAGGTACTCGCGTGTCACCTCGGTGCCGGCTTCGACCATCTCGGGGCTGATGAACACACCGTCGGCCTCGACGCCCTTGATGCGCACCTGTGCGGCCTTGCCGTCGATGGCGTCGGGCAGTGCCACCTCCAGGTCGAACCACTTGCCTGTGGCGGTCATCTCGAAGACGCCTACGGTCTGCCAGCTGGCACCGGCGTCGGTGGTCACGTCGATGGCGTAGTTCTTGTGGGGGATGTTGTCGCTGGCCAGGCTGACCATGAGCTTGCTGCCGGCCTTGGCTTCGGGTATGC
>CAJOHP010000244.1 GCA_905234355.1 uncultured Prevotella sp. | reverse complement strand
ATAAAATTGAACTGAAAGCTACTGAAAAACGCAAAAATGAAAGTTGCACGAGGCCGGGAAATAGTGCTTTCATTTCTTGGCAGTATGGATGATTCCCCCTACCTTTGCGCTGTCGAAGGTGCGAAACGTGACGTAAGTTAGCAAGAGGGAATATAAAATGCCGAAGTTCTGATAATCCCGACCAAAAGAAAACCCAAGCTATTGGAAGTCAATAGTTTGGGTTTCTTTTATATCCCAAATTGGCGTATTTTTGGCGTGATACAATTTGTTATGAGTGACTATCAAAATGTTTTTGCTGTTGTCAATTTCTATTCTACCAAGCCTGCCTAATACGTTCTGCCCAAGAAGGAGAGGCGCTTTCTGGTTGCGCACGACAGATGCCCGCACATTATTCAAGTCTAACCCACCGAAATTTACGTTCTTCAAGTTGATGATTGTACCGACACTCATATCCCCGTTGGCATCCACGTTTTAACATTTTGAGTATTCTCACGCCATCTTGCTGAAATTGGTGGGCGCTGCGCCGAACATAGCCCGGAAACAGCGGCTGAAATAGCTGACAGACGAGAAGCCCGTGGCATAACTCACCTCGGTGACGGTCATGCGGCCCTCGCGCAGCAGCTCGGCGGCCCGGCGCAGCCGGATGGTGCGGATGAACTCGGTAGGTTTCTGGCCAGTGGCCGACTGTATCTTTCGGTAGAAAGTCATGCGGCTCATGCAGAGGTCGCTGGCCAGTTGCTCAACGCTGTAGCCGTCGTCGCTGAGATGGACTTCGACCTGCGCAATGGCTTGCTGCAGCCACAGGGTCTCGCTCTCAGACATAGGTGAGTCGCTGCCGTTGCTCCCGGAGTGTTCCGCTGAGGGAGCATTCGCTCCACGCTCACCGGAAACTGGTGCGGGTGTGAGGCTTTTCATTGATGCAAGGAAGCGCTCGCGCTGGCGGTGCAGCTGCCAGATATATGCTACGAGAGCAGTAAGAACCAGCATGAGCACACCCAGCAGGCACCATACCCACAGCGGCATGCGCTCCACCACCTCAGCCTCGGGCTGGCTCCAGCGGCGGCCGGGCTGCGTCTCCTCGAGCTCGATGCTGTAGACGCCGTCCTCCTCGCGGCTCTGCTGCCTCAGCGTGCGGCGCACTGGGTCATAGAGACGGATGTAGCGGTCGCTAACCAGCAGAAGGCGTCCGAGACTGTCGACGTCGAGTTGCGTCACACCGTCGCCAAATTCGTTCGAGGCATACTCGTCGGTTGCCAGCTGCCCGTCCTTGTAGGTCATCAGGGTGCCGAAGATGGTGGCGAGCCACAAGGTGCCATCGGCGGTGAAGACCATTGCCGAGACGTCCTTCGTGTCGGCAAGAGCCACCTCTTCGCTGCCCTGATTCATGTGCCGGATGTCTCTGCCGGTGCTGAACCAGAGGTCGCCTGACTGGCTGACGGCCAATGCCGTCGGTCGTGCTGAAAGATGATAAGCAGCGCTTACGGAGTCGGCAACAGCCCTCGTGAGTACGGCTCCCTTATACCAGGCTTGCGGCTTGGAGTGGCAAAGTGCATAGCAGTTGCCCAGTCCGTCGGCCACCAGCAAGCGGCCCTGCAGGTCGGTGCTGACACGGCTCATGCAGATGCTGTCGCTGGGCACGGTTTGTTCGATGGTGCCGTCGGCAGGCTGATAGCGTACCACGCCCCTGCCAATGGTGCCGATGAGCAGGGCTCCGCCCGTGGCGTCGTCGCTGATGTCGGTCGGCGCTGCATCTACTGGCCATGGTGCATCGACAAACTTGCCGCCGTCGAACTTGAGCAGCCCCCCATTCCACTGCGAGGCCCACATTTGTTGATGGCAGTCCTCATGCAACCTATTTATATATTTGTCGCCGCAGGCATGCGTCTTCAGCAACCGTCCGTCGCCGTCGTATTCATAGATTTTCTTGTTGGCCGTCAGCCACCAGTGCCCGTCGGAAGCCACGACGATGTCATCGACCCGCTTATCGTCGACCTCAGCCAGCCGGCTGATGCTGTAGTCCCGCTTGTCCAGGATATAGGCCCCATGAAAAGAGCCGATGATGATTCGCTGGCCCGCCTCGGCCATGCAGTCTACATCATTACCGCCCAGCAGGTCGGGATGGTCAGCGTCGCTGCGGAACACCAGCACCTGCCGCCCATCGTCGCGACAGAGTCCGCCGCCCTCGGTAGCGTACCATAGGAATCCTTCCGAATCCTGCATCACGTGCAGAATCCGCTCAGCCGACAGCTGTTCGCGGTTGGGCAGCGAGAGCCTTTGCATGCGCTGTGACTGACCGGCACATGGCAGCAGTAATACAAACAACAATAAGGGTATATAGTTCTTCATCTTTGTACAGTTCTTAAATAGCGGCACAAAGATACACAATTTCGCTGAGAAGTCGCACCTGCAGAACTGCCTTTTAAGACTTTTTCGTAACTCTGCACCATATTGTAACTCTTACCTTTGCACCCGACTATAGATAATGTTCTAAATGTAAGATGTTAAAACATCCCATTGTTTAGGGCATGCGGCAACAATTTTGTAGTTT
>CAJOHP010000243.1 GCA_905234355.1 uncultured Prevotella sp. | reverse complement strand
GCTGCCCCCTTCAGGGGCGTTAGGGTCAACTGCTGTATCATTCCCGATTTTTTCTTGGGAGTCTGGGAGTTTGGGAGTCTGGGAGTTTGGACATTAGCCCCTCGAATCCTCCTGCATACGTCCCTTTAAACCCCTTCACTCCTCTTTAAGCCCTTTAAGCCCTTTGTTCACGGGGATGGCGTAAGACCCGCGGGTGGGGCGGAAGTCAATCATCCATTGGTCGGCGACGATGTGGTGGTCGAGCGACGTGATGGAGAGCCGGTGTCGGCCCTTGGTCAGGCGGAGCGGCGTCATGTTGAGCGACTGCCCGCGCAACACGCTCTGTTTCCATCGCTCGGAGCGGTAGGGAGTGCGGAGCGAGATGGTGTCGGGCGAAGTGTCTTCAGCGCCGTCGATGGCCACACGGTAGCGCAGGTCGGCACGGTCGAGCGGCTGCGTGGGAATCATGGCGGTATAGAGGATGGCGTCGCCGTCTTGCGGACAATCGAACTCGTAGGTCAGCGTGTTTCCCTTTGGCAGTTCCACCGCCTGCATCGAGTGGCCGAGCATGTCAATCACTTTTATGTCGGTGGATGTGCAGCGGTCGTATTGGCAGGCATTGCGGGCTATGCAGCGCCCTGCGGAAGGATGCTGCGGAAACGCAGTGGACACCTCGCCGAAGACGGGCAGGTTGCGCGGGGCTGCCGACATGAGGTTGCGCCACTTGCCGCCGGCCATCGTGTTGTAGTGTTCCGTGAGCTGCTGAATCTGCTCGTAGGCTTTCTTGCTTTCCGGCTCGTAGGAGAGCATCTTGCGCGTCATGGCGGCAGCGGCATGGACGGGGTAGAGCACGTGGGCGAAGTAGGCATCCTGCCGTCCTTCCATCACCAACGGGCGCCACGTGTCGACGGTGGCTTCGATGCGTGCGAAATCCTCCATGCGCCGGTAGCCTTCGGTCAGCGAGAACTCCGTTTGGCTGGGCACGGACCATCCGCCCGGGTATTTCTGCTTGTCGAGCTCCACCTGTGTCCAGCCCATGAACTCAGGTCGGCGGATGGCGTTGAGGCGGCAGAGCTCGCGCATCGCCGGAGTGATGGCCCTGCCCACTTGTCCGCCAAAGAGGCTGACGTACCAGCGTTCAAAGTGCTGCTCAAGGGAGATGTTGTGGATGTCCCACGCCATGTCGAGGAACAGCTCCAGCTGATAGGCGGCAACCTTCGGGTCGTGGATGTTGGCAATCCACAGCCGACGGCAGTTGTGGTCGTAGGCGGCCTTCATCTCCGAATAGACGAGTCCTGGTTGCGTGGTGGCAAGCCATAGGTAGTCGTGCGGACGTCCCCAATAGCTCAGATGGTAGTACACGCCACCCCCGCCTTTGCGCTTTTGCTGCTCGGCGTCGGGCAGACGAGTGAGGTAGCCGTAGTTGTCGTCGCACCACATCAGCGTCACGTCGTCGGGTACACGGAGCCCGCTCTCCATAATCTCCAGCACCTCCTTGTAGGGGATGAAGACCTGTGGCACGCGCTCCACATTTTTATGATAATACTTGCGGATGAGCTCGCGCTGGTTGTCGATGACCTGTTGCAGACCGTTGAGCTTCTCCTCTTTCGTCTTCACGCCCTCCATCGAACCGTCGTGAATGCCGCGCATGCCGAGGGTGAAGAGTTCTTCAGAGCCTTTCACCTGCAGCAGGCGCTCCTTCCAATACTGCAGCACCTGAGCGCGGTTGGTGATGAAGTTGTAGGGTCCGCGCTGCTTCACGTCCCACTCGGCAACGTTGTTGCGTAGTAAAGGTTCGCAATGCGATGTGCCGACGATGATGGCGAACGAGTCGGCCATCTCTTTGTTGCCCGGAACGGAAAAGAAGGCGGGCGTGCCGGGATGCATGGCCGGCCAGAGGGTGTTGGCACGCAAGCGCAGCATCAGCTGGAACAGGCGCCGGTAGGTCTGTGGGCCCATGTTGTCGGCCGACCACGGGCGCAGGCTCCAGTCTTCGTCGTTGATGAAGATGCCGCGATAAACGACCGATGGCGTGTGCTCGTATCGGAACGTGTCGGGAAGCGAAAGCGGGGTGAACCGGCTGTGTGGTCGCACGTCGCCCCACCACACCCACGGCGACACGTCAGCCATGCGGCTCAGCTCCAGCACGCCGTAGGCGGTTCCTCGGGCGTTGTGACCTTCCACAAGCACTTGTCCATCCTGCACTCGGATGCAGAAGCCGTCGTCGTCGCCCTTTCCCTGTATGATGCGGATGGCGGCTTTCTTGGCTGGAAGGGCTTTGTGAGTTGTCACCAGCTGCATGTCGTCGGCAAACATCTGAAGCGCCTGCTCAACAACAGGAGCCACCTTTCCCTGCACCTGATAGGTGACGGGATTCCGACCGTCATACCACACGACGTCGGCAGCCAGCGCTGTTGACATCATGAGGGTGAGAAGGGCAGAGGAAAGGAAGCGCTTCATTCGTTTTTCTACTTGTTGGCGATGATGTTCATATACTTGTCGAAGGCTGCATCCCACGTGGCTTTGTCCTGTGGCTCGTACTTCATCATTTCGGTGGAGTCGGCGATGATGGC
>CAJOHP010000242.1 GCA_905234355.1 uncultured Prevotella sp. | reverse complement strand
CGGCATCGCTGCTGCCGGCCAGTCGGGCCAGGGTGGGCATGAAGTCGGGGAAGTAGACCAGGTTGCTCACCTGCCTGACGGGCACGCTGCCAGGCTGGTTGACGATGAGCGGCACCTTGATGCCGCCCTCATAGAGTTGCCCCTTGTGGCCCTTCAGCCCTGCGCCGCAGTCGAGCTCGCCAAGGGGTGCCATCGTGGCGGCGCCGTTGTCGGAGGCGAAGACGACGAGCGTGTGCTCCCGCAGTCCCAGCGCGTCGAGGGCGCCGAGCAGGCGGCCGATGTGGTGGTCCATGTGGGTGACGAGGGCGGCATAGCGCCTAGTGGCAGCCGGCCAGTCTGTGCGGTCGTCGTACCATGACGTGTCGTCGATGTTGTAGGGTTCGTGTGGCGCGTCGTAGCCCACGAAGAGGAAGAAGGGCCGCTCGCGGTTGCGGTGGATGAAGGCGATGGCGTCGTCGGTGGTAATCTCGGTGTTGTGGCGCACGTGGGCGTCGTGCTCGTTCTCGCGTATGGTGACGAGGCTGTCGCCCCACAGCCGGTAGTAGGGGTAGTAGTAGGGCGCGTTGGAGTGTACGGTAGAGATGGTCCAGCCGTAGAACTCGTCGAAGCCCCGGTGGTTGGGTGCGGCCTGCGGGTCGTAGCCGTCCAGGTGCCATTTGTTCACCAGGCAGGTGCGGTAGCCTGCGCGGCTCATCACCGTGCCCAGGGTGACGTCGTCGGGCAGGAGGCAGGCGCGGCGCACGATGGTGGTGTCGCCCCGTGGGCTGACCTTCAGTCCGGTCATGCCTCCGGCGTAGCACTGGTTGTCGCGTATGCGGGTGTGGCCGGTGTTCTTGCCGGTCATCAGCGAGCAGCGTGAGGGCGAGCTGATGCCGCTGCCGGCATAGGCCTGTGTGAAGCGTGTGCCGGTGCGTGCCAATCGGTCTATGTTGGGCGTCTGGATATGGTCGTTGCCATAGCAGGCCAGGTCGCCGTAGCCCAGGTCGTCGGCCAGGATAAAGACTACGTTGGGCCGCTCCGGCGGTGTGGCGCCGGCCGCGTGTTGGGCCATCGCGGCCCCCAGGGCCATCACTATCTGTCTGCCTCGCATGATCACATCCTTCCGATTACATCCTTTCGGGCACCTCGATGCCGAGCAGGCCCATGGCGCTCTTGATGATGCGTGCCACGCAGCGGGCTATCGTCAGGCGCACGGCACGCTTCTGCGCGTCGGTCTCGCCCAGGATGCTGTAGTCGTGGTAGAACTGGTTGAACACCTTCGTCAGCTCGTAGCAGTAGTTGGCTATGCCGCTGGGGCTGTAGTCCTTGCCGGCCTGCTCCACCACGGCACCGTAGTCGCTCATCTTCTGGATGAGCTCTATCTCCTTTTGACTTATAGGACTCATGGGTCCCATAGGACTCATAGACCCCATGGCCTCTCCTTCCTGTGCCTTGCGGAGGATGCTGCGTATGCGGGCATAGGTATATTGTATGAAGGGTCCGGTGTTGCCATTGAAGTCGATGGACTCCTCGGGGTTGAAGAGCATGTTCTTGCGCGCGTCGACCTTCAGGATGAAGTACTTCAGTGCACCCAGTCCCACGATGCGTGCTATCTCGCGGCGCTCCTGCTCGGTCATGTCGGCAAACTTGCCGAGCTCGGCCGACGTCTGGTAGGCCTGTTCCGTCATCAGCGCCATGAGGTCGTCGGCGTCGACCACGGTGCCCTCGCGGCTCTTCATCTTGCCGTTGGGCAGCTCCACCATGCCGTAGCTGAAGTGCACGAGCTCCTTGCCCCACTGGAATCCGAGGCGGTCGAGCAGCAGCGAGAGCACCTGGAAGTGGTAGTTCTGCTCGTTGCCCACCACGTATATCATCTTGTCTATGGGGTAGTCCTCGTAGCGCATCTCGGCCGTTCCGATGTCTTGTGTCATATAGACGCTGGTGCCGTCGCTGCGCAGCAGCAGCTTCTGGTCGAGTCCCTCCTGGGTGAGGTCGGCCCAGACGGAACCGTCGTCCTTGCGGAAGAAGAGTCCCCGGCTGAGTCCCTCCTCCACCTTGGCCTTGCCCTTGAGGTAGGTCTGCGACTCGTAGTATATCTTGTCGAACGACACGCCCAGCTGTCTGTAGGTCTCGTCGAAGCCGGCATAGACCCATGAGTTCATCTTCTCCCATAGTGCGCGCACTTCCTTGTCGCCCTGCTCCCACCTGACGAGCATGGCGTGTGCCTCCTTGATGAGGGGTGCCTCCTGCTTGGCCTGCTCCTCGTCCATGTCCTGTGCGGTGAGCTCCCTGACCTGCTCGCGCTACTTCTTGTCGAAGAGCACGTAGTAGTCGCCTATGAGGTGGTCGCCCTTCTTTCCGCTCGTGGCGGGCGTCTCGCCCTCGCCCCACTTCTGCCATGCGAGCATGGACTTGCAGATGTGTATGCCGCGGTCGTTGACGATGTTGGTCTTCACCACGCGGTTGCCGTTGGCCTCCATTATCTGTGCGAGCGACCATCCCAGCAGGTTGTTGCGCACGTGGCCCAGGTGCAGGGGCTTGTTGGTGTTGGGCGACGAGTACTCTATCATCACCAGTG
>CAJOHP010000241.1 GCA_905234355.1 uncultured Prevotella sp. | reverse complement strand
ATGGTGAAGGGAGCCTGCCGCACGCTCGGCACCGACTACGCCATAGCGGCCACAGGCATAGCAGGGCCTGGCGGCGGAACGAAGGAGATACCGGTGGGCACCATCTGGCTGGCCTGCGGCAACGAGGAGAAGATGGTCACGTGGAAGGTGGAAGAAGACCATGGCCGCGACATCAACCTCGCCATAGCGACCAACAAAGCCATGCAGATGTTTCTCGAGCTGCTCCGCCAGGAGGAAGAGCAGGAGGCCTGACGCGCGCGAGAGATGAAGAGGGTCGAGATAGCATCGCTCGACGATGAGGGCGTGCGCCTGTTCAGCAGGCTCACCGAGTCGCAGCTGCGCAACCGCCTGGAACCGCAGAAGGGCATCTTCATCGTGGAGAGCCCCAAGGTCATCAGGGTGGCGCTCGCTGCGGGCTGCCTGCCTGTGGCCCTGCTCTGCGAGGAGCGTCACCTGCAAGGCGACGCTGCCGACATCGTGGCGCTCATGGGCGACGACGTGCCCGTCTACACAGGGCGACGCGAAGTGCTGGCATCGCTCACAGGCTATGTGCTCACGCGCGGCGTGCTCTGCGCCATGAAGCGGCCGGAGGAGCAACCCATAGAGGCCGTCTGCCAGGGAGCACGGCGCATCGTGGTGATAGACGGCGTGGTAGACACGACTAACATCGGTGCCATCTTCCGCTCGGCAGCCGCCCTCGGCATCGACGCCGTGCTGCTCACGCGCAATGCCTGCGACCCGCTCAACAGAAGAGCGGTGAGGGTGTCCATGGGCTCGGTGTTTCTCGTGCCATGGGCCTGGCTCGACGGCGGGCTGGAGGCACTCCGGCAGCAAGGCTTCACCACTGCTGCCATGGCACTCAGTGCCGACAGCATAGCGCTCGACGACCAGCGGCTGCGCCAGGCCCAACGGCTGGCCATCATCATGGGTACCGAGGGCGACGGACTGCCCCAAAAGACCATAGCCGACGCCGACTATGTGGTGCGCATACCGATGAAGCACGGCGTAGACTCGCTCAACGTGGCAGCGGCAGCAGCCGTGGCCTTTTGGGAACTGGGAAAACGCTGAACCAAATCTTTCTGAAGTCTTTTTTGGGCACCTGCACACGAAAATCACGACTCGGCGTAGGCCTACATTTGCGCATAAAAATAGTTTCTTGTAATTCATTGAAAATGAAAACGTTACGATTTTCAGCACAGAAACTTCGCGATTTACCCTCTAAACGACCCCCGTTTACACCCTAAACGACCCCCGTTTACACCCTAGCCGACCCCCGTTTACACCCTAGCCGAGGGTCGGCTAGGGTGTAAACGGGGGTCGTTTAGGGGGTAAATGAGCACCTATTTCATTCTAAACGGAGGCCAAAGCACGCCAAAGCGAATGATTATGCAGTGCTAAACGCATGAAAATACGGGATTGGGGGAAAGTGTGTGGAGCGGTAGACGGGACTCGAACCCGCGACCCTCGGCTTGGGAAGCCAATGCTCTACCAACTGAGCTACTACCGCGTCACCCTGTCTGCAAGAGTCAGCGACCGCTCTGAAAAACGAAATGAGGGAGCTGCCTCCCCCATATTCTGAGCCGACACCCGGACTCGAACCGGGGACCTACGCATTACGAATGCGTTGCTCTACCAACTGAGCCATGTCGGCAAGACAAAAGGCCGCTTTTGCTTTTGCGGGTGCAAAGGTAAGCATTTTTCTCGTTACCCACAAATTTTAAGCCTACTTTTTTTATTTTTTTGTCTATTCCTTTGCCATATCGGGAATAATTACTACCTTTGCCACGCTAAAAGAGACTGTATAACCATATAAAAGAAATAGATAATGGCAAAAATGAAAGGCATGATTGTCGTTGACACAGCACGCTGCAAGGGCTGCTCGCTCTGCATAGTGGCATGTCCGCAGCAGGTGATTGCCCTGGCAGGAAAGGTCAACGTGCACGGCTATCCCTATGTAGAGGCTGTGAGTCAGGAGGCATGCGTGGGCTGCGCATCGTGTGGCATCGTGTGTCCCGACGGGTGTATAACAGTATATAGGAAAAAAACAGAATAGTGAGATGGCAGACAATCGTGAAGTAGTATTGATGAAAGGCAACGAGGCCATAGCCCGCGCTGCCATTCGTTGCGGTGTCGACGGATACTTCGGCTATCCCATCACGCCGCAGAGTGAGGTGATAGAGACGCTGGCCGAGCTGAAGCCTTGGGAGACCACCGGCATGCAGGTGGTGCAGGCCGAGAGCGAGGTGGCCAGCATCTACATGGTCTATGGCGCTGCCGGCGCCGGCAAGAAGGCGATGACCTCGTCGTCGAGTCCCGGCGTGGCGCTCATGCAGGAGGGCATCACCTATCTGGCCGGAGCCGAGCTGCCGGCACTCATCGTCAACGTGCAGCGCGGCGGCCCCGGCCTGGGCACCATACAGCCCTCGCAGGGCGACTATTTCCAGGCCACGAGAGGCGGCGGCAACGGCGACTACAACGTCATCGTGCTCGCACCGGCCTCGGTGCAGGAGATGGCCGACTTCGTAGACCTGGCTTTCGAGCTGGCCTTCAAGTATCGCAACC
>CAJOHP010000240.1 GCA_905234355.1 uncultured Prevotella sp. | reverse complement strand
ATCAGGACACCGTCTACACCGGCAAGGGCGGCTCCCGCGTGCTCTTCGACCACTGCTACATCGAGGGCACCACCGACTTCATCTTCGGACCATCCACGGCGTGGTTTGAGCAGTGCCACATCTTCTGCAAGGCCGACAGCTACATCACCGCAGCGTCCACGCCGCGCGACGTGGCCTACGGCTATGTGTTCCACCAGTGCACGGTGACGTGCGCCCCTCAGGTGACAAAGCTCTATCTGGGCCGGCCCTGGCGCGACTATGGCTACACGCTCTTCATGCGTTGCACCCTGCCTGCACAGATACGCCCCGAGGGCTGGCACCACTGGCAGAAGGAGCGCGAGCAGACCGCCCGCTACCTGGAGTACGACAACCAGGGCCCCGGCGCCGCCACCGACAGGCGCGTCGCCTGGAGTCGCCAGCTCACGAAGAAGGAGGCGGCTGCCATCACTCAGGCTACCGTCCTCGGAAACTGGTGAGCCCAGCTTTCCCCGAAACACCAAGCAGGGCCCCCGCCACACGCGACGGGGGCCCTGCTTGGGGTTTCGGGGAAAGGGTAGGGGAGGCTGTCAGAGCTTGGCCAGCTCCACAGCCTTGTCGATGGCGGCCGTCAGACCCTCGGCATTCTTGCCGCCGGCAGTGGCGTAGTGCGGCTGTCCGCCGCCGCCGCCCTGCATCAGCTTGGCGGCCTCGCGTATCATCTGGCCGGCGTTCAGACCGTGGTCGTTCACCAGCTCGTCGCTCATCATGATGGTGAGCAGGGGCTTGCCCCCCAGCACCGTGCCCAGCACGATGAGCGAGGGACCGCTGATGGCGGCGCGCAGCTGGAAGGCCAGGTCCTTCACCGACTGGTCGGTCACGCCCTCCAGCACACGGGTGACGACGCTCACGCCGTTGACCGTCTGCACCTCCGTGAGCAGGTAGTCTTTCATGCGCACCACAGCCTCGGCCTGAAACTGCTCTATCTCCTTCTTCATGTGGTCGTGCTCCTCGATGTATTTCTCTATGGCGCTCTCCAGGTCCTTGGCGTTGCTGAAGAAGGCGCGCACGGCCTTCAGGTGGTCCTCCATCACGTAGAGCAGGTCCTCACACTCGCGGCCTGTCTTGGCCTCTATGCGCCTGATGCCTGCCGCCACCGAGCTCTCGGCGATAATCTTGAAGAAGCCTATGCGACCCGTGCTGCGGGCGTGTATGCCGCCGCACAGCTCGCACGACGGGCCGAAGCGCACCACGCGCACCTTGTCGCCGTACTTCTCGCCGAAGAGGGCGATGGCCCCCATCTTGCGGGCCTCGTCCATGGGCGTGTCACGGTGCTCGTCCAGGGGGATATCCTCGCGCACCAGCTCGTTGACCAGTCGCTCCACCTGCCGCAGCTGCTCGTCGCTCACCTTCTCGAAGTGGGAGAAGTCGAAGCGCAGCGTGTCGGGGCTCACATACGAGCCCTTCTGCTCCACGTGGTCGCCCAGCACCTGCTTCAGCGCATAGTCCAGCAGGTGGGTGGCCGTGTGGTTGGCGGCCGAGGCGGCACGCTTGTCGGTGTCTACGCAGGCCATGAACTCAGCCGTGAGGTCCTTGGGCAGCTCGCGCACGATGTGCACCGTCTGGCCGTTCTCGCGCTTGCTGTCTGTCACTGTCACCGTCTCCGTCTCTGAGACAAGCACGCCCTGGTCGCCCACCTGGCCGCCCATCTCGCCGTAGAACGGCGTGTAGTCCAGCACCAGCTCGTAGTAGGTCTGCTTCTTCTGCGTCACCTGGCGGTAGCGCAGGATGTGGCATGTGTGCTCCGTGTAGTCGTAGCCCACAAACTGCTGTTCGGCGCTGGCGGCGCTCTCGTCGCCCACGCTCATCCAGTCGCCGTTCTCCACCTGTGCGGCGTTGCGGGCGCGGTCTTTCTGCTTCTGCATCTCCACGGCAAACTGTGCTTCGTCGACGGTGAAGCCGTGCTCGCGGCAGATGAGCTCCGTGAGGTCGAGGGGGAAGCCGTAGGTGTCGAACAGGCGGAAGGCCTGCAGGCCGTCCAGCTCGGTGCTGCCCTTGGCGCGCATCTCGTCCATGGCCTTGTCCAGCAGGGCGATGCCCTTGTCCAGGGTGCGCAGGAAGGCGTCTTCCTCCTCCTTCATCACGCGTCCTATGAGCTGCTGCTGGGCGCGCAGCTCGGGGAAGGCGTCGCCCATCTCGTCGACGAGTGCGGGCAGCAGCTTGTAGAGAAACGCCTCTTTCTGGTCGAGGAAGGTGTAGGCATAGCGCACGGCACGGCGCAGAATGCGACGGATGACGTAGCCCGCCTTGGCGTTGGACGGCAGCTGGCCGTCGGCTATGCTGAAGGCCACGGCGCGCAGGTGGTCGGCGCAGACGCGCATGGCCACGTTGATGGCGTCCTGCTCCTTGCTCACCGGCTGCACGGCCTCTTCCTCATAGGTCACATACTTCAGCCCCGTGAGCTGCTGCTCGGCGCGGATGATGGGCTGAAACACGTCGGTGTCGTAGTTGGAGTGCTTGCCCTGCATCATGCGCACCAGTCGCTCGAAGCCCATGCCCGTGTCTATCACGTTCATCGAGAGCTTCTCCAGCGAGCCGTCGGCCTTGCGGTTGAACTGCATGAACACCAGGTTCCATATCTCTATCACCTGCGGGTCGTCCTTATTCACCAGGTCGCGGCCGCTGATGCCCGTGCGGCGCCGCTCCTCCTC
>CAJOHP010000239.1 GCA_905234355.1 uncultured Prevotella sp. | reverse complement strand
TCGTTCAACTGCAAGACGGGCACCACCGAGACCCACCAGCAGAACCGCACGTGGGCGAGCGACACGGTGAGCGTGAACAGCCACACCCACACCGGCTTCAGCAACGGCGAGGACCACTACATCTTCATACACACCGACTCCGTGACGGGCGAGTTCTCGGCCTTGCTGCCCCCGCTGAAATACACGGTGAAGAGCATCAAGGTGGAGTCGAACGACGCGATAGAGTTCACCGAGCTGCCGGAGATAGACTTGACCAGCGTCAAGGAAATGCGCAGCGACTCGGTGCGGATGGTGAAGGAAAACAGCGCCGACACCGTGTGGGTGAAGTACAGCTACACCACAAAGATGGTGAAGACCTACTTCGCGCCGCCGCAGCTCGACGTGGTGGACGCCAATGCCGACCCGGGCTTCTTCGGACTGAAGAAAATCTCGTTCCCCTCAGAGGACGGCGAGACGACCATCGAAATCGATGACCTGTACCAAAAGGGGCGCGACCCGCTCTACAAGGTGGGCTATCCCATCTACAGGACGGGGCAGGCGAATGTCTATAACCTGTATGCCTACGAGGTGTACGAGAACCGCGACGTGAAGGACAAGGTGGCGCACGACACCATCCCCCTGCCACACGTCAACGTCACCGTGGCCAACGAGATGAGCTCCATACAGAAAATCATCTATAAGGTGATGGACGAGAGCACGGGCTACAAGCCCGGACAGGCCTACGAGCTGACCACGCAGCAGGTACCGCTGGACGACGAGGGCAAGGCCAAGCTGACGTGGACGGCGGGCCTGCCCAACATCACGGAGCCCTTCACCCGCAAGTTCAGCATCGCCCTGGAGCGCAAGGAGCGCACCTACAACGTGGCCGACTTCGATGCCATCGTGATAGGACAGCTGACCAACGGCAACAACTTCGTGACCAAAGGCCCCGACGTGGTGGACTTCGTGCTGCGCGACCCGCAGGGCGCCAAATCGACCACCAAGCTGACCAAGGGAGATACCCATACCAAGACCTTCTACGACACGCGCAAAGCCTACGGTGAATACAGTGTGGACTTTAACGTCCTTTTTGGGCTTGCAAATGATATTGGTACAGGAGTGGGGGTTGTATTATTGCATGAGATTGATAATTTCGCTTCAATGGATGCTGGCGTCAAAACTTCTTGGGAAAAGACGTGGAACGAAGACAGCCTGCATGTAAAAACCACCACGGAGAACATCGCCACCAGCGACAGCAAGCCCTACGTGGGTGCGCCGGGCGATGTCTATATAGGCAAATCACTCAACTACCTCATCGGCGGCTGCCGCCGCCTCCTCATCGCCTACAACGAGGAAAAGAAGAAGTATGAGGTGAAAATGGTGGAATCCATCGCCTTCGGCGACACCATCTCCACGGCGTTCAAGTTCACCCAGTATGAGCTGGAGACGGTCATGATTCCCAAGTGGAAGGACATGCGCCGCGAGTTCCTCACCGAGGTGGCTTCGGAGGCTGAAGCCAGGAGCTACGTCAACAACGGCAGCAAAACGGTCTATCTGACATGGAAGGGGCTGAACGCGGACAACTACGAAGAGGGCAAGGACTACATCTGGGCAACGCCCAAGAGCTGGGAGACGTCGGGCGTCCCGGGGGGATTCCAGCGCGACAGCGTGGCCTGGTGCAACACGCAAATCTCTCTGTGGGAGCAGGCCATCAGCGACAACGAAGCGGACAAGGTGCGCCTGATGAACGCTGGGCAAAAAAAGGAAAACATCTCCATCGACGGCGGCTCTTCCTACAGCTACTCGAAAAGAGAGAGCGGAACGAAACACCACGAAACAATCATCGACTGGAAGATGGGATTCATAGCGAACCAAAGCATCACTTTCCATGGTAAAAATATCGTACACGTAGGATGTGAAACATCGATTAAGACCGAGGACGGCGGCGGCTTTGTCAGGGGCGACGGCACCATCGACGAGGACTTCACCGAGTGGGAATACAACATTGAGGACGGCAACCGCGACACCGACCTGTCGCTGACCATCTACCACTCGGATTCGGAGAAGTACAGCGACTTCTTCAGCGTCTTCGGCGGCCAGACCTACAACCCCTACCAGCCGCAGGAGTTGACGCACTACTACAAGCCGGGCACGCCCCTTGGCAACAGCACAGAGCAGATGGAGCAGCCCGACATGCGCATCGGCCTGCCGGGCGAGAACCCGTCGACGAGCGTCACCGTGACCGACATCCCCGCCGGCGGCGAGGCCACCGTGGTGCTGCAGTGTACCAACCTGGGCAACGCCCACCAGGGCATCATGTTCAGCTACGGCCTGGAGGTGCTGGACGAGACGAACAAGAACGGCCTGCAGATACTCATGGACGGTGTGCCCATCAGCGGGCGTTCCATCCTGCTGCCCCAGAGCGAGACGGTGACCAAGCAAATCACCATACGCCAGACCGACCAGAGCCTGCTCGACTACGAGGGCATCAAGTTGCGCTTCTGTTCGCAGTATGAGCCGGAGGACATCTACGACGAGGTGACGCTCAATGCCTATTTCAAACCCTCGTCGTCGCCCGTCACGCTGACCATCCAGGAGTCGGTGCTCAACACCGACAACAAGAAGGGACTGCTGGACCTGAAGCTCTCGAACTTCAACCGCCAGTTCAAGAACCTGAGGAACGTGGGCGTGCAGTACCGCTTCCAGGGCAACACGCAGTGGACCGACCTG
>CAJOHP010000238.1 GCA_905234355.1 uncultured Prevotella sp. | reverse complement strand
CGTTGGTGTTGAGCGTCTCGTCGGCATAGCCGCGCTTGCTATACATGTGTATGTCGGTAGAGAGGTTGGTCTCCCAGGGGAAGGTGATCTTGGTGTTGGCACCGTAGGAGAAGTTCCATGTGGTGAGGTTGCGCGACGCCTGCAGCCTGTTTTCTGTGCGGGCATAGGTGGTGCTGCCATTGGCGGCGATGTAGAGCCACTTGTTGCGGAAGCTGAGCGAGGCCGAGGGGTTGACGTTGTAGGTGTGTGTGACGTTGCGGTCGGGGATGGCCGTCCGGTTGAGGTTGATATATCCTATTTGGTGGCTGTAGGAGGCGCTGAGTGAGCCGCTGACGTCCCATCGGTTGAGCGTGTCGAGTCCGATGTTGCATGATGCTCCTGCACGTGCGTTCCAGTTGCCGTTGATGTTGTCTGGCCGGGTGATGCGTCCGCCTGTGTTTTCGTTGTATGTCACGATGTTGCCTATGGCATTGCGTGTGCGCTGCATGCTGGCGTTGGCGTTGAAGCTCCAGTGTCTCTGTGCCTTGGGCACGGAGAATCCGAGGCTGTCTTCCACGTAGGTGGGCCTGCGCTGCATCTGGAAGTTGGTGCCTATGTCGGTGGTCAGCGAGGGTTTCAGTCCGGGGTTGCCCATGGTGATGCTGAGCGGGTTGGTGTCGTCGTAGATGTCGAGCAGCTGTGTGATGGAAGGCTGCGAGGTGGAGGCGCGCATGGTGACCTGCAGGTTGGTCTGCTGGTTGAAGCGGTAGCGCATGTTGAGCGTGGGCGAGAGGTTGGTCACGGTGCGCACTGTGTCGACGGGTCGGCCCAGATACTGCTGTATGTAGTGTGAGCGCTGGGGGCGTATGCTCAGTCCCACGTTCATGTTGTATTTCTCCCTGACCACGCGCAGCTGCACGTCGGTGTTGTGTCCGTGCTCGGTGCGCTCGGAGTATCGGCTCAGACTGGTGGAGAGATAGTCCTCATAGGGGTTGGGCAGGAATCCGAAGAGCCGGGTGAACTCCTGGTAGTCGTCGAGTGCTTGTGCGAAGTGGTCGTCGCTCAGGTCGGGGAAGTCGTAGGTCTTCGGGTCGTTCTTCTGGCGGCTGTAGTTGTATCGGTAGCTGAGTTGCAGGAAGATGCCTTGCAGTCCCACGCGTCGTTGCTGTCCTCTGGCTCCTCTGCCGAAGGGTCCGCGCCGGGTGGTGTCGGCGGGCTGCTCTTCCTGTTTAAAGAGGTATAGTGGCTCGGTATAGGTCAGTCCTGCGGAGTAGCTGATGTTGTAGTTTGGCGAGTCGGTGTATCGGTTGGTCTGATAGGTGGAGTCGTTGCCGAAGCGGTCCAGTGTCTGATAGAGATGCACGCCCGAGAGGTTGGCGTTGGTGTTGTTGCCCTTTCGGTAGCTGATGTTGGTGGAGAGGGCGGCATTGCGTCCGTTGCGCCCGAAGCGGCGGTGCAGCTGCAGCTGTGAGCTCACGTTGCTGCTGTTGTTCTGTCCGAGCGACTTGTTCTGCCTGCTGTTGACGATGAGTCCCAGGCTGTCCATCGCTGCCCATCCCCGGTCGCTGAGCGGGTCGGCCACGTGGTCGAAGGGGTTGGCGTTGTATGATGCCGATGCCGACCGGCTCTGGCTGTCGCCTGTGGAGTAGCTGACGTTGGGGCGGAATGATAGGGTGGTGAGTGAGTCGACGGTCCATTGCAGGTTCATGTTGCCCGTCCAGCTGTTGCTGCGTGAGTAGCTCTGGCTGGTGCCGTTGCTGAAGGAGCCTCCGCGGGTGTTGACGAAGTTTTCCGACCCTGTCCGGCTCCAGTTGTCGGTGTTGCCGTGGTTCCAGGTCACGCGTCCGCTCATCTTCAGGTTCTTGCCGTTCTCATAGCTGGCGTCGAGTGCTGCCGTCTTGCTGCGGCGCTGTCCGTTGCCGTTGCCGCGTCCCCTGCCTCCGCGCCCTGAGAAGCCGCGGTCGTTCACGTTGTTGGCGTTGCCCATGAAGGTGTAGCGCATGTCGCCGAAGGGCTTCATGGCCGTCAGGCGCACGCCGTAGCGGTGGTCGGTGCCGTAGCCCAGGTCGGGGTTCATCTGCAGTCCGCGGCGGGCACTGCGCTTGGTGACAAACTCCAGCACGAAGTCGTCGTTGCCGTCGTCGATGCCTGTCAGCCGGCTCAGGTCGCTCTTCTCGTCGTAGGCTTTCACCTTGTCTATCACGTAGGAGGGCAGGTTCTTCATCACCGCGCTGTTGTTGCCCGTCATGAAGTCGCGACCGTCCATCTTGAACTTCTTCACCGTCTTGCCGTTGATGGTGATGCCGCCGTTGTCGTCTATCTTCGCTCCAGGCAGCACCTCTACCAGCGCTTCTATCACCGACCCTTCGGGCACGCGGAAAGCGTCGGCGTTGTAGACCACGGTGTCGTCCTTGACCACCATCTTCGGCACGTTGGCCGTGACGACGGCCTCGCCGAGCTGCACGGCATCGGGCTGCAACGTGATGTCGCCGAGCGCCTGTGCTCGCCCGCGCTGCTTGTTCACCTGCTGCAGCTGCTCCTTGTAGCCCAGGAAGCTCACCTTCAGCAGATAGTTGCCCGTGGCGACTCCCGAGAGCGTGAAGCGCCCGCCCTCGCCCGACAGCACACCGCGCACGAAGGTCGTGTCGCTGCGGCCGTGTGCCGTGCTGATGCGCAGGAGCTGCAGCGTGGCGCGCGACAGCAAGCGGGTGCATGATATACGGTTCACCGCTCAGGCGACGCACGCCGTAGTGAGCCTTGTATGCAAAATTGAACGCATGCGTGATC
>CAJOHP010000237.1 GCA_905234355.1 uncultured Prevotella sp. | reverse complement strand
GTGGTGGCGCGGTAGACGGGGTCGAGCTCTGGCATCACCACGCGCTCTGTCTGCGTGCGCTCCTTGGGCTTCATGGCCTGCTGGAGCTCCTTGCGCCAGGGCGCATTGCGGTCGGTGAGTGTCTCGATGGTGTCGTTGGTCGGGTCGGCATCCATCACCACGTCGCTGGTTGTCGAGGACGTGGCCTCGGTAGCATCGCCATGGGCAAGATGCTCCTCGTAGTGGGCCAGCTCTTCCTGCTCCTCACGCTTGAAGGTGCCCATGCGCTTGAACATCTCGTCCCAGTCGACGAGGGCGCCGTCGAACTCCGGACCGTCTATGCAGACGAAGCGTGTCTTGCCGCCTATGGTCAGGCGGCAGGCACCGCACATGCCGGTGCCGTCGACCATGATGGTGTTGAGCGACACCTCGCAGGGGATGCCGTGTTTCTGGGCGGTGAGGTTGGAGAATTTCATCATGATGGGGGGGCCGATGGCAAACACCTTGTCGATGTGTTCCTGCTCGATGAACTTCTCTATGCCCACGGTCACCACGCCTTTCTCGCCGTAGGAGCCGTCGTCGGTCATGATGATGACTTCGTCGCTCGACTGTCGCACCTTGTCCTCCAGTATGATGAGGTCCTTGGAGCGTCCGGCCATCACCGAGAGCACGCGGTTGCCGGCAGCCTTCAGAGCCTGGATGATGGGCAGCATGGGTGCCACGCCCAGTCCGCCTCCGGCACAGACGACGGTGCCGAAGTGCTCTATGTGGGTGGGGTTGCCCAATGGGCCTACCACGTCGGCCACGCTGTCGCCCTCCTGCAGTGCGCAGAGTTTTTTCGACGAGAGTCCCACCATCTGCACGACGAGTGTGATGGTGCCGCGCTCCTTGTCGGCTCCGGCTATGGTGAGCGGCATGCGCTCGCCCCGCTTGTCGACACGCACGATGACGAAGTTGCCCGCCTTGCGGCTTTGGGCTATCAGAGGTGCTTCAATTTCGAAAAGGAAAACCTTTTCGGAAAACTGTTCCTTTCTTACGATTTTATTCATAATCTGTTTGTTTTGTGACAATTTGACTGCAAAGGTACGAATTACTGAGCATATTGCAAAGCAAAATATTGTTTTTTCTTGCCGCCGGCGTAAAAAAGATGTGATTGCCTATCCTTGTTCGGCATTTTCCACGAGCTTGCCGTCTCTCGACAGGGCATTCCAGAGTGAGTAGCGTGCTTCGGGGTTCATCTGCTCCATGGCATCGTAGAGCGTGGCGATGCCGGTGCGGTAGGTGTCGTGCTCGTAGGGGCACTGCTTGAGCTGCTTCTCATATCCGCTCAGCTCGGCATAGCGCCTGATGTCGGACTCGGCCACGAGGCAGAGCGGGCGTATGATGGTGAGCGGCATCTTGCGCATCTCGAGGCGTGCGGGCATGGTGGCGAAGCGTCCCTGGAAGGTGAGGTTCATCAGTGCCGTCTTGAGCAGGTCGTCCTGATGGTGGCCCAAGGCAATCTTGTTGCAGCCGAGCGTCTGTGCAAGGTTGAAGAGCTGTTTCCGCCTATGCCAGGAGCACAGGAAGCAGGGAGGCTTCTTGCGGTCGGTGGTTGTGGGTGCAGCGGTGTCGAAGCGGGTGCTGACGATGTGCAGCGTCACACCCAGGTCGCCGCAGAAGCGCTCCAGATAGTCGGTAGAAGTCTCATAGCTGATGTTGTCCATGCGCACATGGAGTGCCTCGACGCAGAACTGCGGGTGGCTGATGCGTGCGCGCTTGGCCAGCAGCTCCAGCAGGCACAGCGAGTCCTTGCCTCCGGAGAGACCCACGAGCACGCGGTCGCCGTCGTCCAGGAGATGGTAGGTGGCAAAGGCGCGGACGAAACGCTCGTTGATGCGCTGAAAAAGTAGCTGTCGTTCGTTCTTCATTATGGGTGGTCAGCTTCCGGCTTTACACAGTTGATAATAGCGGCCCCTGCGTGCGAGAAGCTGCTCGTGGTTGCCGTGTTCGACGATGCGCCCCTTGTCGAGCACGATGATCTGGTCGGCCTGGCGTATGGTGGACAGGCGGTGGGCAATGATGAAGGTGGTGCGCCCCTTCATCAGCGAGAACATGCCCTGCTGCACCATCTGCTCGGTGCGCGTGTCTATGGACGAGGTGGCCTCGTCGAGCACGAGCACAGGCGGGTTGGCCACGGCAGCACGGGCGATGGCCAGCAGCTGTCGCTCGCCGGCGGAGAGGTTGCCCCCGTCGGCGCTGAGTATGGTGTCGTAGCCATTGGCCAGACGGCGTATGAACTCGTGGGCACCGACCAGCCGGGCTGCTTCGCGGCACTCCTCGTCGGTGGCCGAGAGGCGTCCGTAGCGTATGTTGTCTGTCACCGTACCGGTGAAGAGATGGGTCTCCTGCAGCACGATGGCCATGGAGCTGCGCAGGGCCTGCTTGCTGATGTCGGTCAGGGGTATGCCGTCGTAGACGATTTGTCCCTGCTGTATGTCGTAGAAGCGTGACACGAGGTTGATGACGGTTGTCTTGCCTGCCCCCGTTCCTCCGACGAACGCAATCTTCTGTCCTGGCTGGGTGTTGATGTCGATGTCGTGGAGCACCTGTCTCTCTGGTGTATAGCCGAAGCTGACGTGGCGGAAGTCCACGTCGCCGGCGATGGGCCGTAGTTGTCCGTCGGTGTCTTGCCAGTGTTTGCCGTGACGGGTCCAGTGCCCCTCGTCGCTTTCTGCTTCGGCATCGGCCAGAGCAAAGACACGGTCGGCACCGACGGCCGCATTGAGCACCGAGTTGACCTGCTGGCTCAG
>CAJOHP010000236.1 GCA_905234355.1 uncultured Prevotella sp. | reverse complement strand
CAGCAGGGCGGTCACGTCGGTCCAGCCCTCGCTGTCTGTCGGCTGCTCGTCGGGCACCTCGCCGAGATACTCCAGCCGGAAGTTGTCTATGACACAGTAGTTCTCGCTCTTGCTGGCGTCGCACCTGAGTCCGATGTCGAGGTTGCCGCCCTCGGTGTCGAACTCCATGACGTTCCAGTACATGTCCTCGGCGAAAGCCGCCGCTGCTGCGTCGCGTCCGTCGGGATAGTAGTTCTGGCCGTCTGCCGTCCAGCATCGTCCGGCGGCGTTGTAGCTCAGCGCCTCGGAGAAGATGCTGACCACCTGCTGCTGTGTCGTGCCGGCAAAGAGATAGGTGTCGAGGGTCTCTGTGCCGCCGATGTGGGCGTTGTAGGCGGTGCTGCTGCCTCCGTCGCGATAGAAGGCCTGCACGCTGAGCCGGTAGTGGCCCTTGGGCAGGGCAAGGAGCGTCTGCCGGAAGTCGAACCATCCGCTGTAGATGCGCATGTTGCCAGAGGCGATGCCCACGGTGCCGCTGCCCGTCTGCCAGGTCCAGCCGGTGGTGCTGCTGAAGTCGGCGTTGACGATGAAGCGTGTGGTGACGTCGGTCCAGGTCTCGGCATGCGCGACCAGTACGACGACGGCCTGCGCGATGAGGCCGAGGAGTAGTTTCTTTGCCGAAGGGAATAGCATAGTTGTGTTAGTCGTTTAGTTATCGTAATGTAAGACTGTCCTGCGCACCTCGCTCCCCATCAATGATTTTCCGGGCTGTCTCGATGATGGTGTCGTGGCCGCGGCGCTGGTCGTCGTCGCTGAGGCCGACGCTGACGTCGGGCGCTATGCCGAACTCGCACGACTGCCCCTGTGCGTCGTACATGGGCACGGCTGAGAAGCGCACGCTCCACCCGTTGGGCAGTGAGCTGCTGAAGGGCATGCCGGCGCCGCCGCCTGTGCGGTCGCCCACGATGGTGACGCCCGGCAGGGCTTTCATATACATGGTGAACTCGTTGGCGGCGCTGAACACGCCCCGGTTGGTGAGCAGGCAGACGGGTTTCTGCCAGCGCACGCCGGAGGAGGGCTCGAGATAGCGGGGCTCGCGCGGGGAGAAGTCGTCGTGGCCCGGTCCGGTCTTGTGCTGCACGTAGCCCACGAGGGTGCGCTCGTTGCAGAAGCGGGCAGCCAGCGTCTCGGCGTAGGTCAGGTTGCCGCCGCCGTTGCTGCGTATGTCGACAATCAGGCCACGGCAGAGCAGCAGGTGCATGAGCACATTGTCGAGGTTGGACTCGCCGAATCCCGACGTGAAGCTGTCGTAGCGCACGTAGCCTATGTTGTCGTCGAGCACGCGGTACTTCAGTCCGCCGGCCATCTTGTAGTCGGTGCCCAGGTAGCGGCGCAGCAGCGTGTCGCTCAGGTTGGAGGGATAGTTCTCGTGCCACGCCCAGTAGCGCCCGTAGTCGGCAGACGACGAGAGGTTGACATGGCCGTCGCGCAGTTCGGCGAGCATGTCGGTGAGCACCTCGAAGAGCTGCTGCGAGGTCATGCGGTCGTCCACGCGTACCTTATATTTATTATATACCTGCTGCCAGTCCAGTCCGTACTGCTCCTGCTTGTAGCCGAAGAAGCAGTAGTGCTCGTCTATGATGTGCCAGAGCGCCTCGAAGTTGCCCTGCGGGGTGTCGGGCTGCTCCTCCACGTCGACGCAGGCTGCCACACACAGGGTGAGCACGGCGGCGAGGGCCAGGCGCACGACCCTGACCGGCAGCGACTGTTTGGGGTAAGCGGTGTGTGAGGGTGTCATAGGCTGCGGGGGGTGAGGGTGAAGCGTCGCACGATGCCTACCATCAGCCGGTGGGTGTAGACGTGCTGCTTGAGGTTGTTGACTTGCAGTTGCTGGTAGTCGCCCAGGTAGCCCAGGCTGACGGCCAGCTTCCGGCTGACGCTGTAGGCCAGGGTGAGCTGCTGCCTGAAGGCGGGCTGCGAGACGAAGGTGGTGGGCACGGCGTTGCGGTCGTAGTGGCCCAGGGCGAACAGCTCGTAGTAGGACTGCCCGTAGTTGGGGCTGAAGGCGAGTCCCGCGAGGGGCATGTCGAGCTGATAGCGTGCGAAGGCACGGCGTCGCAGCAGCGTGAAGTGCCACGTGGCGGCTCCTGTGGGCATGGCCATGAGCGAGAGGCGTGCCTGGGCGGGGTTGTTGCTGTTGCGGGTGTTGTAGATGAATCCCAGGCCCAGTGCGCCCACGGCGCCGCCCTGCAGGCAGAGGTGCCTGTCGGCGAGCCACCACTGTCGCGTGCGGCCAAAGTAGAGGTGGTAGTCGCCTTCGAGCACCGACCCGTTGCCGGCGCGGTCCTTGCTGGAGGAGAGGCTCAGCTGGTTCTGCATGACGGTGGCCCAGTGCCGCCCGTCGCGCTGCCGCTCCACGGTGGCGAGGAGGGTGAGGCCCTGCCCGCTGTACTTCTCCTGCGAGAGATAGGTGTCGAGCACGCGCGTGGGGCCGTAGCCCACCTGGTAGCTGTGTGTGGTGACGTTCTGGGCGGTCGACGCTACCGGCGCTGCCACCAGGCACGCCACGGCAAGGCTCTTGAGGCGGTGGCGCACGGCTGTCGTCACGGAGAGGCCGGGCCGGAGGGGGGAGGAGGTACTGACCCCACCCCCAACCCCTCCCCTACAAGGGAGGGGAGTGCCGTGCGGGGCCGCTGGCATTTCCCTCCCCTGAAGGGATGGGGTCAGGGGTCGGGTCTGTCTATTCAGAATATTCAAAACTGGGTACATCATATAAGAACACCCTGATTTTAGAAGTCGAAGCTTAG
>CAJOHP010000235.1 GCA_905234355.1 uncultured Prevotella sp. | reverse complement strand
AACGGCTGTTGTGTCGTCGTCGGGCTGCTCCTCCGGCTCTTCGGGCTGTCGCACAGGCTCGAGTTCCTCTATGCTGCCTATCTGCCATGTGCTGATGCGCTTGCCCTTGGCCTTGAAGCCCTTGACGGCGATGAACTGCTCGGCGTCGATGTTCTCGTCGCCGCGGAAAGCGTCGGCACCGCCGTAGCTCACGCGCACGAGGGGGTATGTCTGGTCGGAGAGCAGCACGAGGCGCGAGGCGCTGTTCTCGCCCAGGAAGTTCTGCTTGCGCTTGGTGGCCTCCATGAGGAATCGCTTCATGTAGGGATAGCCCTGGTTGTCGGCATCGAAGAGCACGGCGGTCCACACCTTCTCGGCATCATACTTCTCTATGCGCAGGATGTTTTCCTCGTAGTGGTTGTTGGCGTCGAAGTTGGTCAGGTAGAAGTCGCCGTTGCTGAGCACCACGAGTATCTGGTCGTCGTCGTAGAACTCGCCAAGCAGGCGCCCGTGCTCGTCGTAGTTGAGGCGGTTGACGTCGGGGTCGAACCACACCTTCCTTCCTCCGAGCGTGGAGCGCCCGTGGCTCTTCAGTCCGATGCGGTGCACGGGAAACTTGGTGAGTATGTTGCCCTTCGAGGTGCGCCCCTTGATCTCTATGGAGGCGAAGGAGCGCTCGATGAAGAGGCTCATGCGCGGGTGGGCCGTGAGCACCGATGCCTCGAGGGTGACCTTGATGACCTCGGCCTCGCCGTTGGGATTGGCGGTGAAGTACATCACCTTCGAGCCGGGCGTGCCCTGCGTGAGGTCCACCTCGCGGTCGCGGGTGATGCCCGTCACGCAGAAGCGCTTGTAGTAGCAGGCGCCGCCGCGGCCGTCGCGATACACCATATTATATATAGTGCGCTTGTCGTTCTTCTTAAACACGCCGAGCCACAGCACGTTCTTGCCCACGAAGAGTTTCTCGGCCACGCGCACCACCTTCATCTTGCCGTCTTTGTAGAAGATGATGATGTCGTCTATGTCGGAGCAGTTCTGCACAAACTCGTCCTTCTTCAGTCCTGTGCCGATGAAGCCTTCCTGGCGGTTGATGTAGAGCTTCTGGTTGGCCTCCACCACCTTGGTGGCCTCGATGGTGTCGAAGTTGCGCAGCTCGGTGTGCCGGGGGTGGTCCTTGCCGTACTTGTCCTTGAGAAAGAGGAACCACTGTGCGGTGACCTCGGTGAGGTTGGCCAGGTCGCGGTCTATCTGGTCTATCTCGGCCTTGATGCGTGCCATGAGCTCCTCGGCCTTCTCCTTGTTGAACTTCAGTATGCGCTGCATCTTGATCTCGAGCAGCCGCAGGATGTCGTCCTTGGTCACCTCGCGCACCATCTGCGGATAGTAGGGCGTGAGCCGCTCGTCTATGTGCTCACACACCCTGTCCACGTTGGGGGCTTCCTCAAACTTGCGGTCCTTGTAGATGCGCTCCTCTATGAATATCTTCTCGAGCGACTGGAAGTGCAGCTGCTCGAGCAGCTCGCCCTTGCGTATCTCGAGCTCCTGGCGTATGAGGTCCCGGGTGTGGTCGACGGAGTGGCGCAGCACGTCGCTCACGGTGAGGAACTGGGGCTTCTGGTCCTTGATCACGCAGCAGTTGGGCGAGATGCTCACCTCGCAGTCGGTAAAGGCATAGAGTGCGTCGAGCGTCTTGTCCGACGACACGCCGGGGGCCAGCGCCACCTGTATCTCCACCTGCGCCGAGGTGAGGTCGGTCACGTGGCGCGCCTTGATCTTGCCTTTCTCTATGGCCTTGGTGATGCTCTCGATGAGCGTGCCCACGGTCTTGGAGAACGGCAGCTCGCGGATGACGAGCGTCTTCTGGTCGAGCTTCTCTATCTTGGCCCTCACCTTCAGCACGCCGCCGCGCTGACCGTCGTTGTATTTCGACACGTCGATGCTGCCGCCCGTGAGAAAGTCGGGATACAGCCGGAACGGCTCGCCGTGCAGATAGCTCACGGCGGCATCGCATATCTCGCAGAAGTTGTGGGGCAGTATCTTCGACGACAGGCCCACGGCGATGCCCTCGGCGCCCTGCGAGAGCAGCAGGGGAAACTTCACGGGCAGGGTGATGGGCTCCTTGTTGCGACCGTCGTAGGAGAGCTGCCAGTCGGTGGTCTTGGGGTTGAACACGGTGTCGAGTGCAAACTTCGACAGCCGCGCCTCTATGTATCGGGGGGCGGCGGCACGGTCGCCGGTGAGTATGTTGCCCCAGTTGCCCTGCGTGTCGATGAGCAGCTCCTTCTGTCCGAGCTGCACCAGGGCGTCGCCGATGGAGGCATCGCCGTGGGGGTGGAACTGCATGGTGTGACCCACGATGTTGGCCACCTTGTTGTAGCGCCCGTCGTCCATGCGCTTCATCGAGTGCAGGATGCGCCGCTGCACGGGCTTCAGGCCGTCTTCTATGTGGGGCACGGCGCGCTCCAGTATCACATACGACGCATAGTCCAGAAACCAGTTCTGATACATGCCGCTCAGGTGGTGCACCACCGAGGCATCGAAACGGTTCACGGGTTTGTAGTCGCTGTGGGCCGCACTGTCGGCTGCGTCATCGCCGGCAGAAGGGGGCACGTCGGGGGCTTCTGTCAGGTCGTCTCTTGTTTCGTCGTCCATAGGTTGCAGTGATCGTTTGTCGTTGCTTACTGCTGCTGCTCGCAGCCATATATCCGTGCAAAGATACGAAAAAAAACGCGGATGCGAGAGCTTTCTTCCTCCCTTTTAGCATTATTTCACTCTACTTTTGCCAGCAGGATTATTCTTACTGAACTTTCTCACCCTCGTAAACATTCTATGAGTCTTTATTTATCCCGAATTAGAGAAGGAGAGAATTTTTATGAATTGCACCCACAAGGGGCGTGAATACCACG
>CAJOHP010000234.1:3003-3622 GCA_905234355.1 uncultured Prevotella sp. | reverse complement strand
ATGGGCGACGTCATACTGCCCCTCACCGAGACCATACAGACCAAGCTGGAGCAGGACGGCGACTACAGCATCTTTGCTGCTGCCGTGAGGGAGTGCGGCTACGACTCGATAGCCAACCTCACCGCCACCAACACCACGGCCACACAGAGCAATGCCGTCACCAGGCGCTTCACCTGCTTTGCTGTGCCCGACCAGGTCTACCAGAGCGCAGGCATCACCGACGTGGCATCGCTCAAGAGCTATCTCGCAAACCATAGCGAGGGGACCGACGCAGACCTCATCAGCTATGTGAAGTATCACTTTATGACACGCGAGTACTACACCAGCGAGATATTCAACTTCCAGAGCGACGACCAGACACTCATCTACGACACACAGCTCAGCGGGCAAGCCATCATTGCCAACATGCAGGAGGGCAAGCGCATCATCAACAAGACCATCAACATCGTGCGCAGCGACATCCCCGTGCGCAACGGACTCATACAGAAGGTGGACAACGTGATGCCCGTCTACCATCCCGAGCCCGTCACCGTCGTCTGGGACTTCCTCAACAGTGCCGACATCATCGCCTTCGTCAATGCCTACGGGGCCGCCAACAGCCTGGCCAACCTCTTCTTCA
>CAJOHP010000234.1:0-2888 GCA_905234355.1 uncultured Prevotella sp. | reverse complement strand
GTGGGCTACACCAAGGAGACCTACCAGGACCGCACCCACACCACCACGCCCAAGCACGGCGCCTACATGAACAACTACCTCACGCTCAACCTCGGCTTTGCAGGATGGGCGGAGTTTGTCTCGCCATCCATCATCGCAGGCAACTACAAGGTGGTGCTCCACTACATCAAGGACGTCACGCAGCGCGAGCTGTTCAACGCCGGAACCATGACACAGTTCGACCTGGACGACAACCAGTCCATCGTCTACCTCTACAAGGGACAGCCCCTCCTGCCCATGTATGACAGCGTGGAGGCTACGCTGTGGAACAAGGTGTCGTTTGAGAACTCCGGCCTGCACACCTTCCGCATCACCATGCGCGACATCAACGCCAAGAACAGCTCCACCTATCACCAGCGTCTCGACTATCTCGAATTCATTCCCATCGACTAATAACACCATAGCATCATGAAACGAATAGCATCCTACATACTTTCGCTGCTCGCCGTGGTCTCCTGCTCCGACTGGAGCGACCACTACGACGAGGCGTTGATGACGTCAAGCACCGTCGACATCTATCAGGGCGACATCGTCAGCTACATGAAGAGCACGGCCGACGTGAGCGCCTTCTCGGCCATGCTCGACGAAGCAGGCGTCTACGACAGCATCTACGCCGACAAGCAGTACACCTTCGTGGTCTGCGACAACAGCGTCTATGGCAGCGGCGCCGCCGTGACCGACAAGCGCCGGCTGGCACAATACTCCGTGAGCGACATGGCCATCGAGCCCAGCAAGCTCACCGACGGCTTCGGCATACACACCCGCTCGGGCAAAAACATCTGGGTCTATGGCAGCGGCAGCAGCGTCAGGCTCGACGACTACAGCATCGTGAAGACCGTGAAGACGCACAACGGATACATCTATTATATAAACGGTGTGCTCCCCATACGCCTCTCGGCCTATGAGTACCTGCAGCAGCTGGGCGACGACTACTCCACATTCAAGCAGCTCGTGGCCAAGAACGAAGAGATCGTCTTCGACCGTGAGCACAGCCGCCCCATCGGCGTGAACAACGAGGGCATGACCGTCTACGACTCGGTGAAGGTCATACGCAACGAGCTCATGGACCGCTACACCCGCGACGGCATCGCCACATGGAACATGCGCGACGAGAGCTACGTCACCACCATGTTCATACCCACCAACGACCAGATAGCACAGGCCATCAGCACCGCCCTTGACAGCGTGCAGCTGTGGCACGCCGTCACCGACGAGTACGGGCGCACCATCGGCACCTTCGACGAAGCCACACAGGCTCGCTACAGGGAGAAGTTTGAGAACTGGATTGTGCGCGCATGCTTTGCCGACCGCCGGCTGAGCGACAGTCAGGTGAGCGCCGGTGCTCCCGATTTCACCTGCGTGGGCGACTACCAGATGATAGTGGACCGACAGGCCGACAAGACACGCTACAGCGCCATAGAGCCCGCCTACTGGCGCCCCAGTGTGCAGACCGTCGACCTGGCACGCAAGGTAGCGCTGAGCAACGGCACAGCCTACTACTGCACCAACCTGAAGATACCCACCCACGTCATCATCTACCGTCTGAAGGCACGCTTCTTCCAGCTGTGGAACACCCTTGACGAGAACCCCGACCTGCAGGCCAAGTACTTCCGCTGGAACCACTGGACGGGCGTGATGGTCATACCCAACTGCCAGGGAGAGTTCATGCTCTCTGAGACACTGCCCACCATGTACTACCACGAGCTCACGGCCATACCCGACGAGGAGGCCATCGCCGACTCGCTGCCCTGCAGCGTGGAGTACGACGGACTGCAATACGTGGCCGAATACAACGGCCCGCAGGAGACCGAGCGCAACGGATACGTCGTGGAGTGCAACCTGCCCGCCGGAGAGTACTACCTGCGCATGGGCTTCAAGCACTCACTGCAGTACTCGCTGAGCATCTGGTTCAACGACTCGCTCGTCGTGAAAGACATGATCATGTATGCCCAAGGCTCCAACTTCCACTTCGACCGCGGCGCCGCCGCACCGCTGCCCCACTACGGCGAGCTGGGCATCAGCTATCCCGAGGGCTTCGACCCCGACTACTGGATGGAGCAGGACCAGAAGGCCATAGCCTACGACACCGACGGATACACCGTGGCCATCGTCAGGCAGAAGCACAGCGGAAACTTCCGCATCAAGGTAGAGTCGAGCGACATGTCGCGCATCTTCGACCCCACCGCCACGCGCAACAAGAACAACGTGAAGCAGCTCATGATGTACCACTGGTGCCTGCGTCCCACAAAGAACAACTATTAAGACCACTCCCACGTTATGAAAAGACTATATATATTGCTCACGGCATGCGGCATGACCGCATCCATATCGGCCCAGACCTCCACCGTGCAGTCGCTCATCAAGGCCACCAACGGACAGCCAGTAGAGGGCGCCATCGTCTCCGTCGTCGGCGACAGCACGTCGGTACTGTCCGACGGCCGCGGCGCCTTCACCCTCACGACCGCCGCTGCCGACGCACTCATCAGCATCAAGGCGCAGGGCTACTACGAGAAGACGCTGCCCATGAGGCTGCTCATCGGCAAGAGCAGCAACCCGGCCTTCGCCATCACCCTGACACCCGAGAACGAGCGCCTCTACAACGGGCAGGCCACCCTGCCCTACCGCACCATACCTGCCGACTACAAGCCCGCCACCAGCGCCACCATCGAGGCCAAGGACTTCAGCGACAAGCTCACCGTCGGAGCAGCCACACGCGACGGGCTTGCCGGACTGCAGGTCATCGAGAAGAGCGGCATGCCGGGCGAGGGCACTTACATCAACCTGCGCGGCATACACTCCTTCGTGGCCGACAACGCACCGCTCATCGTCATCAACGGCGTGCCATACAT
>CAJOHP010000233.1 GCA_905234355.1 uncultured Prevotella sp. | reverse complement strand
AGGCAGGTAGACGTCCATGTGAGCCTTGCCGTCGGACGATAGCTTCACGCTGTGCTGACGCAACGTCTGCGCCGGTGCTGCCAGCACGAGAGCCAACAGCACGGGGAGGAGTGACAGTCTTTTCATGGCCTACTTCTCCTCTTTTGTTTCATACAGCACGCGGAGGAAGGGCACCGAGTGGTTGTCGAGCTCCACGACGAGCCGGTAGTCTGAGGTCTCAAACTCGGCTATCTTGTGGTCGTCGCCACGCTTGGGCACGCCCGGGTTGCGTCCGAGCTCCTCCACAAACTGGTCGCGCAGCTGCTGCCAGAGGTGGCGCGTGCTATCGTTGTAGGTGGCGCGGTAGTCCTCCTCTACGGCGGTGATCTTGTCGCCCTGCGAGGCCACCGTCACTGAGTAGGCCTCACTCTGTCGCATCACCACGAGGCCGTCGCCGCTATGGGCGCTATCCATCACCAGGCCACGGGCAGCCAGCGAGTCTACAAATGTTTTTGCGGGCAGTCCCAGCGACAGGCCCTTACAGTTCAAATACTCTTTCTCTCCACTGCAGGCGCAGAGCGCTACAGCTGCCAGTGCGGCCATGACAATCTTTTTCATAAAATGCTACGTTTTTTAGAATGTGTAATGATATTATCCGCCTGCAAATGTACGAAAAAATCAGGTAATCGCGCATGTATTTGCAAAAAAAAACGTAACTTTGCGGCAACAAATCACACAAGGATATGGATAAGACGACAGCAAAGCGGAAATATCCCGTTGGCATACAGAGCTTTGAGAGCCTGCGAAAAGACGGGTATGTGTATGTAGACAAGACTCCGCTCATCTACAAGATGATTACCGAAGGCAAGCCTTACTTCCTGAGCAGACCTCGCCGTTTCGGCAAGTCGCTGCTGGTCTCTACGCTGGCCGCTGTCTTCGAGGGGCGTCGCGACCTGTTTGAGGCGTTCACTACCGAGCAGGGCATAGAGCAGCCGCAGCTCTTTATAGCTCAGACCGACTGGCCGTGGCACAAGCATCCCGTCATCCGCTTCGACTTTAGCGCGGGCGATCTGCGTGATATCGAGCAGCTCGACCTGCTGATCGACCAGACGCTGAATGTGTATGAGCAGCAATATGGCATCACGCCCGAGGTGTCGGCCCCCAACATCCGCATGATTCATCTGCTGCGCAAAGCCCACCGACAGACAGGACGGCGCTGCGTGGTGCTGGTCGACGAATACGACAACTTCATCCTCCATGCCCTGGGCGATGCTGAGAAGGTGTCGCAGGCCATCCACCGCTTTCAGGACGTCTTCGGTCCGCTGAAAGCCGAAGACGAGCACCTGCAGTTTGTCCTGATTACGGGCATCTCAAAGTTTTCGCAAATGAGCATTTTCAGCAAGCTGAACAACCTGCAGAACATCTCAATGCAGCCGGCCTACGACACGCTTTGCGGCATCAGCGAGGAGGAGCTTACCACCGTGCTTCACCCAGACATCGAGATGCTTGGCCAGGCCAACGGTCTAAGCTACGACGAGCAACTTGCTGAGCTAAAAACGATGTACGACGGTTATCATTTCAGTGAGGGTAAGACAGACATGTATAATCCTTTCAGTCTAGTCATAGCCTTTAGTAGTCAAAAGATAGACAGCTACTGGTTCGACCGCGGCACCAGCAGTTCGCTCATAGAGATGCTTTCGAAGATGCCGCCGATAGACATCGCAGAGATAGAGGGCGTGCGCCTTCCGTCCACCGAGTTCGACCTGCCGTTGGAGAATTTCGATGCCCCTTTGCCTGTGCTCTTTCAGAACGGCTATCTGACTATCAAGGACTGCCAGCGCATCGGCCAGTTGTATATCTACACCCTCGGCATGCCTAACACCGAGGTGCGTATGGGTTTTGCAGAGTGTCTCTACCGGCATGTTGCCAAGGAGACCGCTGGCAGATCCATGAAATCGGCCATGCTCAGTGCCTACAATGATTTCCTCCTGAGCGGCGAACTGCCACCCTTTTTGGAAGCGCTGAAGGCTTTCTATGCCAGCGTGCCCTATCACCTGACAGCAGACAACCAGAACGAGCACTTCTATCATGCCCTGCTCTACACCCTGCTCACCTCTTTCGGTGCCGACGTGCGGGCAGAAGACCCCAGTGCCAAGGGACGGGCCGACCTCACGCTGCTCATGCCCCACGGCATCTATGTCATGGAACTGAAGTACGACAGGCAGACTCCTCCCGGCAAACCTGACGGCACCGCGAGCACTGCCGACGACGCCCTGCGCCAGATAGAAGAACGGGGCTATGCACAGAAATACATGCAAGACGGACGACCCGTGACCATGGTAGGCATAGTATTCGCTCCCGAGGAACGAAACATCACCCAGTGGAAAGCCACGACGGCATAACATGCTCTAATTCTAATAAAAACGAAAAAACTTGAAAACAATGGATGCAAAACAACTCTACCAGCTATACACCCAGCACACGTGTCTGACCACCGACAGCCGCGACTGCCCCGAGGGCAGCCTGTTTCTGGCTCTGAAGGGCGACACCTTCGACGGCAATGCCTATGCAGCCCAGGCATTGGAGAAAGGCTGCCGCACGGCCATCGTAAGCGACCGCAGCGTGGCCGTGGACGACCGCTACATCGTGGTCGACGACACACTGCAAGCCCTCAAGGACATGGCCCGCGAGCACCGCCGGCAGTTCCACATACCCGTCATCGGCATCACCGGCACCAACGGCAAGACCACCACCAAGGAGCTGGTGCGTGCCGTGCTCTCGGAGAAATACAACGTGCTGGCCACCGAGGGCAACTACAACAACGACGTGGGGGTGCCCAAGACGCTGCTGCGCCTGCGCCCCGAGCACGAGATAGCCATCATCGAGATGGGGGCCAGCCATCCCGGCGACATCAAGACGCTGGCCGAGACGGCCGAACCCACCTGCGGACTCATCACCAAT
>CAJOHP010000232.1 GCA_905234355.1 uncultured Prevotella sp. | reverse complement strand
GGTCATGCCCTGGCACGCTATGAGGTCGCGCTCGTTCATGTCGAGGAACAGGTATTTGTCGCTCAGGACGCATTGCGCCTCGAAGTCGCTGGTGACGAGCCAGACCTGGCAGTCTTTGCCGTAGCGCTGCTTGAAGGTGTCGCCGAGCCGTTGGTACAAGGCGTTGAGGTCTTCGACTTTGATACGTTCGCCATAGGGAGGGTTGGTGACTATGAGGGTCTTCCCCTGGGGAGGGTTCTGGTCGGCGAAGTCGCCAATGTGGAGCATGACGTCGTGGTGCAGTTTGGCGTATTCGAGGTTTTTCTCGCACTGGTCTATGACGTGCCCGTCGATGTCGTTGCCCCAGATCTCGCCCTGGAAGTCGTAGCATCCTATTTTGCGGTTCTCCTCGTTCTTGACGCTCTTCCACTCGCCGAGGTTGAATTCTTTCCACCGCATGAAGCCGAAGCGGTCGCCACGGTAGTACTGTGCGGGTATGTTGTTGGCAATCATGGCGGCCTCGATGAGCAAGGTGCCCGAACCGCACATGGGGTCGTAGAAGTTGAGGGTCGGGAGGTCGGAGTTGACGGATTTGTCCCATCCGGCGAGCTTCAGCAGTCCGGCGGCGAGGACCTCGTTGATGGGGGCCACGCCTACCCCTTGGCGGTATCCGCGCTTGTGAAGCGAGTCGCCGCTGCTGTTGAGCAACAGGGTCACATGGTTGTCGCGTATGTGCAGGTTGAACTTGTACTCCGGATTCTCGGTGTCTATCGAGGGGCGCTTGCCGAAGTTGCGGCGGAAGCGGTCGACAATGGCGTCCTTGGTTTTGAGGGCGGCGTAGTAGCTGTGAGTGAAGACCTCGCCGCTCGTGGTACTGTCAATCATGAAGGTGCCGTCGCAGTCCAGTATTTTCTCCCAGCGCAGACGGTAGACCTGGTCGTAGAGTTCCTGGTCGTCATTGGCGTCGAATTCGGCAAAGGGTTTCAGTATGGCCAATGCGGTGCGGCAGCAGTAGTTGGCACGGTATAGCAGCCGCATGTCGCCTTCGAACTCGACGGCACGTGTGAGCACCTCTACGTTTTCGGCCCCGAGGGCGCGCAACTCGTCGGCCAGCACCTCTTCGAGGCTCACCATCGTCTTGGCAACCATCTTGAACTTCTCGCGCGGCGTGCCGCTATCGGTCACCACCTTACCTCTTTCTTTCTGTATTATCATTGCGTAGGTTTTGTATTTTCTGTCTTATCTGTTTGCGGCTTTCGCGGTTGGCCCGCTGTGTCGTGCCGTTGTATATGCTAATGTTCAGCTCATAGCCCAACAGAAGCACTATGCAGTTGAAATATACCCAGAACATGAGCATCAGCAAGGTCCCGATGGAACCGTAGAGCAGGTTGTAGCGGCTGAAGTTGTTCAGGTACACCCCGAGGCCCCAGCTGAGCACGAAGAACATGGCCGTGGCCAGCACGCTGCCCGCCGAGAAAAAGCCCACCCTCTGCCGCTTGACGGGGGCCCAATAGTATATGAAGGACACGGCAAAGAGGGTGGCAAGGGAAAGCAGCAGCCAGCGGCCTATGTTGAACATCGCCGTGTTGGCCGCCGAGGCCGTCAGCCAGCCCTGACTGAAGATGAGCTGCAGCAGCAGCTTGTGGCCTATGAGCAGACAGAGCACCAGCACGATGACCACATACATCACAAACACCATCATCAGACACAGCAGGTAGCGCTGCATGAAGGGCCTCTTCTCGACCGACCGGTTGGCGAAGTTGAGCGACATGATGACACCGTTCATGCCGTTGGCCGCCAGCAGGATGGACGATATGAAACCGATGGATAGCAGCGTGCTGTGACGGTGCCCCATGACGTCGTTCACCGTCTCCGTCAGCGGGTCCATGATCTTGGCCGGCACTATGCCGCCCAGCTGCGAGAGCAGTTCGTCCTGCAGCCCGTCCACCGGGAAGTAGGCCACCAAGGTGAAGAAGAATATCATCAGTGGCGGCAGGGCCGTGAGGAAGCTGTAGGCCAGTCCTTTGGCCCTCTGGTTGATGCTCCCGTCGAACAGGCCCACCAGGAAGTAGCGCAACACGTCGTATATCGGCACCCCGTGGTTGCCCGGCAGCGAGAAATGCTGCAGGAAGTAGAGCGACGTCCGCACAGGCCGCCAGTACAGCGCCTTCCGACGCCACTGCTTGCCCCTCTGCGCCCACAACCGGATATATGCCTTAATGTCTGTCACTCTGTGTCTTAATCACTTGATGCTCACCAGCGAGAGGTCGAGGCTCTTGATGTGGTGCGTCAGTGCGCCGACGGAGATATAGTCGACCCCGGTCTCGGCGTAGGGGCGCAGGGTGCTGTCGTTGATGCCGCCGCTGGCCTCGGTCTCGTAGCGCACAGGCCAGGCCTTGATGCGGCGTACCGCCTCGCGCAGCGTCGCAAGGTCGAAGTTGTCGAGCATGATGCGGTCCACTCCGCCGTGGTCAAGCACGCGCTGCAGCTCGTCGAGCGAACGCACCTCAATCTCTATCTTCAGCGCCTTCCCCTTCTCTTTCAGGTACTGGCGTGTGCGGTCTATGGCTTGCTCTATGCCACCTGCAAAGTCTATGTGGTTGTCTTTGAGCATCACCATGTCGTAGAGGCCTATACGGTGGTTCGTGCCGCCGCCGCAGTGCACGGCGTACTTCTCCAGCAGTCGCATGTTGGGCGTCGTCTTGCGGGTGTCCAAAAGCTTGGTGTCCAGCCCGTCAAGCATCTGCACCATCCGGCTCGTCTCGGTGGCTATACCCGATAGGCGCTGCATGAAATTCAGCACCGTCCGTTCGGCGGTGAGGATAGAGCCACTGTGCCCTTCTACGGTCATCACCGTGTCGCCCACGGCAACAGGCTCGCCGTCGTGCTTCATCACCTTCACCTTCAAGCTCCCGTCCACCAGGGCGAAAACCCGCTCGCCCACCTCGGTGCCGCACACTATGCCCGCCTGCTT
>CAJOHP010000231.1 GCA_905234355.1 uncultured Prevotella sp. | reverse complement strand
TCCAGAAACGACAGCCCCAGCAGGACGACGACCCCGCCGACGACCCCGACCCGGGCACCGGCGGCGACCACCCGGGCACCAGTCCGACGCCCACCGACGGCACCATCGAGCTCTCCAACGTCTTCTTCGACACCGGATGGACAGGCGTCAGGCCCAGCGGCACCTCCGTGAGCTACACCGCACGCACTGGCGGCATCAGCGTGACCTACGCCCTGGGATCGGGCTCCAACATGTATGCCAATGCCGAGCAGATACGCCTCTATCCCGGCAACACGCTCACCGTGAGCTGCGAGGCCACGACACTGAGCACCATCGCCTTCAGCGTGAAGGAGAACGAGGGCGGCAAGACGCTGCTGGCCAGCACAGGCACCATGAACGACTACACCTGGCAGGGCGACGACCACACCGTGACCTTCTCCGTAGACAGCGGCAAGGGACACCTGAAACTCACAGCCATCAGCCTGGGGCTGAGCAAGACGAAAGGCGACGCCAACGGCGACGGCCTGGTCAACGTGAGCGACGTGACAGCACTCATCAACCACATACTCGGCCACACACCCGACGGCTTCGACGCCACCGCCGCCGATGCCGACGGCAACGGTCTGCTCAACGTGACCGACGTGACCCTCATCATCGGCATCATACTCGGCGAGAAGCAGACGCCTGCCGAGCCGGCCGCCACTGAATAAGAAAACAAAAGAAACGCCATGACTATCGCCCGCCTCACCGCCACGCTCCTGCTGCTCGCCGCAGCACTGGCCCTCAGAGCCCAAGGCCCCAACGGCTCCGGCACCTACTACCGTGCAGCCCAGGGCAAGCAGGGAGCTGCACTGAAGACTGCCCTCTGCACCATCGTCTACAACCGCAAGGAGCGCAGCTATGCCAACCTGTGGACCGACTTCCGCTCCACCGACAAGCGCGCCGACGGCAAGGTGTGGGACATGTACTCCGCTGTCACCAGCTACACCTTCGGCACCGACCAGGCCGGAACGTACAAGAAGGAGGGCGACGTCTACAACCGCGAGCACTCCTTCCCCAAGAGCTGGTTCGGAGGCGATGTCATGCCGATGTACACCGACCTGAACCACCTCTATCCCACCGACGCCTTCGTCAACGGCAAGCGCAGCAACTACCCCTTCGGCGAGACGGCCGGCGAGAGCTATCGGTCGGCTGGCGCTTTCAGCAAGCTGGGCAGGTGCACCTGCCCAGGATACAGCGGCACGGTGTTTGAGCCGGCCGACGAATACAAGGGCGACTTTGCGCGTACATATTTCTATATGGTCACCTGCTACGAGGAGAAGCTGGCCGACTGGTATAGCCAAAACAGCGACGTGCGCCCTACGCTCGACGGCAAAGCCTACCCCGGGCTGTCGGCCTGGCAGCTGAGCATGCTGCTCAGGTGGGCGGCCGCCGACCCCGTGAGCGAGAAGGAGGTGCAGCGCAACAGCGCCGTCTACGCCATACAGCGCAACCGGAACCCCTTCATAGACTATCCCGGACTGGAGCGCCTCATCTGGGGCGACTGCCAGTTCAGCTACGACCACTACGACGAGTCGCTCGGCCTGCCTGCGGTCACCACAGCACCGCACCCCGCCGCAGCAGACACCTACGACCTGCAGGGCCGCCGCCTGGGCAAGAGCCGCACGCCGCGCCGCGGCCTCTACGTGCGGCACGGCAAGAAGCACGTCGCGAGATAAGCGACTTGAGACAATCAGAAAAGCAACCAATCTCCCCCACCCTATGATGACTCCCGAGACCGCTGCCTACGTGGCCCGGCATGGCGCCGACGACGTCAGGCTGCTGGCGCTGCGCGGCACGAAGGACCCGCTGGTAGACCTGCCCCTGGCGCTCGACCAGATAGCAGGGCGGCAGAAGGCACGGCAGAAGCTGCCGTCGTGGGCCGATGTCGAGGGCCTCTGCTTCCCGCCCCACCTGGCCATGGAGCAGTGCTCGAGCGAGACGACCGCACGCTACAAGGCGGCACTCGTGGCCAGGGCCGTGGCAGGCCGTGACCGGCTGACCGACCTCACAGGAGGCTTCGGCGTCGACTTCTCGTTCTTGGCGCCCCTCTTCCGTCGCGCCGTCTACGTGGAGCGGCAGCAGCAGCTCTGCCTCACCGCCCGCCACAACATGCCGCTGCTGGGCATCGCACAGGCCGAGGTGGTGTGCGACGAGGCCGAGCACTACGCCGCCCACAGCATGGAGCACTGCTCGCTCGTCTTCATCGACCCGGCACGCCGCGACAGCCACGGCCAGCGCACCTACGCCCTGACCGACTGCACACCCGACGCAACCACGCTCATGCCCCTGCTGCTGCGCAAGAGCGACGCCGTGCTGCTGAAGCTCTCGCCCATGCTCGACTGGCGCAAGGCCGTGGCCGACGTGGGGGCAGAACGGGTGAGCGAGGTGCACATCGTGGCCACGGGCGGCGAGTGCAAGGAGCTGCTGCTGCTCGCCAGGCAGGAGGCAAGGCCGCTCACGCTCCACTGCGCCGACGACAGCGGCGTGGTCGTCCTGTCAGCCGACGAGCTGAGCCCGATGCCACCGACGGCCGGCGGTGCCGTGCCCGAGGCTGGATGGTGGCTCTGCGAGCCCAGCGCCCCGCTGATGAAGTCGGGATGCTTTGCCGCCATAGAGCACCGCTACGGGGTGAGGCAGATAGCCCCGAGCAGCCATCTCTTCGTCGCAAGTGAGCCGGTCAAGGCATTCCCCGGGCGCACGTTCCGCATCGGCACCGTCACCACCATGGCCAAGGGCGCGCTCAAGAAAGCACTCAGCGGCACAGACAGGGCCAACATCGCCGTGCGCAACTTCCCACTCGGCGTGAACGAGCTGCGCAAGCGCCTACACATGGCCGACGGAGGCGACGTCTACATCTTTGCCACCACACTGGCCGACGGACAGCACGTGCTGCTCGTCTGCACAAAATTCGGACAGGCATAAAGCCCATCCCTACAGCATCGTGACGCCTTGCGGCAGCACCATCCACTCGTAGGGACGGGCTTTATGCCTGTCCGAGACCACGTGTTGGGTGTCAAACCCATGGGACTCATGGGCCCCATCCCCCCCAAAAAAAACGAGTCAGTCTACGGCGAAGAAGAGTCCGCCACCGGCAGCCATGCGCGCCTGATAGAGTCCCTGCTGGTCGGCCGTGAAGGTCATGTCCTGTCCTCTGACGCTGGCCGTGATGGTGCCGTCGGCATTGTAGCGGAAGAGCTCCTTGGTCTGCCCGTTCTGCGTGACGGTCCAGGCGTCGGTCTCGGCCACATGCTTGAAGAGCGTCACCTCGCCCGTGGAAGCCTTCACCTCATAGCCGTCCTCGAGCGTGGTCACGGCGTAGGCACGGCCGTCGCTGCCCACGACCTGCTGCGTCTTGCCTATATTGGCCTGCACAGGATTGCTGCCGCTCCAGAACTCGATGGTGTTGATGATGAGCCCGTCGACAAACAGGCAGATGACGCCCACGATAGGCTGGAGGAAGATGCCTACGATGCCGTTGACATACTTGTTGCCCGTCATCGTGCGCTGCCACTTCGCATACTTGTTGAACAGTGCAAACGAGCCGATGCACGAACTGTAGACCACGCTGCCCATGAGGAGCAGGGCAGCCACCTTCAGATTAAGTCTTTTCATGTTGTTTTGGTATTAATTGTTGATAAATCGGCGACAAATTTACACATTATTCCTGATATATGTCCCAAAAAGTGCGAGAAATCACAAAATTTACTTACCTTTGCACCTCAAACGCAATAAAGAGTATGAAGAGACTATCGCTTGCCGTCGTCGGTGTGCTCATGGCGCTGACCTCGGCTCACTCACAGATACGCATGAACTTTGGCGGCGACTCCCCTCTGCGCAAGCTGACCATTGCCGAGATGGCCGTGACCAACCTCTACGTGGACAGCGTGGACGAGCAGAAGCTGGTGGAAGACGCCATCCGCGGCATGCTCGAGAAGCTCGACCCCCACTCCAGCTACACCAACGCGCGGGAGACGCGGCAGATGACAGAGCCGCTAAACGGCTCGTTCGACGGCATCGGTGTGCAGTTCAACATGGTCGACGACACACTCATGGTGGTGCAGCCCACCAGCGGCGGTCCCTCGGAGCGCGCCGGCATCTTGGCGGGCGACCGCATCGTGGGTGTGGCCGACACGGCCATCGCCGGCGTGAAGATGAGCCGCGAAGACATCATGCGCCGGCTGCGCGGACCTCGGGGCACCATAGCCCGGCTGAAGGTGGTCAGGCGGGGCGTGAGCGACACGCTGCGCTTCGACGTGAAGCGCGACAAGATACCCGTCTTCTCCATCGACGCCACCTACATGCTCCGCCCCGGCATAGGCTACATACGCATCAGCAGCTTCTCGGCCACCACACACGACGAGTTTCTCAAGAGCGTGCGGCAGCTGCGCAAGGAGGGCATGACCGACCTCGTACTCGACCTGCAGGGCAACGGAGGCGGCTATCTGCAGGCAGCAGCCGACATCAGCAGCGAGTTTCTCGAGCCGGGCGACCT
>CAJOHP010000230.1 GCA_905234355.1 uncultured Prevotella sp. | reverse complement strand
CATGGGCCAACATTGCCGAGGTGCAGCTCGAAGAAGGGGCTGCCCACTACGTCTTCCATGACAGCACGGCCGTCAGCGGAGCACAGTACCGCATACGCGTGGTCGACGCCAACAACAAGGAGCACACCACCAGCGCGGTCATGGCCGTGAGCACAGACATGACCGTGGGCGACGCCGTCGAGGCCGACGGCAAGACCATGTATCTGGGCGGCAACATACTCGCCAACGGCGACTTCGACATGGGCACCCACACCTGGCTCGACGGCACTGGAGCACAGCTCGACAGCACCTTCTTCCAGGTGTTCACCACGGGAGGCACCGACGGAGGCACCTTCCTCAAGGCCTACGGCAACGGCGGACAAAAGAGCAACAGTGCCATCTACAACGTCTTCGACATCGTGCCCAACAGCTACTACTACTTCTCTGGAGCCAGCGCATGCAACACCGGCGTGCAGCAGCAGGTCAGGCTCAGCGACGACGGCACCTCGCTCGGCACCACGGCCGCCTTCCTCTACAACACCACCGACACGTGGGCCAGCAAGTTCACCATTTTCAACAGCGAGGGCAATGCCAAGGCCGTGCTCACCTTCCGACTGCTCGGCGCACAGTCGCAGTTTGACAAGCTCATGCTCAGCCGACTCTTCGACACCAAGGAAGCGGCCATTGCCGACGGTATAGCACAAACGAAGCTCAAGGCACAGGCCTTCACCGCCTTCAACACGAAGTATGCCGCACTCAACGACGAGCTCAGCGCCGCCATGCAAGCCGTCAGCGGCGAGAGCGAGGCCGACTATGAGACCTGCCGACAGGCCATGGACAACGCCCTGGCAGCCTATTACGCCATCCCCAAATGCGACTCGCTGAGAAAGGTGGCCAGGATGGTGCTGCCGTGGGGCATGCCCGGCGAAAGCAAGCTGTGGGATGCTGTCTTCAAATACGACGATGCTGCAACGGCAGCCGACTTCATTGCTGCCGAGAGCAGCCTGCGCCAGGCACTTGCCGACTACCTGCCCCTGAAGGCCATGGACACCAACCCAGTGAAACAGCCCGACTTCAGCGGAAGCAGCTCATGGACTACGAAATGCGGCACCTACACCGGCGGCGACCAGCGCACCAACAGCAAGGACGGCGTGACCTTCTGGAACGCATGGTGGTCGGGACTGAGCGCATCAGAGGGCAAGGCGAAGACCATGGCCATCAAGCAGGAGGTGAAAGGACTGAGCCACGGACTCTATGCCGTGCGCTGCAAGGCCACCACCGAGCACTACTGCCTGAGCGACCAGCACGCCTACATCACCGACGGCACACAGACTGCCGAGACGCCGATGCTCACGGCTGACTACTACGACCTGACCACCATAAGCAACGAGCAACGCTGGCAGACACTCACCTCGACCCCCATCTATGTAGAGGATGGTGGCAGCGTGACCATCGGCTTCGAAAGCTCGAAGCAGGGGGCTACCGACAATCTGTGGCGACCTATTGGCAATGCCTCGGGAAAAGGCGACATGAGAGAGGGATGGTGGTGTGCCACCGACTTCGAACTCGTCTTCTGCCCCATGTATAAGACCACCGTCGAGCCCAACCAATGGGGCGTCATCTGCCTGCCCTATGCCGTAAAAGCCACCCTCAACCTCTTCCTCTACGAGATTGCCGGCATCAGCCGCGACTACACCACCATCTATCTGCGCGATATCAGCGAGTCGAAGGCTGGCATGCCTTTCATCTATCGTACGCCCAGTGCCCAGGCCACCTTCTTCGAGTTTGGCGACGCCGTGAAGAGCACCAAGGACGGACCGGGCAACCTGCGCGGATTCTTCAAGACATCGGCCAAAGCACCCACAGGCAGCTATGTGCTGCGCGACGGCGCTTGGCACAAGGTGGGCACCGACCGCCCGCAGATGACCAACTACACCGGCATCATGCGCGCCTTTACCGACGCCATGAGCGACCAGGTGCCCATCATCGACGAGTGGAATGGCGACAGCATGCCCATCTATGGCGTCACAGAGGAAGAGATGGCAGCAGGCATTGAGCCTACCACCATCGGCACACACAAGACTGACGGCTGCTACACCCTCGACGGACGCCGTCTGAACAAGACTGAGCAGCTCACACCTGGACTCTATATCATGGTAAAGGACGGACAGGGCCGAAAGACCATAGTGAAATGACCTAACGAAGACACTCACACACACATGAACAATAAGACTTTACTACTGATGCTGGCCGCATGGGTCAGCATCAGTGCTGACGGACAGGAGAGCGAAAGAGCCTCGTCGAGCATGTACCTCACACCTGGTGCCAAGGCCGACGTCACCCTGCCTTTCAACATCGCGGCCACCGGCAAGCGCTACCAGCCCACATGGGGCCTGGACCTCGCCTGGATCAGCGAGCAGAACCTGCGCAAGGGCATCAACCACATGGGCAAGGACAACGTGGGCATAGGGCGCAGCGCCTTCCGCATGACCAACGCACTGACCAACGACTCTGTGCTGGGCAGCGACCAGACAGCACGACTGCGACAGCGGGCCAATCTCTTCAACCTCGTGAGTACCACACTGCCCATCGTGCTCACTGCCGACCAGGAGGCCGGCACCGACAGCTACTACCTGAACAGCAACGGCACGGCCAACGTGGACCGCTGGGCAGCACTCGTCAATAGCAGCGTGCACTGGATGCAGCAGTACACACCACACCCCGTGGCTGGAGTGTCGCCCTTCAACGAGCCAGACTACTGGACCAAGGAAGAGGGATGCTCTGAGGCCATACACCGCGACGTGGCCAAGAAACTGAAGACCGACTACGCCCGCTTTGCAGAAGGCGGCGTGGCCATCGTGGGAGGCAACACCCTCAACGACGACAAGGCCCTCTCGTGGTTCAACACCGGACGACAGTACTACGACTGGGGCAACACCCACCAGCTCGCCGGCTCATTTGCCAACTTTGCCAACTTCTTCCAGCAGATGCAGCAGCAGGGCAAGGTGGGATAT
>CAJOHP010000229.1 GCA_905234355.1 uncultured Prevotella sp. | reverse complement strand
TTCTGCCCGTAGAGGCTGCAGGGTCGGCACGGCATGTCGGCCTGCACGCAGTGCTCAGTGTGCTGTCCCCATCCGAGAAATCCGGCCATGGGGTGTGTGGCGCCCCAGACGCTCACCACCGTGGTGCCGGCGAGCGACGCCAGGTGCATGTTGGCCGAGTCCATCGAGAGCATCACGTCCAGGTGGCTCATCAGCACGAGCTCCTGCTGCATGGTTTCGAGGTGGCGCGCCACGTGGGTGCACTGCGGCACGGCGGCCGTCCACCGTGCGAAGAGCTCGTCCTCCTGCCGGCCGCGGCCGAAGAGGAAGAGGCGGGCCTTGGGGTAGCGGCGGGCCAGCAGCGTCACCACCTGCTCCATGCGCTCCAGCGGGTATATCTTGCCCTGATGGGCCGCCGTGGGTGCTATGCCTATCCACTGCTCGCCCTCCCCCTTCACGGGGCCGATGGCGGTGGGCAGCACGCTCAGGTCGCCCTTGCCTGTGCCGAAGAGCGAGGTGAAGGTGATGCGCTCTATGGGGTAGCCCAGACGGGCAAACACCTCGCGGTAGTTGTCGAAGGGCGAGGCCAGTGGCCGTCTCACGCCCTGCTTGCCGGGCCGCACGAGCCGCTTGCGCTCACGGCGGTGCTTGTCGATGTGGGCCACGCGGAAGCGACCGAGGTTGAAGCGCAGACGCAGGTAGTCGCTGCGCAGCACTGAGTGCAGGTCGGCCACGGCGGTGAACTGCTTCGCCGTCAGACGGCGGTAGAGCCGGTTGAGACCCTTCAGCCCGTGGTACTCACGCTTCACGTCGGCCTCCATGAAGTTCACGTTGGGCGCCAGCCCCTCGAAGAAGGGGCGGGCAAAAGGCCGGCTGAGCATGGTGATGCGCACGTCGGGATACTGTCGGGCCAGGGAGTAGATGACGGGCACGGTCATGGCCACGTCGCCCATGGCCGAGAAGCGGATGGCGAGCAGATGTTCTTTCTTCACGACTTCTTGTAGAGCACGGGGTTGGTGGCCGGGTCGTTATACATCTTCATCTGCCGGTAGACCTTCATCACCTTGCGCCCTTTCTCGTAGTCCTCGAGCAGCTGGTCTATGGCGGTCGAGAGGTCGGTGCGCTGCTCCAGGAGCACGTCGAGCTTGGCGCGGCAGCGCGAGCGGTGCTCATCGGAGGCATCGGGGCGCTCGGCCTGCTCCTGCATGTGCCATATCTTCAAGGCCAGGATAGACAGGCGGTCCACGGCCCATGCCGGGCTCTCGGTGTTCAGCCGCGCGTCGGGCAGCGCCCTCACCTGGCTGTACTGCTGGCGGAAGTAGCTGTCTATCTCTTCCACCAGGTCCGTGCGGTCCTGATTGGAGCGGTCTATGCGACGCTTCAGCTGCAGTGCCTCCTCGGGCGCTATCTGCGGGTCGCGGATGAGGTCCTCATAGTGCCACTGCACCGTGTCTATCCAGCATTTCAGGTACAGACGGTAGTCTATCGTGTCGCGATCGTAGGGATTGTGCATGGGGGCGTCCACACTGTCTGTGACGTGATAGTCGCGTATGGCCTGAAGGAAAATCTCGTTGGCGTGTTCGGTAAATGTCATCTTTCTGTTTGTTATTCGTCGTTTCTGTCTGCAAATTTACGGAAAGGTTTTCAATCCTGCAACTAAAACGCACATTATTATTCTCCCCGTGTGCTTTTTTCTTTTTTCCTCACACCACGGAAATGACAAAAAAAGGAGAGGCAATCGTTGGCCACCTGTCGTTTTTTTGCTACCTTTGCACTCTAAAACCATCAACACGACATTTATGACACAAGAGCAGAAAGCCACCATCGAGGGCCGCATCGTCGACGTGCTCAAGACGGTCTACGACCCCGAGATACCCGTAGACATCTATGAGCTGGGCATGATCTACAAGATCGACGTGCAGCCCGACGGCACCGTAGACATCGACATGACGTTCACCGCCCCCAACTGTCCTGCGGCCGACTTCATCCTGGAGGATGTGCGCACCAAGGTAGAGGGTGTGGAGGGCGTGAAGAGTGCCACCATCAACCTGGTCTTCGAGCCCGCCTGGGACCAGTCCATGATGAGCGAGGAAGCCCGCGTGGAGCTGGGATTCGATTGAAGTAAGAAGGAAGAAGTAAGAAGAAAGAAGTAAGTGAGCCGAGATGAGAGATGAAAGATGAAAGATGAGAAATATGGTTAGACCGTCAAAATGGGTAGACAATGGAAAGAAGACGCAACATACTATTGGAAAAATCGGATGCCTTCGCCAACCGGATAATAAAGATGTATCAGGTCGTCAGTGAAGACAGAAAAGAATATACGCTCTCCAAGCAAGTGCTCAGAAGCGGCACAAGCATAGGAGCCAATCTCGCAGAGAGCGTCAATGCTCAGAGCACCCAAGACTATCTGAGCAAGCAGAACATAGCTCTAAAGGAAGCCAACGAAACGGCCTATTGGCTGACGAAGCTGCAACGAGCAGGGTATATCAGCGATAAAGAGTATCACTCCATGGCCAACGACTGCGACGAACTGGTCAAGATGCTCGTCAGCTCAGTAAAGACGCTGAAAGGGAGACTCGGACGGCTTTAGCCACGAGAGAGACGCCCCGATGTGTATGATGCATAGCAAACTATTCATATTTATCATTTCTCATTTATCATTTCTCACTTAGACGAAGATGAAGAACGTTTATTTCCTTTCCGACGCCCACCTCGGCTCACTCGCCATCCCTCACGGGCGCATGCAGGAGCGCAGGCTCGTGCGATTCCTCGACTCCATCAAGGACAAGGCGGCTGCTGTCTATCTGCTCGGCGATATGTTCGACTTCTGGTACGAATACCGACTCGTCGTGCCAAAGGGATTCACACGATTCCTCGGCAAGCTATCGGAACTCACCGACATGGGCGTAGAGGTGCACTACTTCACAGGCAACCACGACATCTGGGCCTACGAATACCTCGAGAAGGAGTGCGGCGTCACGCTGCACAAGAAGCCCGAGACCACCGAGATATACGGCAAGGTGTTCTTCCTCGCACACGGCGACGGACTC
>CAJOHP010000228.1 GCA_905234355.1 uncultured Prevotella sp. | reverse complement strand
TCACCTTCGACGAGTACCAGGACCTGAGGATGGAGCAGCTGATGAGCGAATACTGGAACGAGAAGAAGGACGGGACGGTGCTGGACAACGCGGAGGGGGGCCTGCTGAGCAAGATACCGGGCTTCAGCCAGATAAGCGACAAGCTGGACATCCTGAACAAGGTGCCGGAAATCAAGATTACGCCCAGCGGCAGCGCCGACCTGACGTTCCAGATGGTGAACAACTACCGCGACAATCCACAGCTGGACGCCAGCCAGCGCAGTGTGTGGACCTTTGACTTCGACGAGAATATACAGGTGAACCTCAATGCCAAGATAGGCGACCTGATTGACTTCGACATCAACCAGAACACGCGTGCCACCTTCAACTTCGAGAACAAAATCAAGCTCAAGTACGAGGGCAAGGAGGACGACATACTGCAGCTCTTCGAGGCGGCGGACATCTCGTTCCCGCTGCAGACGACGCTCATCAAGGGCAGCCAGCAGCTGTTCGGCTTCCACAGCAAGCTGAAATTCGGCAAGTTGACCGTCGACGCCGTGGTGAGCCAGAAGGAGACCTCGACGGAGAACCTGCAGGTGAAGGGCGGCGCGAGCAGCCACGAGTTCGAGATACGCGCCGACGAGTACGAGGCCAACAGGCACTACTTCATCTCGCAGTATTTCTACGAGAACTACAACCGCGCCATGTCCACCCTGCCGGTGGTCAATTCGAACGTGAAGATTATCCGCATAGAGGTGTGGCGCACCAATGTGGGGGCGGCGGTGACGCAGAACCGCAACCTGCTGGCCCTGACTGACCTGGGCGAGGCTTCGCCGTCGAACAGACGTGTCTCCGGCAACGGCTCTACAATGCCGTCCAACCGGGCTAACAATCTCCTGCAGCTTATCAACACCGGCGCCGTGCGGAGTGTCAACTCGGTGACGTCGTATATGCAGGGGTTGGGTATGACCAGCGGGGTGGACTACGAGAAGGTGGAGAGCGCCCGTCTGCTGAACAGCAACGAGTACACCTTCAACAGCCAGCTGGGCTTCATCACCGTCAACCAGCCGCTGAGCAACGACCAGGTGCTCGCCGTCGCTTTCCAGTACCAGGTGGTGGGTGACACCCATGTCTACCAGGTCGGCGAGCTCACGACCGATGGCGTCAACGACCCGAACACCCTCATTGTGAAGCTCCTCAAGGGCACCACCGTCGACCCCCACGGGCCGCTGTGGCGTCTGATGATGAAGAACGTATACTTCCTCAAGAGCAGCCAGCTCAGCAGCGACAACTTCCGGCTGAACATCCTCTACGAGAATCCCGACGGGGGTGTGGGCATCGGCTTCTTCACTGACGGGCCGCAGCAGGGCAAACCGCTGATTGAGGTCTTCGGGCTGGACCGCATGGACGCCACGCAGAGCTACTACTACGCCGACGGTGTCTTTGACTGGTTCGACTCGGCGGCCTTCAAGGGAGGCCTCATACAGGCCAGCACGGGCCGTATCTACTTCCCCTACGTGGAGCCATTCGGTCGTGACCTGCGCCAGTTGTTGGGCGACGACGCCTTCGCCAACCGCTACTGCTTCGACTCCCTATACACCATGACCCAGAGTCTGGCACGCCAGTATGCCGACCGCAACAAGTTCTACCTCGAGGGCTACTATACGAGTAGCGTGAGCGGCGAAATCTCCCTCGGCTACAGCGTCACACCGGGCTCCGTGAGCGTCACCGCCGGCGGTATGCCACTGATTGAGAACGTCGACTACACGGTGGACTACACCATGGGCACCGTGCGCATCATCAACGAGAGCATCCTCTCGTCGAACACACCCATCAGCGTTAGCTCGGAGAACAACTCGTTCAGCATGACCACCAAGCGGATGCTGGGTCTGCACCTCAACTACGAGTTCCAGCCCGACTTCAACGTCGGCGCCACGGTGATGAACCTGCACGAGAAGCCTATGACCCAGAAGAACAACTTCGGCGACGAGCCGACGAGCAACACCATCTGGGGCCTGGACGTGAACTACAGCCACGAAGTGCCGTTCATCACCAAGCTCGTCGACATGCTGCCAGGTATCGACACCAAGGCACCAAGCAACCTGAGCCTGCAGGCCGAGTTCGCGCACTTCATACCCGGCATGAGCAGCACCGGCATGAGCGGCGGCAGCGTGAGCTATGTCGACGACTTTGAAGGTGCGGAAAGCAACATCGACCTCAAAGGCATCACGTCCTGGTTCCTCGCCAGCACTCCGCAGGACTACGGCGCGGCCATGCCCATGTTCCCTGAGTCGGCCCCCGGTACCGGCCGGGCCTACGGCTTCAATCGGGCACGTCTGGCGTGGTACCGCATCAGTGACGACTTCTACAACGGGGGCGGCACCGTACCCCCAAACATCACCAAGGACGACCTCTCGCAGCCCTACGCGCGCCGCATTTACGAGCAGGAGGTCTTCCCGAACAAAGACCTCGCTTCGGGCAAGCCGACCAACATCTACGAGCTCAACCTGGCCTACTACCCCGACGAGCGGGGACCCTACAACTACGACGTCGCGCCTACGCCCTACAGCTCCGGTATCGACGCCGATGGACGCCTGTCAGACCCCGCGTCGCGTTGGGGTGGCATCATGCGCAAGCTGGAATACACCGACTTCGAAAGCCAGAACATCGAGACAATCGAATTCTGGCTCATGGACCCCTTCATCGAGAACCCGACCCACTCCGGCGGCAAGCTCTACATCAACCTCGGCGACATCAGCGAGGACATTCTGCGCGACGGCCGCAAGAGCTTCGAAAACGGTCTGCCCACCTCGGCCACCGTCGTCAACGTCGACACCACCATCTGGGGCCGCGTGCCCACACAGCAGCCCATTGTCAACGCCTTCGACAACGACGAAGCGTCGCGCAAATACCAGGACGTCGGCTACGACGGCCTGAGCTCTACCCACGGTATCGACGACGAGCAGTCCTTCTTCGCCGACTACCTGCAGGCCATCGCCGAACGCCACGGTGTCGGCTCGCAGGCCTACCAGCTGGCGGCCGCCGACCCCTCCGCCGAC
>CAJOHP010000227.1 GCA_905234355.1 uncultured Prevotella sp. | reverse complement strand
GAGAATAGAGAAACGGAAGTCAGTCGCGGCTTCCGTTTCTTCGTGTCTGGATGGGGGGGGACGAAAAAACTCACATAAAATTTGGTTTTTTGCTCACTTAATCGTATCTTTGCAGCAGAAACGTATAAACAACGACGATTATGGCAGCAAGAACGACACAATTACCCGCAGAAGGTCAGCTATTGGTAAGCATCAGCGACCTGTCGATGCTGAACGACATCAAGAAAGCCATCAGCATGTTGAAAGGTGTGACGGCCGTAAAGAAGCAGAAGACTAAGCCCCGTCTCTATGACCCTGAGACAGGCGAGTCCCTCAACGACAAGACCATGCAGGCCATTGAGGACGTGCGTAGTGGCAAGGATAAGGGAACGACTTACGAGTCATTCGAAGACTTCAAAAAAGCAATGATGGCACTATGAAGCAGTTCTACGAGATTAAGACCTACAAGCAGTACGAACGAGATGTGAAACTGGCCGTACGCCGCGGTCTTGACATAGAACTACTGCTGTCGGTAGTTGACATGCTGCGCAAAGGTGAAACTCTGCCTCCGAAGTATCGCAACCACCTGCTTATTGGCGACTACAAGGGCTACTGGGAGTGCCACATCAATCCCGACTGGTTGCTGCTCTACGAGAAGGACACCGAGATACGCATCATCTCGCTCTACCGCACTGGCACCCATGCCGACATCTTCGGTAAGGGCAAGAAACGATAGTACCGATTTCCCTTCACAAACTTCCGGAATGAAAATAATTGTTTACCTTTGTGGCCGAAACTAACTGAAATCAATGATGAACATGAGAACTATTCTTACTCCTTTCCGCCTGCTCTGCCTGTTGGCAGTGCTCCTGTTGGCGCCTGTGACGAAGACTATTGCCGCTTCAGTCATCGCTTTTGGCGACGGCCGTTTGGTGGTGAAGTATGTAGCCCGCAATGCCGTCCGTATTCAGTACCTGCCCGAAGGCCATACCCCCCAGGTGCAGCTGCCCGACTGGCTCTACGTGAAGCACGACGAGGTGGCAGTCCCCGACATCTCGGTGCAGACCGATGCTGCACATAATATATTGTATGTCAAGGATAAGACAGGACGCGTGGTCTTTACAGCCACCCGTCATGAGTTGTGTGCCAAGACGTTGGGCGACCTTCCCACCTACGAGGCCACGCTGGCTTTCCAGTCGCCGACGGACGAGTGCCTCTACGGCCTGGGACAGTTTCAGGACGGCTACAGCAACGTGCGTGGCCTGCCGCGCCGACTGACGCAGGTGAACACACAGATAGCCGTTCCGATGCTGCTGTCGAGCAAGGGCTACGGCATCCTTTGGAACAACTACGGACTGACGGACTTCAACCCCTGCGGCCAGCGTGTCGCACTGACACAGCGTAGTGGGGCGGGGGTGCGTGAGGAGGTCAACGTCACCTCGACAGAGGGCGGCAAGCGTGAAGTGCGCGAACGTCACATCTTCGAGGCTACGATTGACGTAGCGGAGGCTGGCGACTATGCGCTGCTGCTCGACGTAGGTCAGAAGATGGCACGCCGCCACAACCTTGTCATCGACGGACAGACGGTCATCGAGATGCAGAACCTGTGGCTGCCGCCTACGGCGTCGCGGATTGTCCGCCTGGAGGCCGGTCGCCATACGCTGGAGGCTGAGCTGACGCGCAACGACAAGCCCGTGCTCTACTACCAGAAGGTGCAGAATGAGACGGTGTTCCGTTCGCCTGTGGCCGATGCGGTGGACTACACGGTGTTCGTGGGCTCGGCTGACGAGGTCATTGCCACCTACCGCGAGCTGACCGGCGAGTGTCCCCCCATGCCCGAGTGGGCGCTGGGCTACATCCACTGCCGCGAGCGCTTCCACTCCTCCGACGAGATACTCCAGACCGCCAACCGCTTCCGCGACGAAAAGCTGCCCCTGAGCGTCATCGTACAGGACTGGCAGTACTGGGGCAAGTACGGCTGGAACTCCATGCGCTTCGACGAGGAGTACTATCCCGACCCGAAGGCCCTGACCGACAGCCTGCACCGTATGAACGTCCGTCTGATGGTCAGTGTGTGGTCGAAGATTGACAAGAATTCCGACGTGGGCCGTCAGATGCAGCAGGCAGGCTACTATATCCCTAATACCGACTGGATAGACTTCTTTAACCCCGATGCCGCTGCTGCCTACTGGCAGAACTTCAGCGAGCGTCTGGTGCCCTTAGGCATCGATGCCTGGTGGCAGGACGCCACCGAGCCCGAGAACGACGACCTGGAGGGCCGTCGCGTCAACAACGGCAAGTGGCCGGGCGAACTGGTGCGCAATGTCTATCCGCTGCTGGTCAACAAGACGGTCTACGAGGGGCTGCTCAGCGTAGGGTCGTCGCAGGACCGTCCGGTCATCCTCACGCGTTGCGGATTCCCCGGCATACAGCGCTATGGCGCCGCACTGTGGAGTGGCGACGTGGGCAACGATTGGGAGACGCTGCGCCGGCAGATCACCGCCGGACTGGGACTGCAGGCGGCAGGCATACCCTGGTGGACCTACGATGCCGGCGGCTTCTTCCGCCCTGGCAATCAGTATCAGGATGCGGCCTACCGCGAGCGCCTGCTGCGCTGGGTGCAGACCAGTGTCTATCTGCCCCTGATGCGCGTGCACGGCTATCAGAGCAACACCGAGCCGTGGCACTACGGACGCGACTTCCAGGATGCCTTTGCCCTGTGCCTGCAGAACCGCTACCGCCTCATGCCCTACATCTACAGCCATGCCGCTGCCGTGTCGTTTGAGGGTTCTACGCTCATGCGCCCCCTCGTCTTCGACTTTGCCGACGACACCGAGGCCCTACGCCAGAAATATGAGTATATGTTTGGAAAGTCGCTGCTGGTGAGTCCCGTGGTCGAGGCCGGCGTGACGCAATGGCCTACCTATCTGCCTCGCAACAAGGGCGGGTGGTATGAGGTGCATACGGCGCGCCACTACGACGGCGGGCAGACGGTCACCACCGAGGCGGCCCTGTTTATCCCCGTCTTTGCCCGTGGAGGCAGCATCGTGCCCCTAGCCACGGCCGAGCGGCAGCATGCCGCCGACTACAGCGGCGATACGCTCGCCAT
>CAJOHP010000226.1 GCA_905234355.1 uncultured Prevotella sp. | reverse complement strand
GCCGATGCCCAGGTCCACCTCGGCGGTGAGCAGCTGGTTCAGCCCGTTCATGTAGTCGCTCGTCCACTTCGTCTGCCAGTTGTCGCCGCCGTCGTAGCTCACTTGCACCTCGATGTCGTATTCAGGAGCCGTCTCGCCGTCGTACTGGTTGAAGTAGGTGAAGCGCAGCTTTCCGCCGCCCGTCAGGTCGAGCCGGGGCGAGCGCAGGGTGGCCACGGAGAAGGCTCCGCTGCAGAAGGCGCTCATGTCGCCCTCGATGGCCATGTTGGTGCCGCCCCATCCGTTGCTGCGCCATCCGGCCGGGGGATAGTAGGCGTTGAAGTTCTCGAGCAGCGTGCCCTCTGGCACAAACTGCTTGGTGGCGCTGATGGCTATCACGGCGTCGCCGCCGGTGGTGTGGAGCACCACGTCGCCCTGGGCGGCCGAGGTCATGGCGGCCTCGTAGTAGAGCTGGAACTGCACCTTGTCGTTGCGGTCCAGGTCGATGGTGGCGGGGTCGATGTTCAGGCCCACGCCGGCGGGCAGGTCCACGCTGCTGACCTTCAGGCCCTTCTTGCCGGTGTTGGTCAGGGTGAAGACCTCGCTGTAGAGCTTCTCGCCGATGTAGACCTCGCCGAAGTTGTAGCGGTCCATGCTGAGCGTGGCCACGGGCCCGGTGGGCGGGGTGAACTGCTTCACCGAGACGTCGTCGAGCCATACGACGTTGGCCATGTCGGTGTACATCTTGTAGACGAAGGCTATCTTCACCTTCTCGCCCTTCCAGTCGCTCAGGTCTATCTTGGAGGTGTGGGGGTCCCAGGTGTCGATGGGGAAGTCGAGCACGCCGCTCTCCTTGAGCATGTTCTGGTTGTGCAGTGAGAAGACGGTCTCGGCGCCGGCGAGGTTGCCGTCGGTGACGATGCGCACCTGCAGGTCGTAGCGCGAGTAGTCGGCGTGGTTCATGGGCGAGACGCGCCAAGTGAACTGCAGCTCGTAGGTGTTGTCGAGGTTGAGCTCGGGGGTGAGCAGTATCTCCTCACGTGGTCCGGCGCCGTCCTGTCCGGAGCCGATGGGTGCGTCGCAGGCTGCCACGCAGCTGCCCGTGATGGTGCTGTTCACCTGCCCGTCGGAGGGCTTGCTGTAGTAGTTGTGCCACACATAGCTGGCGTTGGTGCCCTGGTAGCTGTTCACCGTGGTCCAGCCCTCGCCGGCGGCCACAGGCTGCGACACGCTGGTGGTGCTGCCGGTCTCGAAGCCCTCGTCGAGCAGCGTCTGCGCGCACACAGGCACGCCGGAGCCGAGCAGAAGGAGGGCTGCGGTCATGGAGTAAAGATGTTTCTTCATAATGATATGTTACCTTTTTTGTTGTTGTTGATTATCGTTACAAGCCGCAAAGTTACGAAAAAGTTTTCAATCTGTTATTCTCGCGCACGCATTTTATTCTGTTTTAACATTATATCGGCTCCTTCTGAGCGCAATTGTGAGCTGTCGGCGGGGCCTGATGCCGTGGGCGGGAGTAAAGAAATATGGCGAAAAGCTAGCTCGTTACAATCTTTCTTCGTACCTTTGCAGCACATTTTCCTCTTATCCGTAAGCAGATATGACAGCCACTCCTCCCGCCGCCGGCGCTTCCTGGCGCATAGGCTTCGACGCCAAGCGCATCGTGCGCAACCGCACGGGCCTGGGCGCCTACGGCCGCACGTTGGTCAACGACCTGTCCTTGTCGGCCCCCGCCGGCACCGAGCTGCTGCTCTATGCCCCCGACGCTGGCCACGACGACCTGCGCTCGCAGATGGCCGTGGGCCCGACGATGCGCTTCGTCTACCCCGACGGCCGCTGGCCCAAGTGGTGGTGGCGCTCACGCGGCATCGTGGACCAGCTGCGGCGCGACGGCGTAGGACTCTTCCACGGTCTGTCGGGCGAGCTGCCCGTGGGACTGCGCCGCGCCGGCATACCCGGTGTGGTGACCATACACGACCTCATCTTCATGCGCCATCCGGAGTACTACCACTGGATAGACGCCCAGATATATGCTGCCAAGTTTCGTGCCACCTGCCGCGAGGCCAGCCGCATCATCGCCATCAGCGAGTGCACCAAGCGCGACGTGATGGAGCTGGGCGGCGTGGCGAGCGACCGCATCACAGTCGTCTACCAGAGCTGCAACCCGCGCTTCGGCCTTCCGCTCGGCGCCGACGCCGCCGCCGAGGTGAGCCGCCGCCTCGGACTGCCCCGACGCTACGTGCTCAGCGTGGGGTCGATAGAGGAGCGCAAGAACGTGCTGCTGCTCCTTCGCGCCCTGCCCCTGCTGCCGTCCGACGTGAGCCTGGTGGTGGTGGGCCGCCACACGCCCTACGCCGACCGCGTGCTGAGCGAGGCGCGCCGCATGGGGCTGGCCCATCGCGTCATCCTGCTGCACGGCGTGGCGGATGCCGACCTGCAGGCCGTCTACCAGCAGGCTGAGGTCTTCGCCTATCCCTCTCGCTACGAGGGCTTCGGCATACCCATCATCGAGGCCGTCTTCAGCCGTCTGCCCGTCGTGGCCTGCACGGGGTCGTGTCTTGAGGAGGCCGGAGGGCCCCACTGCCTCTACGTAGCGCCCGACGATGCCGAGGGCATGGCCCGCGCCATCGCCGCCATGCTCCACGGAGCGCCTGAGCGGCAGCAGCGCATAGAGCGCAGCCTGGACTACGTGCAGCGCTTCCGCGGGCGCGACGTGGCCGCTCAGGTGGCCGACGTCTATGCCCAGCTGATGGAGGAGAACGGCCGATAGCAGTCTTGCACATTCATGCTTCCAGGCGGCTTCGACGGCCGCTGAAAATGCCGATGACGCCATTTTACCCCCTAGACGACTCGATTCTAGACCCTAGAATGACCCATTCCAGGCCCTAGAACGAATCATTCTAGACCCTAGAACGGAGTATTCTAGACCCTAGAATCGAGCATCCTAGGGTCTAAAACGTAAGCATTGCAAGCCGCAATCTACAACAAGTTCATTTTCAATGGATTGCGAATCGGGTTTATTTTAGGTGGGTTCTATTAATTCGCTTTGGCAGATTTTTGAGCTATTTTTGCTTTCAGTCTGTAAGTCGAAGAGAGAGTGTAGCGGGCTACACGACCGAT
>CAJOHP010000225.1 GCA_905234355.1 uncultured Prevotella sp. | reverse complement strand
ATACTCGCCATAGCAGCGCTGAAGATGGGGGCACGAGAGGCTACGGCCTACGACATAGACGAGTGGAGCACCGACAACGCCCGCCACAACGCGGTCATCAACGGTGTGGACGACCGGCTCGACGTGCGCCTGGGCGACGCCCGTGTGCTCGGCGAGGTGGAGGGCACATTCGACGTGGTAGCAGCCAACATCAACCGCAACATCCTCCTGGCCGACATGCCTGCCTTCGAGCGCATGCTGTCAGACAGCGGTCTGCTGCTGCTCAGCGGCTTCTACACCGCCGACATCCCCATGCTCAGAGAGAAAGCCGAGAGCCTGGGGCTCACCGTGACCGATGAACACGGCGACCACGGATGGGCCTGTATGCACATACGCCGGCAGCCGGCCTGACCGCGCCGCACGCTACAGTGTGCGACCGCCTACCCATCTCATGGAATACGAAAAAGGCTGTTTCGATGTACGAAACAGCCTGTGTACCGGCATCACGCAAAAGTAGGGTACAACAACCTATTTAGGTGGGTTCTATTAATTCCCACGGTTTGTGTTGACATACTTGGGCGTCACTGCGGAAGGAAAACTCGCACCCGCAGTACTGCTGATTGTAGAACGCGTAGTGGCGTAGCAGCTCGTTGCGCCGCTCCTGCAGCCCGCCCTTGCGCCAGTTCTGAGCCCAGAAGCGGGTGCCGGGCACGGCCTGCTCTGCCAGCAGTCCGGCGCGCTCTATCTGGTCGAGTCGCTTCCATCGCGACGAGGCCAGCGTGGTGGCAAACCATGTGATGCCCATGGCACGGGCCTGACCCGCCGTGGCCATCAGGCGCATGGCGAAGCACTCGGCGCAGCGCTGCCCACGCTCGGGGGCGTCCTCCAGACCGCTGACGGCACAGCGCCAATGGTCGTGGTCGTAGTCGCCGTCGAGCCACGACAGGCCGAGACTCTCGGCATGACGCTTGCTCTCGTTCTTGCGTGTGTCGTACTCCTCGCGAGGGAAGATGTTGGGATTGTAGTAGAAGATGGTAGGGCGCACGCCGTGCTGCACCATCCACTCCACGATGGCCGACGAACACGGGGCACAACAGGCGTGCAGCAGCACCTCGCCCACCCCTTCAGGCACGATAATCGCTGGTTGTTTCATATTCCTATATCGCAGATTGTCTCATATTCCTATATCGCAGGTTGTTTCATATTCCTATATCGCAGGTTGTCTCATATTCCTATATCGCAGGTTGTCTCATAGTCCTATAGAAGTATGGCGGTATAGCTGTCTAATCATATTTCTCATCTCTCATTTCTCATTTCTCATCTCTCATTTCTCATCTCTCATCTCTCATTTCTCATCTCTCATTTCTCATCTCTCATCTCTCATCTCTCATCTCTCACATTCCCCTGGCCTTCCAGATGCGCTCCTTGGCGGCATTGATTTCCTGCAGTTTCTTCTCGGCCACGCGCCTGACGTCGTCGCCGAGTTTGGCCACGCGGTCGGGATGGTTTTCGAGTGCCAGACGGCGGTAGGCTTTCTTGAGTTGCTCGTCGGTGGCATCGGGCGAGACGCCGAGCACTTGGTAGGCATCGTCGAGTGTGTCGCCCTTGAGGTGGAGCATGGCGTCGGCCTCGCTCTCCTGGAGGCGCATCCACCGTGCGCAGTCTCTCAGCGCCTTCAGCTCGGCCTCGGCCACACGGCCGTCGGCCTGGGCTATCATCACCAGGATGTAGAGCACCTCCTGTCGCTCCTGATAGCTCAGGTGCTGGGCCATCTGTGCGCAGCAGCGCTCAATGGTCTGCCGGTAGCTGGCATCGCCCTGCCGCTTGGCCTCGTCGAAGAGACGCAGCAGGATGTGGTTGCCCTGCTCCACGGCCACCTCGCCGAAGTTGCTGCGCAGCACCTGGCGCACACACTCCATCTCTGAGTGCATGACGCGTCCGTCGGCACGGATGATGTAGCTGGCAAGCACCAGCATGGAGAAGAGGAAGCTGTTGCGCTCGCCCTCGGCCGATGCCCACTGCCCGTGGGCAGCAGCACGCGCACCGCCGGCGTTCTGACCGGCATCGCTGGCCGCATCGAAAAACATGCCCAAGAGCGAGCCCGCCAGGGCACCTATCGGCCCGAAGGCAGCCCAGCCGAGCATAAATCCTATCCAAGAACCTAATTTCATAAGCGTGAAGATGACAAGAATGATGAAACAGTAAAAGTGCGAAGCGGTCAGTGGTTGTCGCTGCCCGCCTTCAGCCGCACGAGCTCTATCTTGGTGGCGGTGTTCTTGATGATCTTAAACTCATAGGGTCCGACGACGACCACCTCGTTGAGCTTAGGAAACGACTGATACTCATGGAGGATGAGTCCGCCCACGGTCATGTAGTCGTCGTTTTCGGGCAGATGGAGCCCAAACATCTCGTTGACCTTCTCTATCTCGAGTCGTGCGGAGAGCAGATACTCGCCGTCGTCGAGCCGTTTGGCCACATAGGTCGTGGAGTCGTGCTCGTCTTCTATCTCGCCGAATATCTCCTCGACGATATCCTCGAGGGAGATGAGCCCGCTGGTGCCTCCGAACTCGTCGACGACCACGCCGAGCGACTTTTTCTGCTGCAGGAAGGTCTGCATCATCTTGCTGGCCGCCATGGTCTCGGGCACGAAGGTCATCTCGCGCAGGCACTTGGTCCAGTCGGCAGGATTGCGAAACATCTCAGAGGAGTGTATGTAGCCCGTGATGTGGTCGATGTCCTCATGATAGACCACCACCTTGGAGTGTCCGCTCTCTATGAACTTCTGTCGGAGCTGCTCTATGGTGCAGGTGTCTTCGATGGCATCTATCTCGGTGCGCGGCACCATGCAGTCGCGCACCTTGGTGTCGGTGAAGTCGAGTGCGTTCTGGAAGATTTTCACTTCCTCGTCTATGTCGTCGTCGTCCTTGGCACTGTCTATGCTCGACTGCACGAGGTAGTCCAGGTCTACCTTGGTGAAGACGTTGTCATCGGTGTTCTTGCTCATCTTCACGCCAAAGAGGCGCAACAGCCCCTTGGAGAGCAGCGTGGCAAACCGCGACACGGGATAGAGCACCACGTAGCACACATAGGCCGGCACGGCAAAGAAGGTGAGCAGCGTGTTGGCATGGCTGCGGAAGATGGTCTTGGGCAGAAACTCGCCTG
>CAJOHP010000224.1:3181-6037 GCA_905234355.1 uncultured Prevotella sp. | reverse complement strand
CTCTATGCCGGACTGCTCTGTGCCTCGCCCTATATACTCTACGAGCTGTTCCGCTTTATCTCACCCGGACTCTACAGCGGCGAGCGCCGAGCGGCTGTAAGGATTGTGGGGGCGGCCTACGTAATGTTTATCGCCGGGACACTGGTGAACTACTTCGTGGTGTTTCCGCTCACGCTGCGCTTCTTAGGCACCTATCAGGTGAGCGCCGACGTGGCCAACATGCTCACGCTGCAGTCGTATGCCGACACACTCATCTCGATGAGCCTCGTCATGGGCGCCGTGTTTGAACTGCCCGTGGTATGCGCCATACTGAGCCATGCCGGACTGCTCAGGCGCCACATGATGTCGCGCTACAGACGACATGCCCTCGTGGCCATACTGATGGTGGCCGCCATCATCACCCCGACGACCGATGCACTCACACTGCTGGTTGTCGCCCTGCCTATCTGGCTGCTCTACGAACTGAGCATCTTCATCGTGAAAGAATAGAAACCATACCATATCATCACACTACTCATGCTTAGAAAAATACGCATACTCTTAGCAGCAATCTTCTTTTCAGCCATCACGCTGCTGCTGGTCGACTTCACTGGCATGCTGCATGCCTGGCTCGGATGGATGGCCAAGATACAGCTGCTGCCGGCTGTGCTGGCCCTCAACGTGGCGGTCATCGTGCTTCTGGCTGTACTGACGCTCGTCGTCGGCCGCATCTACTGCTCCGTTATCTGCCCCTTAGGTGTGCTCCAGGACATCTTTGCCAGGTTGAGCCGCAAGCGACAGAAGCGCCGCTACACCTTCTCAGCCGAGAAGCGCTGGCTGCGCTACCCCGTACTGGCTGCATACGTCGCAGCCATCTTGGCAGGCATAGGCACGGTGGTGCAGCTTCTGGCCCCATACAGTGCCTACGGACGTATAGCCACGATGCTGCTGCAGCCCGTGTGGAAAGAGGCCAACAACATGCTGGCATCGTTTGCCGAGGCTGCCGACAGCTATGCCTTCTACTCCGTCAGCGTATGGATGAAGTCATTGCCCGTGCTCGTGGTGGCCGTGGCCACGGTTGTGCTGCTCGCCGTGCTGGCCTGGCGAGGCGGACGTACCTACTGCAACACCATCTGTCCCGTAGGCACCACGCTGTCGCTCCTGTCGCGCTTCTCGCTGCTGAAGGTGAGGTTCGACGCCTCGAAATGCCGCTCGTGCTCCGCATGCAGCAAGCAGTGCAAGGCGGCCTGCATAGACTACAAGACCCACAGCGTGGACTACAGCCGTTGCGTGGTCTGCGGCAACTGCATAGAAAGCTGCAAGTTCGGCGCGCTGACTTATGGTCTCGGCACAGACCGCACCTCAGCACAAAAGAGCGGCACTGACGGCAATGACGCAACAACGGTCACAGACGTCTCGCGCCGTTCCTTCCTCCTGGCCACGGCAGCAGCCACCACGGCCGCCATGGCCCAAGAGGCGAAAAAGGTGGACGGAGGCTTTGCCGACCTGGCCGACAAGGTGGTTCCCCAGCGACAGACACCCCTCACGCCCCCGGGGGCGCTCTCAGCGGAAAACATGGCCAGACGCTGCACAGGCTGTCAGCTGTGCGTGTCGGAGTGTCCTAACGACGTGCTGCGGCCCTCCACCGACTTAATGCACATGATGCAGCCCACCATGGACTACGACAGGGGCTACTGCCGGCCGGAGTGCACACGCTGCAGCGACGTGTGCCCCACAGGCGCCATACGCCCACTCGACAAAGTGGAGAAGACCTCAGTGCAGATAGGCCATGCCGTATGGATAAAGAAGAACTGCCTGCCCGTGAGCGAAGGCGTGAGCTGCGGCAACTGCGCAAGACACTGCCCGGCAGGTGCTATCGAGATGATGCCCGCAGACAAGGACGATGAACTCTCGCCCATGATACCCATGGTCAACGAGAACCGATGCATAGGCTGCGGTGCATGCGAATATGTGTGCCCGGCAAGACCATTCGCTGCCATCTACGTGGAAGGACACGAAGTGCATAAGCACATATAGCAGAGGAATGCTTGGCAAATAATGAAGACTGACATATAATAAAAACAGACTGGTATGAAAGACAACAAGATAACACGCCGCACGTTTCTGAAATACTTAGGAGCAGGAACGGCTACAGCCATGACAGCCTGCACAGGAAAGGATACGGAAAAGAAAGCCGTGGAGGAATACAAGAATCAAGTGGAGCCGCCCAAGGGCAAGATGACGATGCGCACCAATCCCAACAGCGGCGACAAAGTGTCGCTGCTGGGCTACGGCATGATGCGGCTGCCTACGAAGGTGGACAATGCCGATGAATACGACCAGGAGATGATCAACCGGCAGGTGGACTACGCCATAGAGCACGGTCTGAACTACTTCGACACCAGTCCGGCCTACTGCAGGGGGCTCTCCGAGCGCTGCACAGGCATAGCCCTGAGCCGCCACAAACGCAGCGACTATCTCGTGGCCACCAAGCTCTCCAACTTCAACCAGTCCACGTGGAGCCGTCAGGCCAGCATGGAGATGTATCACAACTCGATGAAGGAGCTGCAGGTGGACTACATAGACTACTACCTGCTGCACGGCATCGGCGGAGGAGGCATGGAGAACCTGCACGCCCGATACCTGGACAACGGCATGCTCGACTTCCTGCTCGAAGAACGTAAGGCCGGACGCATACGCCACCTCGGATTCTCCTACCATGGCGACATCAAGGTGTTCGACTACCTGCTGTCCAAGCACGATGAGTACAAATGGGACTTTGTGCAAATAGAGCTGAACTATCTGGACTGGGACTTCGCTAACGAGATAAACGACAGCAACACCGATGCGCGCTACCTCTATGCCGAGCTGGTGAAG
>CAJOHP010000224.1:0-3144 GCA_905234355.1 uncultured Prevotella sp. | reverse complement strand
CCTGCCACAGTATCTAGTCAGCGAGCTGAAGCAGCGCGACCCATCGCGCTCGGTGGCGTCATGGGCCTTCCGATATGCCGGTACACCACAAGGCGTGCTCACCGTGCTCAGCGGTATGACCTATATGGAACACCTCAAAGACAACCTGCTAAGCTACTGTCCACTGAAGCCGCTCAGCGACGAAGAGACCGAATACCTGCACACCGACATCGCACAGAAGATAGTCAACCTCTCCAACATACCCTGCAACGACTGCAAATACTGCATGCCCTGCCCCTACGGCGTAGACATACCCGGAATCTTCGTGCACTACAACAAATGCAAGAATGAGGGCTCGCTGCCTCAGGCCATCGGCGACAAGGAGTACCGCAAGCACCGCCGGCAGTACCTCATCAGCCTGGACCGCAGCGTGGCGCGACAGCGACAGCCCGACCACTGCATAGGCTGCGGACAATGCACGCCTCACTGCCCGCAGAACATACGCATACCTCAGGAGCTGCACAAGATAGACCGCATGATAGAAGAACTCAAACGACAAAACGACACGCTATGACTGGCCAATACATCCTTAGCATCTTTATAGCCGGCATACTGGGAGGACTCATCGGATTGGAGCGCGAATACCGATCGAAGGAGGCTGGATTTCGCACACACTTCCTCGTGGGACTGGGTAGCGGACTGTTCATGATTCTGTCGGTACACGGCTTCGACGAATACTTGGGCATACCCGGCATACAGCGCGACCCCGGACGACTGGCCGCACAGGTGGTGAGCGGTATCGGCTTCATCGGCGCCGGATGCATCATCTTCCAGAAAAACGCAGTAAAAGGACTCACCACCGCAGCCGGGCTGTGGGTCACTTCGGCCATCGGCATGACGGCCGGAAGAGGCATGTATGCCGTGGCAGCATCGGCCACACTGATGGTGCTGCTGTGTCTTGAGGGCATGGACCTCATACACCACAGACTGTTTAAGCATGCACGTCACGACGACGACGAGGCCATGACCGACGACGGTGCATAAGGCACAAGGGTCACTGTGCTGACGGCCGTAGGGTGTACTTGGCCTTACGCTGTCCACGATACGACTTGTGGGGCGTGCCACTGCCGCCCGGTGCGCCCTTCACGCCACGATACTGCATCCAGCGCGCTCTGATGCGCTCCACATAGTCTTTTGTCTCAGCACCACGCATGTAGCCATGATGCACCAAAGGGTCCTGATAGTACTGAGGGTCGCTAAGGCGCAACACATAGGCCGCCACCACACTCCACCGCCGAGCATCCAGCCCATCGCGCTCAGCCAAGCGCATGGCATCGCGGATATGGGACTCGCCTCCATTGTAGGATGCGAGCACAAAGTCTTGACGCTCACGTACATTCGAGATATCATTGAAGTGACAATAAAGTTCATGCAGATAGCGTGCTGCCGCTGCAATGTTCTTCTCGGGATCGGTCATGTCGGCCCTGGCCAGCCCTAAGTGGTCGGCCGTAGTGGGCATAATCTGCATCAGGCCGCGAGCACCTGCCCACGACTGAGCCATAGGATCGAACGTAGACTCTTGATAACACTGCGCCGCCATGAGACGCCAGTCCCACCCTATCTCCACACTATACTGACGGAACAATCCGTCGTAGCGCGAGATGACGCCCCCAGCCCGATTGAGCATCGGAGCAAAGACCCGCCGTTTCACCCCGCCACCCTTGAGCAGCCGTTGCTCCTCGGCAGCCACCTCAGCCATGAGCGACGGCTTGTACCAGCGCAGCAGACTCTCAAGGAGCTGCGGCTTGAGACTGTCGACCATCCACCCAGGAGTGAGCGTGTCACGCTGCAGCGGAAAAGCAATCACGTCGCCCTCACCCGCTGCCATACGCCGTAGCATCTCAGCCGTGTCGCGACACACCTCCACACGAAGCCGCACACCCAGCGACGAGGCCCATCGGCGGCACAACAGCTGATGCACACCCAACTGCATGCCTCGGTATTCATAATATGACGCAGGGCCAGACAGTGTCAAGGCAATCAGCTCGCCGGCACGCTCAATGTCGTCAAGGTCGAAGGAGGCCGTGTCGGTCTCCTGCCCCAGCACATCGCCCCACGGAGTCCGCACAGGGGCTGGTGACTGCCTGTTGCTACATGCTGCCATGGAGAAAAGCAGCATAAAGATACCAAATACTTTCACATTTCGACGATTTTCGCTGCAAAAGTACATAAATTATTGCATATTAGGGAATTTTTCTGTAATTTTGCCGCGCAAAAAGACAGAAAAGAGTATTTACCAACATAAAAAAGAAGGAAAGAGACATGCTCAGAATAGCCATTCAGTCGAAAGGCCGTCTGTATGAAGACACGATGAATCTGCTGACAGAGGCCGACATCAAAATCAGTGCCAGCAAGCGTACCCTACTTGTAGCCGCCCAGAACTTCCCGCTCGAAGTGCTCTACCTGCGCGACGATGACATCCCGCAGAGTGTAGCAACAGGTGTGGCTGACATCGGCGTGGTGGGCGAAAACGAATACTGCGAGCGAGGCGCTGAAGCCGAGGTCATCTCACGCCTTGGATTCAGCAAGTGCCGTCTGTCGCTGGCCGTGCCTAAAGAAGCCGACTATCATGGCCTCGAGTGGTTCGAAGGAAAGAAAATAGCCACAAGCTATCCTGCCATCCTGAAGAACTTTCTTGCAGGGAATGGTATCAGTGCCGACGTACACGTTATCACCGGAAGCGTGGAGATAAGTCCGGGCATCGGACTGTCTGATGCCATCTTCGACATCGTCAGCTCTGGATCTACACTAGTGAGCAACAATCTCAGAGAGGTGGAAGTGGTGATGAAGAGCGAGGCACTGCTCATAGGCTATCAGGGCATGAGCGCTGAGAAGCGTGACATACTGCAGCAGATGCTCTTCCGGTTTGAAGCCGTGAGACAGGCTGAGGACAAGAAATATGTGAGGATGAACGCCCCCAAGGCACGACTTGATGATATTGTCAACGTGCTGCCGGGACTGAAGAGCCCCACAGTCATTCCACTGGCCGACGAAGAATGGTGCTCCGTGCACACTGTGCTCGACGAGCAGCGATTCTGGGAAATAATTGGACGTCTGAAAGACCTCGGTGCACAAGGCATACTCGTCACCCCGATAGAAAAAATG
>CAJOHP010000223.1 GCA_905234355.1 uncultured Prevotella sp. | reverse complement strand
ACAATTCTTATCAATTCTTTTCATGGGTAAATTCTCTAATTCTCTAATTCTTGATAGACAAAGACTTTACTTCCTTTATGGGGGTGGGAAAGTTCAGAACCTAATTTTTCAAGGACTTCAGAATAATCTTACGCTTTCTGCCATCTTTTTATCATTATTTAGTTAAAACTGTCGGTAGAGTGCGGATTTTTGTGTAATTTTGCCGTCGCGATCCTAAAGGAGCGCAAAGACATATTGCTCAATAGACTCTCAATTCACCACCACGAGAAACGAGCAAACATCAATTATTGGGACTGCCCTTACAAGGCGCAGAAATTCCCGTATATTGATGTGGCTTGTGGTGAGCCGAGAGTCGTATGGCGAAGGTCTGCGCCTCTTTTGTCGAAAAGAAGTATTCACAAAGCTGTAAACGGCAATGAAAGAAAAGTTATTATCGGTTTTGATGGTTCTGCTGACAGGCTTAACGGCAGTAGCACAGGACATAAACCAGTTTAAGGTGCTTAGCGATTCGGCATATAATTCCCAAGAAACAGACATATCATGACTAAGAAAACAACCATCAGAATCTATCACTCCACGTGGCGTATGCTGCTATTAGCCATTGTCAGCCTTGCTATGGCAGTTGGCGGTTACTTGATGGCTATTCACTCCCCCAAAGGATTCCATATTGTTGTGGGATGGATAGGTGTCGTGTTCTTCGGCGTGTGTGGCCTCTATATGCTCTATGGCACGCTGAAAGAGCGGCTGACGGGCAAGCCCTTCCTGACGATTACTGACGAGGCCGTTATCATGGATGGGATGAAGCATGCGGTCATCCGCTTTGCCGACGTAGAATCGTTCAATGTGGTAAAAATGGGAAGACAGGAATTCGTTGCCGTCCACTATAAGCCCGGCATTGAGCGTCAGCAACTGGACGAAGCCAATGTCATTGACCGTAGCATCCGCAAGCTAAACCGCAAGTTGGGGAATGCGCAAGAAAATATCTCCACTAACTGCACGGGCATGAAAGCGCAAGAACTGTGCGACATGCTGAATGTAAGGTTGAGACGGAAATAGGGAACATTTTCTGGAAGACTGGTGCGCTACCAGTCGTCGATAGTGAGTCCGCTCTCGAAGTGGAAATAGTCTACAATCTTTGAGAACGACTCGTCGTCAAACTGCTGCTCTCTGGAAGCACAAAAGCACAGGGGCACCTCGCCTATGAAGGAGGCCCAGCGTGAGTAGGTGCTGTAGGGTCCTATGATGCGGTCGCAGAGCGAGAGGGTGTAGAGGTCGAGGAGTGCTGCCGCGGGCTCGCCAGCGAAGCGCTGGCAGTGGCAGGGGGCAAAGACGTCGGCGGGCGAGAAGTCCTCGTTGCTACTGATGAAGAAGGCGACGCGTCGTGGTGCATAGCACTGCTCTACGCGGCGCATGAACTGCCGGTAGTCGTCGAGCGAGAAGAAGAAGCGTCCGTCGTTCCATGTGGCATAGTCGCCTCGCCGCACGTGCACGCCCACGACCATGTCGGCCTCGGCCCGCAGCCGGGCTATCATGGCCTCGGCCCTGGCCATGATATGGTCGGCGGGCCGGAAGAGGCGCTTGAGCTCGGGCAGCGTGGCACGTAGGTAGCGTGTGTCGGTGCGTGTTTGCCACCCTTTGGTGAAGCCAAGGGCGGCAAACACGCGGTCGAAGAATCTGCTGTGGGTGGTCTTCCACGTGAGGCTCTTGTACCACCCCCACCCTTTCGGCAGCCGGAGGAACCAGGGGTGATAGAGCGGATAGTAGATGAAAGGACAGTGAAGCAGCGAGGGGAAGTCCTCGATGGTCCAGTCGTAGAACAGGATGACCATACGGCGTCGTTCGGCCACGCACTGGGCCACGGAGGCCACGTAGGTCCAAAGACGGTTGCAGGTCTGTCCGGGGGCGTCACATATCACGAGCATGCTGCAGTGAGACCAGCCATGACGATACTGACCATGGACATGAGTTTTATCAGGATGTTGAGCGAGGGTCCGCTAGTGTCCTTGAAGGGATCGCCCACAGTGTCGCCCACGATGCAAGCCTTGTGTGCGAAGGAGCCTTTTCCGCCGTAGGCGCCCTCCTCGATGTTCTTCTTAGCATTGTCCCATGCTCCTCCTGCATTGGCCATGAAGACGGCGAGGGTGAAGCCACAGGTCAGTCCGCCCACGAGCAGTCCGAGGACGCCAGCCACGCCGAGCACCACGCCCACGGCAATGGGTATGACGATGGCGAGCACTGAGGGCACGATCATCTCTCGCTGCGCGGCACGGGTGGATATCTCCACGCAGCGTCCGTAGTCGGGTGTGCCGGTGCCCTCGAGTATGCCTTTTATCTCGCGGAACTGCCTGCGCACCTCCTGTACCATTTTCTCGGCGGCGCGTCCCACTGCCTCCATGGTCATGCCGCAGAAGAGGAAGGCCGCCATGCCGCCGATGAAGGCGCCCACGAGCACGCGGGGGTTCATCAGGTTGACCTGGAAGTGGTTCATGAAGTCGGGTATGGTGGCATCGGTGGCGCTGATCACATCGCCTGCCACGCTGGTGAGCGTCTGTCCGGCGCGTGCCATGGCAATCTTTATCTCCTCGATGTAGGATGCCAGCAGAGCCAGTGCGGTGAGTGCGGCAGAGCCGATGGCGAAGCCCTTGCCTGTGGCGGCGGTCGTGTTGCCTAGCGCGTCGAGGGCGTCGGTGCGGTGGCGCACCTGCTCGCCCAGGTCGGCCATCTCGGCGTTGCCGCCGGCATTGTCGGCTATGGGCCCGTAGGCGTCGGTGGCCAGCGTGATGCCGAGCGTGGAGAGCATACCCACGGCGGCGATGCCTATGCCGTAGAGACCATGTGAGAGTGCCTGGCTTGTCATGGACATGTCGAAGCCATTGGCAAAGAGATAGCTCAGCATGATGGCCACGCCGATGGTGACGACGGGTATGCAGGTGGATATCATGCCGGTGCCTATACCCTTTATGATGACGGTGGCAGCGCCGGTCTGTCCAGCCTCGGAGATGCGCTGTGTGGGCTTGTAGCTGTGGGAGGTGTAGTACTCGGTGGCCTGTCCTATGACCACGCCGGCAGCGAGTCCGCTGACGACGGAGCAGGAGAGTCCGACCCAGTTGTCCATGCCCAGCAGGTAGAGTATGACAAAGGTGGCAGCGGCGATGA
>CAJOHP010000222.1 GCA_905234355.1 uncultured Prevotella sp. | reverse complement strand
TCGTTCAACTGCAAGACGGGCACCACCGAGACCCACCAGCAGAACCGCACGTGGGCGAGCGACACGGTGAGCGTGAACAGCCACACCCACACCGGCTTCCGCAACGGCGAGGACCACTACATCTTCATACACACCGACTCCGTGACGGGCGAGTTCTCGGCCCTGCTGCCCCCGCTGAAATACACGGTGAAGAGCATCACGGTGGAGTCGAACAAGTCGGCCAACCCGATAGAGTTCACCGAACTGCCGGAGATAGACATGACCAGCGCACGCAACGACATGCGCAGCGACTCGGTGCGGATGGCGATGGAAAACAGTGCCGACACGGCGTGGGTGAAGTACAGCTACAACACAAAGATGGTGAAGACCTACTTCGCCCAGCCGCAGCTCGTCGTGACGCAGCAGGGCAGCAAAGCCTTCGGCGAGCAGGAGATGCTGAAATACCGCCTGAGCAACACCGAGGAGGCCGACATCAAGGACATCTGGGTGGTGGAGGCCGACGGCAGCATCAAGTACAACTACGACTACCCCGTCTTTGCCCGCAACAAGGAGTATAAGTTCGACGTGCGCGGCTACGAGCTGTACACCAACTACGACCAGGGCACTGACAAGGCGGTGAACGACACCATACCGCTGAACGGACTGCTGGTGACCGTGACCAACGAGATGAGCAACACGCAGGACGTGGTGGCCAAGGTGCTCGACGCCAGCCAGACCGGCCTGAAGCCCGGCGACATCCCGAAGCCCAAGCGCACCCAGATGCTGCTGGACAAAGAAGGACGGAACACCGTCACCTTCACCACCGGCTTCCCCAACGTGACGGACCCCTACACGCGTCGCTACAGCATGACCTTCGAGCGCAACAAGCGCACCTACAGCGGACAGTCGCTGGACGGCATCGTCTTAGGCGAGCTGACCAACGGCGACAACTTCATCACCGAAGGCCCCGACCATGTGGATATGGTGCTGCGCGACCCGCCAGGCGCCAAGAGCAAGGTGACGTGGAAGACGGGCACCAGCAAAACGAAACTATGGCGAGAGACAGAGGGAAACTACTTGGACGAAAGCGTGCAAATTGAAATACTCCATGGTACAAAAATTGAAACTGTCAGTGGCGTCGGTTTTGCCATCGTCTCAAGCCAAAAAGCCGAGCAGACTGCAACGGTGGGTGAGAAGGGTTCATTCACTTGGACGACGACCAACGACAGTACCTTCGTCGAGACCACTGCCGAAAACATCAGCAGCAGCACCGGCTCACGGTATGTGGGTGCCAAGGGCGACCTGTTCATCGGCAAGTCGCACAACTTCATTATCGGCACCTGCCGCAAATTGGGCTTCCACCGCGAGGCCGGCCGCATCGTCTTAGGCCTGAAGGAGACCGTGGCCATCAACGACGAACTCAAAACCGACTTCGTCTATACCACCCGCGAGATAGAAGAGACGATGATACCCAAACTGATTGACACGCGCAACAGCCTGCTGGAATACATGAAGGAGGCTGATGCCAAGAGCTATGTGAACAACACCGAGCAGGATGTCTATCTGACGTGGAAGGACCCCTCCGAAGCAGACTACGGCATGGAAGGCACCTACGTGTGGAAGCAAGGCAAGAAGGGTAAGTCGCAAGACATGGTGAGCTACTACAACAGTTCGGTGAGCAACTGGAAAAAACTGTTGTCCGAAAACGAGCAGGACAAGTTAGAGGCCATGGCTGCGCGTGATACATACCTGAAGGAGAACCGCTCGTTCGACGGCGGCACCAGCTATACCTACTCTATACGCCGCGATTCCACATGGGTAAAGACTGAAAATAGTACTTCCCACGTGGGATTTGTAGGCGAAGCCAAGATTGGTCTCGGCGTGAGTCATGGACTGTCATTTGCATACAACATGATTTTTAAGGGTGAAGTAGGAAGCATTGCCAACCGATCAAAAGGTGATGCTGAAGACAACAAGCATAACTACGCCGAGTTCGACTATGAGCTGAACGACGGCAATCCCGGCACCGACTTCAGCGTCGATATCCTCCGCTCGCCGCGAGGCTGGGGCGACATCTTCGTGCTGCGCGGCGGCCAGAGCTACAACCCCTACGAGGGCGAAGAGCTGGCCCAATACTATGAGCCGGAGAAGAAGCACGTCATCTCCTACGGCACAGAGCAGATGGAGCAGCCCGTCATACGCATCAGCACCGACGGCGAGGTGGGCGCCACGAGCGCCACGCTGACCGACATTCCGGCCGGCGGCACGGGGCAGTTCACCCTGCACCTGACCAACGGCACGACGACCAACCAGACGTATCCGTTCACCTACTTACTCGACGTGGCTGAGATCTACAACCAGCAAGGCCTGGAGGTGCTGATGGACGGCGTGCCGGCCAACGGACGCGGCGTGATGATACCCGCCGGCGAGACGGTGAAGAAGGTCATCACCGTGCGCCAGACCGACCAGAGCGTGCTCGACTACGAAGGCGTCGTACTGTGGTTTGAATCACAGTATCAGCCTACCAAGATCTACGACGAGTGCAAGCTGAACGTACACTTCGTGCCGTCGTCGTCGCCCGTGGAGCTGGCCATCGACGAGCCGGTGGTGAACAGCAACACGCCCGGCGGAAAGCTGCAGATGAAGCTGAAGGGCTTCAACCGCCAGTTCAAGAACCTGAGGAACGTGGGCGTGCAGTACCGCTTCCAGGGCAGCACGCAGTGGACCGACCTGCACACGTGGTGGGTACACGAGAACGACACCATTGGCCGCGACAGCCTGAGCCACAAGCTGCTGCCCAAGACGGGCGACCTGCGCCTGGCGCTCGACATGACGAGCGACCTGGCCTACCCCGAGGGCAACTACGAGTTCCGCGCCTTCACCACCACGCCCTACGGCACGGACATGGTGCATGTGTATAGCGACGTGGCCGCCGTCATCAAGGACCGCACGCTGCCCATCAACCTCTACACGCCGGCGCCGGCCAACGGCATACTGGGCTACGGCGACCAGATGGCCATCGAGTTCAACGAGGACATCGTGCCGGGCTACGTGGGCGGCGACAACGTCGTCGTCACGGCGAAGCTGAACAGCAGCGAGGTACACCACGACGTGGCCTACCAGCTGGTGCCCTTCGAGGAGATGATGCCGCGCACGGTGAACCCCGTGTTCCTGACGAGCAGCTTCGCCATGGACTTCTGGCTG
>CAJOHP010000221.1 GCA_905234355.1 uncultured Prevotella sp. | reverse complement strand
TGACCCCACCCCCGACCCCTCCCCTACAAGGGAGGGGAGTGCCATGCGGTCTGTTTCGCTACCGGTTTACCGACGTTCAGACTTTTTCAAGTGGACTCACAGATAAAGACTTGATGCTGTTATCGGGGGCAGTTGTTTGATGCGTTCAGGGGTTGTGACGGGCTCCCTCTCACTGTCCGTCGGGGCCTTCGAAGGGGCCTCCGCCGAAGGGTGGAAACTGCCTGCTCGGCTCGCGTCCTATCTGCAGGAGCAGCTTGATGAGTGCTCGGCGGCGCTGTGCCCAGGTGGGATAGTCGTCGGCACGGAGCACCTTCGGACTGAACCCGGGCATGGGGGGCATGCCGCCTTGCTGCATGAAGGACAGCGTGCTGGTGGTGATGACGCAGGGTTTGGTCTTGCCGTCGGCAAACAGGCGGTCGGCTATGGCGTCGGCACCGCCCACCTTGAACCAGCTCTCCATGGTGTCGCCCTCGGCCGGGACAAGCTGTATGAACGTGGGCATCGTCATGCCCTGCCGCGACATGGGTGACATGTACCAGGCCTCCTGGCGCTCCAGGTCGTAGGCTGTGCGCCCGTGCCTGATGTCGCCCTGTGAGGCGAAGTGGAAAGGTGCGTGCGGATTGCTGGCAATGCTGTATTTGAACCCTTTCCCGGGGGCCAGGTACATATTGCTCGGGTCGGCCACGCGTGTGCCGTCGACCACGAAGCAATAGAGGAACGTCTCGTAGAGATAGTCCCTGACGACGGTGCTCCACACGCCGGCGCTGTCGCGTGTCATGGCGATGCGGTGGGGCAGCATCTCGCACTCCAGCTCCACACGCCGTGCTTCGGGTGCCTGGAAGCGGAAGACGATGGCGCCGTCGGCATATTCCGGCGAGATGACGGGCTTGGGGAAGAGGCGCGACATCACCCCCGGGGTGAACTGCGGCTCGTTGCCCGTAGCCGCAGGAGCGGGCTGGGCACCCTGCATGGCGGCGTGGGCGGCCTTCTTGTTGAACAGCAGCGGCAGCGTGCGCCAGAGGAAGTACTTGGCATTCATCCAGGTGTGGCCATACTTGCCGGTGGTGAGCTCCTTCACAGAGCAGATGCCTCGGTCGTCGAGAAACTGCATGTAGTCGCGGGCATTGCCGTAGAGGAAGTCGTCGGTGCCCACGCCGAGCCAGAAGAGATTGAGCTTCTTGTTGGTCTGGGCGGCATGGTCGTAGACCTGCGGTATGTCGGTAGAGGTAAAGGAGCTGTAGGAGCAGAGGTAGGAGAACTTGTCGAGGTGTGTGAGCCCGTTGTAGAGTGCCTGGTTGCCGCCGCGTGAGAAGCCGCCAATGGCCCGGTGGTCGGCATTGTCGATGGTGCGGTAGTTGGCCTCGATATAGGGCATGAGGTCGCCAATGAGGTCGAGGCTGAACACGTCGCCTCCAAACTGCGTCTGCGGCGCCGACGGTGCAGGCGGGTCGGGCAGCAGCTTGGAGGGATTGCCATAGGGCATCACCACAATCATCTCGCGCGCCTGGCCGGAGGCCAGCAGGTTGTCGAGAATATAGTTGACGCGGCCTACCTTGTAGTAGACCTCCTCGGTGTCGGTGGTGCCACTGATGAGATAGAACACGGGATAGCGCTTCTGATGGTCGGTCATGTAGCGTGGCGGCAGATAGACCACGGCGCTGTTGGTGCCGCCCAGGCTGCGGGAGTAGTAGTGCACATACTCTATACGGCCGTGGGGCACATCGGCCACACGGTGGGGCAGGGTGCCGTCGCCCGGCAGGTCGAGGATGCTGTTCTTGAAGCCCTCGTTGGGGAAGTAGTACGGGTTGGCGGGGTCTGCCACGCTCACCCCGTCGACGACGAAGTGATAGGGATACATGTCGGGTGCGGGCGACGGCAGTGTGACAGTCCACACGCTGTCGGTGCCTCGGTGCATCTCCTTGCGTCCGGCAAACTGCACGTCGACGAAGACGGAGCGTGCCGAGTCGTTGCGGTAGGTGAAGACGACGTCGTCGCTGCCGTTGGATCGGGTCCCAGCTGCTGCCGTATGTCCCGGGGTGAGCCGCTGCAGGAAGGCCACCATTTCGCGCAGATTGCTCTCCGAGTACATCTGCGGTCCGCCATGGGCGCCCTGCGGCACAAACGTGGCTTCAGCCCTGGCTCCGGCGCTCTGCAGGCGCTCATAGAAGGCCTTGCCCTGGCAGACGGGCACCACGTTGTCTTGCTCGCCATGGAAGATGTGTATGGGCGGGTCGTGCTTGTCTATATAGGTTGTGGCGCTCAGGCTGCGGTATTTGTCGGGGGCCGTCTGCAGGCTGCTGCCGAGCAGGATGTCCTCGGGACTGCGGTCGCCCATGGTGATGTGCCGACCGCAGTCCATGGCCGTCAGGTCGATGGGCCCCGACCAGTCGCAGCAGGCGCTGACGGCGCTGCTCTGCGTGGTGTGGCATCCCAGCGTGCCCTCCAGGTCGATGGTCACGGTGCCCACCGTGGCCGACGCCTGTCCACTGGTGGTGGCCATGACAGAGGCCAGATGACCACCCGAGGAGAAGCCGCTCACGGCCACAAACGATGCGTCGAAGCCGTAGCGGGCGGCCTCGCCGCGCACGAAGCGCACGACGGCCTTGATGTCGTGCAGCTGTGCCGGCCACTGTGCATCGGCGCTGCTGCGGTGGTTGGGGCAGACCACGGCATAGCCGGCGTCGAGCAGCGAGGCGACGATGGTGCCCAGGTCGGCAGAGCCCTTGCCGTTGTTGTTGAACCATGCGCTGCCGTAGATGTGGACCACCACCGGATAGCCTCTCTGACCGGCGGCGAGGGGGCGCTGGGGCAGATAGATGTCGCAGGTGTGATAGGACGCATCGTCACAGGCATAGTTCACATCTTTCCATTCCCGCGATGTGGGCAATGCTCCGCGAGCCACCTGCACACCGCCAAAGCCGCCATCGGGCTGGGCTGTGGCCGATACCATCGGCCACAACAGCAATAAGGAAAACAGGATCTTCTTCATCTTGATGATATGTTTTTTTATATTACTGATTGCAAATATACAACTTTTATTTTACATACGCACGCATTACCCATGTTTTTTTTCATGATTATCCGCATGTGGCAAATACAATTACCTTCTAAAGTTTCCCACGCTCGATGCGAAATCCTCTGCCAGTTACGTATAAGGCTGAAGCCATCCGATTCTACTATTTAGAATGCCGTCTGTTAATATCTA
>CAJOHP010000220.1 GCA_905234355.1 uncultured Prevotella sp. | reverse complement strand
GTCGTCGCTGTTGACCACCCATCCGCCGGTGTCGACGACGGAGAACTCGCGGCCCGTCCACTCGCACTTGCCGTACTGGCGGTCGCGCGTAGTGCCGGCCTCATCGCTCACGATGGCCTGACGGGAGTTGGTCAGTCGGTTGAATAGCGTAGACTTGCCCACATTGGGACGCCCTACGATCGCTACTAAGTTACCCATATACTCTCTTTCTAAAAAAACGTTTCACTTACTCGGGGTTGTATCCAAACAGGTTGAGCTCGCGGTCGGACGAGCGCCAGTCTTTGTCCACCTTGACGAAGATTTCCAGATAGATGTGCTTGTCGAAGAATTTCTCCAGTGCCTTGCGTGCCTCGGTCGACACCTTCTTCAGCGCCACGCCCTGATGGCCTATGATGATGCCTTTCTGAGAGTCGCGCTCCACGTTGATGACGGCGTTGATGTGTATCTTCTTCTCTTCCTCCTTAAACCGCTCGACGACCACCTCGACGCTGTAGGGTATCTCCTTGTCGTAGTAGAGCAGTATCTTCTCGCGGATAATCTCTGAGACGAAGAAGCGCGCGGGCTTGTCGGTGAGCTGGTCCTTGTCGAAGAAGGCGGGGCTCTCGGGCAGCAGCTCCTTGATGCGCTTGAGCAGCATGTCGACGCCAAACTTGTTCTTGGCCGAGATGGGCAGTATCTCGGCCTTGGGCAGCAGGGCGTGCCAGTGCTCCACGATGGCAGCCAGGGCTTCGCCGGCCTGTCCCTTCAGCTCGTCTATCTTGTTGATGAGCAGGATGACGGGGATGGTCATCTGCTGCACTTTCGCGAGGAAGTCCATGTTTTTCTCGGGGTTCTCCACCACGTCGGTGACGTAGAGCAGCACGTCGGCATCGACGAGTGCGCTCTCGGAGAAGGCGAGCATCGACTCCTGCAGCTTATAGTTGGGCTTGAGCACGCCCGGCGTGTCGCTGAACACTATCTGGGAGTCCTCCGTATTGACGATGCCCATGATGCGGTGGCGTGTGGTCTGCGCCTTGAAGGTGGCAATAGAAATACGCTCACCAACCAACTGGTTCATGAGCGTACTTTTACCTACGTTGGGGTTGCCAACGATGTTGACGAATCCGGCCTTGTGATTCTTTTTTCCGTCCATATTGCGATATTTGCTGCAAAGTTACGAATTTTGCGGCAAACGGCCAAACATCGGAGCAGAAAAGTCAAAGAAATCGGCCGTTGCAGTCTGTTTCTCTCATAGTCCCTGCTGCACGAGATACTCGCCTATCTGTACGGCATTGAGTGCGGCGCCCTTGCGTATCTGGTCGCCGGAGAGCCAGAAGGTGAGCCCGCAGTCGTCGGTGAGGTCCTTGCGCACGCGGCCCACGAAGACGTCGTCCTTTCCGGCCGTGTCGAGCGGCATGGGATAGGTGAGCGTCGAGGGGTCGTCGACGAGGGTGCAGCCGGGTGCGGCAGCGATGGCCTGCTGGGCTTCCTCCACGCTGATGGGGCGCTCTGTCTCTATCCAGACGCTCTCGCTGTGGCTGCGCAGCGAACTGACGCGCACGCACATGGCCGAGCACTTGGCATCGGTGTGCATGATTTTCTGCGTCTCGTTATACATCTTCATCTCCTCCTTCGTGTAGCCGTTGGGCTGGAAGACGTCTATCTGCGGGATGACGTTGTAGGCCAGCTGGTGAGGGAACTTCCTGATGGTCTTGACCTCGCCCGTCTCGACGATTTCCTTATACTGCTGCTGCAGCTCCTGCATGGCGGCTGCTCCGGCTCCCGAGGCGCTCTGGTAGGAGGCCACGTGTATGCGCTTGATATGGCTGAGCTGCTCCGGAGGCTGCAGCACCACCACCATCATAATGGTCGTGCAGTTGGGGTTGGCAATGATGCCGCGGGGACGGCTGAGCGCGTCGGCCGCGTTGCACTCGGGCACCACGAGGGGCACGTCGGCATCCATGCGGAAGGCGCTGGAGTTGTCTATCATCACGCAGCCGTACTTCGTGATGGTCTCGGCAAACTCCTTGCTGGTGCCGGCACCGGCAGAGGTAAAGGCGATGTCGATGTCCTTGAAGTCGTCATTGTGTTGGAGCAGCTTCACCGTGAGCTCCTTGCCGCGGAAGGTGTACTTACTGCCTGCCGAGCGCTCGGAGCCGAAGAGCACCAGTTCGTCCATGGGGAAATTTCTCTCGTCGAGCAACCGCAGAAACTCCTGTCCCACGGCGCCGCTTGCACCTACAATTGCTACTTTCATTGTCTCGTCTGTATGCTGTTTAGTTAAAATCGGGTGCAAAGGTACGGATTATTTCCGAATTGAAGAAATAATCGCGAAAAATATTAGAAGTAAAAAGATGTAAGAAGTAAAAAGTAAGAAGTATGATTAGGCTGCTATTGTGGCAGCACTATTGTGGCAGCGCGCGCAAGCAGGGTAAACATACTTCTCTCTTCTTACTTTATACTTATTAAGACTTGTTATCGTGTGAGCGAGAACTTGAGCGCCACGCCGAAGTCGCGTGTGGTGGTGGGATAGCTCGAGGCCGAGAGCAGCGGCGTGTTGGTCTGCCGGTCGTAGTAGGCCGAGAAGGTGAGGAAACGCGAGAGGGCGTAGTCGGCCGAGAGCGAGATCTTCAGTGCCGAGTTGCCGCTGCTGGCCGACGAGACGCCTGTGGCAATGTCGCGGGTGATGGCGGCCTGGTCGCGGAACGACACGTCGAAGCGCAGGTTCAGGTCGTGATTCACGCCACCCTTCGTGCTCTGCGACTGCGTGGTCTTCTGCTCGTCCTCCTTCTGGCTGCGCTTGCCCCGCTGTGCCTTCTTGATCTTGCGGCTGGCAGTGCCGCCGAAGAGTTTGAAATTGCTTATCTTGTAGCCCATGCCGATGACCCAGTCGTTGGAGCGCGACTCGTTCAGCTGCACACTCGTCATCGAGAGGTTCAGCACGCGGGTGGTCTTGTATTCTGCCTTGACGGTGATGTTGTTGTTGAGCGTCACGTCGAGTCCCAGCAGCGGCGAGAAGGACTCGTTGATGCTGACGGTGGAGATGTTATACATCGACGAGGGAGCATAGCTGCCGTCGGTCCCGGTGACAAATCCGAGCCCGTCCATATACTCCATCCACGAGCTGTAGCTGGCGTATGAGCCCACATTGTAGATGCTCTTGTAGCCGTGGTTCAGGTTGACGCTCTTGAAGTGGTCTCTGAGCCATGGCAGCTTTGAGAGTCCGGCATACTTCACCGTCCAGTTGGGCAGCATCCGG
>CAJOHP010000219.1 GCA_905234355.1 uncultured Prevotella sp. | reverse complement strand
TCACCGCCCTGGCTTCCGGCGACGTGGTGCTCACCGGCACGGTCTATGACGAGGAAGACAAAGTGCGCGAGACTATCGCCCCCGTGCAGCTTACCGTGCATGTGGTGCAGCCCGTCACCAGCATCGAGACACGCTTCATGGAGGTGCCCCTGGAGTGCTCCGTGGGCGACGACCTCACAGCTTACTTCACCGACGGACAGGCCTACCAAGTGTTCCCGGCCAATGCCACCAACAAGGCCGTGACCATCACCCTGCAGCCCACCCCCACCACAGCGCCTCTGACTATCGGCGACGATGGCAGGATGACCGCCACGGGCGAGGGCATGGCTTATGTGGAGGTGGCCAGTGTGGAGGATCCGCAGGTCAGCACGACCGTCGTGGTGCGGGTGCACAACGATGTGCAGGACGTCAGCTTCACCAGCAGTCAGCTCAGCGTGCTGCTCACCGGCGGGCAGATGGACATCAGCCAGCAGGTGAAAGACAATATCGTGTTTGCGCCACAGACGGCCACCGACTTCTATTCCATTGTCAATATCACGTCGTCCGACGAGAGCGTGGTGAGCATCACCGACCTGAGCTGGGGCGGTGGCGATGTGGAGCTGACGGCCACCGCCTTGGCCACCGGCACAGCCACCATCACCGTGACGTTTGAGAAGAAAGACTACCTGCAGGCCACGTTCAACTACGAGACCAGCGGCGTCACCACCGTGACCAAGACCTTCGAGGTGGTGGTCACTGAGGGCGTGGCCAGCATCGCCACACCCTTCGGCTACAAAGGCAACGACGTGGTGTTCCTGCACTGCTCGGCCGGCGACGTCCTCACGTCCTATTTCGTGGACGGACAGGCCTTCACCGTGCTGCCTGCCACGGCACCCGACAAGCGTGTGAGTATCAGCTATGCCGTGCCCAGTGCCGACCATGTGGTCAGCATAGCAGCCGACGGCACCATCACCGCACTGGACAAGCCAGGCTCCGAGGGCATACAGGTCACCTCACTGGACAATCCGCAGGCTACGTGCACCGTGTGGGTCTTCGTGCACAACGACTACAAGACCATCACGGCCGCACAGGACTCCTACGAAGTGGAGCTGAAGGACCAACCCGTCGACATCAGCGAGATGCTCGCGACAGCCTTCGTCCTCGGTCCGCAGACGGCGCAGACGTTCGGCGGGCAGCCCACCGTCGTGTCGAGCGACCCCTCCGTGGTGGAGATAGGCGAACAAGCCATCACCGCCAAGGCTGCCGGCACGGCCACCATCACCATGACCATCGTGGTGAAAGACTACCTGCGCGAGACCTTCGACCCCACACGCGCCTATGAGACCAGCGTCTCGGCCAGTTTCCAGGTGGTGGTGCGCCAGGGTGTCACCGGCCTGGAGATAGTCTGGCCCACCGACATGGCCAACGGCATGCCCAGCCAGATCATCGTGAAGCCCGTGCCCCAGGGAGCCACCTTCCAGGACGACCTGAGCCGCTTCGTGCTGACGAGCAGCTATGCCGGCAACGGCGACTGGGCGGCTGCCGACGACGGCGACGTATGGATGCAGCAGGACGGCAGCGTGGTGCTCGGCGTCATTCCCCGCATACCCGGACAGGTGTCCTTCACCGTGACCTACCACGACGGCTCCGACATGGGACTCACCCAGCAGGGCGACCCCATCGACGTGGGCTACACCTATGACCTCCGCGACGGATGGTCGTGGCAGACCATACCCTATGGCTATCCCGACGCCAACAACCTCGGCAGCGTCTTTGGCACGCAGCTCGTGGAGATACGCACGCAGGACGACCAGCTCTACAACGACCCCGTCTATGGCTACTTCGGCAATCTGGACCTGCTCACGCAGAACCGCTGCTTCAAGGTGAAGATGCATCTGGACGAGGCCATCCCCGAGCCTTACGTGTTCCACGACGGACAGCTGGGCTACGTGACCGACGTCACGCTGCGCCGCGGCTGGAACTGGATGGGCTGCCCCTGCGTCTTCGAGCGACTGATAGCCCATGCCTTCAGCAGCGACATGCTGCTTGTCGAGGGCGACCGCATCGTGTCGAAGGACGACGGCTTTGCCGTCTACAACGGCACGGCATGGGAGGGCAACCTCCAGGTGCTCCGCCCCGGACAGGGATACATGTTCTACAACGCATACAATGGTCAGCGCGCCCTGATGTTCTCCGACGAGCTCCAGATGGCCGACCGCGACGACGAGTATGCACAGCCTGCGCGCCGCCGTGCCGCCGCTGAGCCCCTCTACAGCTACGACGCCTCGCGCTTCCGCGACAACATGACCATCGTGGCCCGCCTGGACAACGTGCCTACCACCGACGCCTGCCACGTCTACGCCTTCGTGGGCGACGAGTGCCGCGGCGAGGGCCAGTATGTGGCCGGCAAGCTCTTCATCACCGTGCATGCCGAGCAGGGCGAGCAGGTCGGATTCCGCCTGTTCGACGCCGCCACCGGCGAGGAGAGCCTCGTGGAGCAGACCGTGCCCATGCAGACCATGCTCGGCTCGCTCCGCCAGCCCCTCTCGCTCACCAAGGGACGTACCGTGACCACCGCCATCGCCGACGCACAGGCCGGGGCAGCAACCACCGCTGCCGAGGCCGCCTACGACCTGACCGGACGTCGCACGGACGCACAGGCCAAGGGCATCACGCTCCTGCGCATGGCCGACGGCACCGTGCGCAAGCAACTGAAGAAATAGCAACTGCGGGGACGGGACCCGGCGGCCCCGCCCTCCCCCGAAAACCATCAAGAGCATGAGAAGACGCATCGTCATTGCCGCTATCCTCGCCTTGGCTTCGCTCAGCGGAGCCAAGGCGCAGGACATCGCACAGATAGCCAAGAGCGACCCGCTCATCATGTCGGGAGCGGTGGGCACCACCAACACCTTCTACCACTCTACCGGCTACCGGTTTGCATCGCCCTTCCAGAGCACGGTGTGGGCCAACCTCAACCTGTCGGTCTATGGCATTGCGATGCCCTTCTCGCTCTTCTACTCCAACAGCGACCTCAACTTCGACTATCCCCACATCTCCCTCAACCTCTCGCCACGCTACAAGCAGTGGCAGGCCTTCTTCGGGCAAAGCTCGATGAGCTACAGCCCCTATGTGATGAACATGTCGTTCAACGGCTTCGGCGTGGAGTACAACGGACAGAAGCTGCGCTTCGGCGCCTTCTACGGCCGTCTGCGCAACGCCGTCAACGACGACCCCAACGACCTGCACGCCCGCATGCCCCA
>CAJOHP010000218.1:6533-9283 GCA_905234355.1 uncultured Prevotella sp. | reverse complement strand
AGCGTATGTGAGCCTTGATTTGTAACTTTTCGGGGCAATTTGTTCACATTTTTATCTCGACTGGCTTAAAATCTCGGAAATTTTATCTAAATTTGCAGCATGAGAATTTTGGCATATTCTACCATAAGGGAATATATTGAAAACCATGCAGAAGCAGATAAGCTTTTGCGTGACTGGTATATCAAGGAAAATGACACAGATAAAGAACGAAACACAGTACAAGGCTACTCAGCAGCGAATAGAAGAACTGCTTAAGGTTGTGTCTAACGACACTCCTGCCACAGACAAGAATTTCATAGAACTGGAGCTGATATCCAATCTGGCAGCCGACTATGAAGAAAGCCACTACCCCATCAAGCCATTGACACTGGTGGAGACGATAGAACTGCGTATGTTTGAGATGGGCTTGACACGTCAGAACCTTTCTGATATGCTGAATCTTAGCAAATCGTCTATCAGCGATTTGCTCTCAGGGAAACGTGAGCCAACATTAAAGACGGCTCGTACCATCGCAAGAAAGCTCAACATCGATGCTTCTGTGGTTCTAGGATTGTAGTATCTTCACAATTCATTTGGGAGTTTCCGGAATATTGTGTATCTTTGCAACGTTGAACGAGTTATTGCACCAATCCGTACAGATCAGGCTCAGGATGCCAACGCCATCCTCATCCCGAAGGAAGATGCCGACGAGGCAATGGACTGCGCCTCCTGCATAGGCTGCGGAGCATGCGTGGCTGCCTGCAAGAACGGATCGGCCATGCTCTTCATCTCAAGCAAGGTCAGCCAGCTCGCCCTGCTTCCGCAAGGCCGCGTAGAGGCTGCCCGTCGTGTGAAGAACATGGTGGCAAAGATGGACGAGCTCGGATTCGGCAACTGCACCAACACTCGCGCCTGCGAGGCCGTATGCCCCAAGAACGAGACCATCGCCAACATCGCCCGCCTGAACCGCGAGATGCTCAAGGCAAAGGTGGCCTACTGATACGCGCGCATATATATATAATAAGGTGGCGAGGCGCAGAGGCTCGCCACCTTGTTTTTTTGTTATGCTGGGTTTTGTGTGCTTGAGAGCATCTCGTCCCCGAAAAAGCAGCGCTGTTTTTTTGCGTTGTCAGCATTATTTCGTAACTTTGCACCGCAAAAGAGCTGCCGCCGCCTCACGCTCCTGCGGCACATGCAGCCCATAGTATAAACCTCATAACAGCATGCTTATGACATCGAAACTCGTTATCTACAATACGCTCACCCGGCAGAAGGAGCGGTTTGAGCCCATCCACGCCCCACACGTGGGCATGTACGTCTGCGGTCCCACCGTCTACGGCGACCCCCATCTGGGCCACGCCCGCCCGGCCATCACCTTCGACGTGCTCTTCCGCTACCTGCGCCATCTGGGCTACAAGGTGCGCTACGTGCGCAACATCACCGACGTGGGGCACCTCGAGCACGACGCCGACGAGGGCGAAGACAAGATAGCCAAGAAGGCACGCCTTGAGCAGCTCGAGCCCATGGAGGTGGCACAGTACTACACCAACCGCTACCACCAGTACATGGACGCGCTCGGCGTGCTCAGGCCCTCCATAGAGCCACACGCCTCCGGACACATCATAGAGCAGCAGCAGCTCGTCAGGCAAATCATCGACAATGGCTTCGCCTATGAGTCGAATGGCTCCGTCTACTTCGACATCGAGGCCTACAACAAGCGCTACCACTACGGCATCCTCTCCGGACGCACGCTGGAAAACATCAAGGACGCCAGCCGTGAGGGACTCGACGGCGTGGGCGAGAAGCGCAGCCAGGCCGACTTCGCCCTCTGGAAGAAAGCATCGCCCGAGCACATCATGCGATGGCCCTCGCCATGGAGCGACGGATTTCCGGGATGGCACTGCGAGTGCACCGCCATGGGGCGGAAGTACCTCGGCGAGCAGTTCGACATACACGGCGGCGGACTCGACCTCGTCTTCCCACACCACGAGTGTGAGATAGCACAGGCCACGGCAGCCATGGGCCACCCTGCCGTGAAGTACTGGATGCACAACAACATGCTCACCATCAACGGGCAGAAGATGGGCAAGTCCTACAACAACTTCATCACTCTGGAGCAGTTCTTCACCGGACAGCACCCGCTGCTGGAGAAGGCCTACTCGCCCATGACCATCCGCTTCTTCATCCTCTCGGCCCACTACCGCGGCACCGTGGACTTCAGCAACGAGGCCCTCGTGGCTGCCGAGCGCGGTCTGGAGAAGCTCACCAACGCGCTGAGCGACCTGGGGCGCCTGCAGCCCGCCCAGGCCTGCGATGCCGAGACAGAGCACGTGGTGAAGAGCCTGCGGCAGCGATGCTACGACGCCATGAACGACGACCTGGCCACACCGCTGCTCATCAGTCTGCTCTTCGAGGGATGCACCGTGGTCAACCGCATTGCCGACCACAAGGGCACCATCTGCCCCGACTGCCTGAAGGAGCTCAGCGAGGTGATGCACCTCTTTGCCGAGGACATACTCGGACTGCAGACCACAGCAGCACAGGGCGCCTCCAGCCAGAAGCGGGAGGAGGCCTTCGCACGGGTGGTCGACATGGTGCTCGACCTGCGCGCCAAGGCCAAGGCCGCCAAGGACTGGGCCACCAGCGACCAGATACGCGACGCCCTCGCCGCCGCCGGCTTCGAGGTGAAGGACACCAAGGACGGCGTCACCTGGAAACTGAACAAATAACAGACACGATAACAAAAAACAGACTATATGGAAAACTATCAA
>CAJOHP010000218.1:0-6452 GCA_905234355.1 uncultured Prevotella sp. | reverse complement strand
CATGCTCTACTTCACCCACATGTCGCTCGAGGGACCTGTGGCGCTCGACTCCGTGCGGCTCGATGCCGACGGACACTTCAGCTTCAGCCACGAGCGTCCCGAGGCCCCTGACTTCTACGTGCTCAGCATCGCCGACCAGATCATCAACCTGAGCATCGACTCCACCGAGACCGTCAGCGTCACGGCCCACTGGCCCGACATGGCGGCACGCTACGAGGTGGAGGGGTCGGACAACTGCGCCCGCATACGCGAGCTGGCACTCATGCAGCAGGAGCTGCAGCGCCGTGCCATACGGCTCGAGGGCGACCGCTCGCTGCAGCAGCAGGCACGGCAGGACTCACTCGCACGCATGCTGAAACGGTATAAGGACCGTGTCGCCACCAACTACATCTACCGCGAGCCCGACAAGGCTTACGCCTACTTCGCACTGTTTCAGACGCTGGGGCAGTGGCTCATCTTCAATCCGCGCGACAATGCGGCCGACGTGCGCGCCTTTGCCGCCGTGGCCACATCGTGGGACACGTTTCATCCCAACTCACTGCGCGCGCAGAACCTGCACAACATCACCGTGGAGGGAATGAACAATGCCCGCATCATGGCCGCCCGGCAGAGCCGGCAGCTCGACGACAGCCGCATCGTGGAGTCGGGAGTGATAGAGGTGAGCCTGCCCGACAACCACGGCCGACAGCGGCAGCTCACCAGCCTCAAGGGACAGGTGGTGCTGCTCGACTTCCACGCCTTCTCGCTGAAGGACTCGCCGCAGCGCATACTCATGCTGCGCGACCTCTACAACAAGTATCACGACCAGGGACTGGAGATATTCCAGGTGTCGGTAGACCCCGACGAGCACTTCTGGCGGCAGATGACCGCACAGCTGCCATGGATATGCGTGCGCGACGACGAGGGCGAGAGTGCACTGCACTACAACGTGCAGCAGGTGCCCGAGTACTTCATCATCGACCGCAACAACACGCTGCAGAAGCGCTCATCGCAGATGAAAGACCTCGAGACCGAGATACGCGCCCTGTTGTAGGGACAGCGTTTTGTCTTGGGGAAGTCTTTTCGGAGAGGCGCGGTCAGGCCAGCAGATGGTAGCATCCGCCGGCCATGGCGCGCACCACACCCTTCATCTCGAGCTGGAAGAGCAGGCCGGTGAGACGCCCGATGTCGATGCCAGCCATCACGGCCAGCTGGTTTTGCTGCAAGTCGCCGTGTGATCCCAGCACTTCCACCACATGCCGCTCTTCCTCACTCAGGTCGGGGAAGAGCTGCCGTTCTATGCCCTGTCTGCGGGCCTGCTGACGCTGTGCGTCGCTCTGCCAGCCCATCGCCGCCACGAAGTCGTCGGACGAGGTGATGAGCTGGGCGCCGCCGTCGCGTATGAGATTGTTGCACCCCTCGCTGTAAGGCGCACCTACAGGACCGGGGAAGGCCATCACATGGCGGCCGTAGTCCAGCGCTATGCGGCAGGTGATGAGCCCGCCACCATGCGCGGCGCTCTCCACCAGCACGGTGGCGTCGGCCATGCCCGCCACGATGCGGTTGCGCCTGACAAAGTTCAGACGGTCCACCTTGGCATGCGACATATACTCGGTGAGCAGCCCGCCCTGCCTGACCATCTGTGCCGCCGTGTCGCGATGCCGCGGCGGGTATATGTCGTCCAGGCCGTGGGCCAGCACGCCCACCGTGGGCAGTCCCTCCTGCAGGGCCTGGCGATGGGCACAGATGTCGACGCCATAGGCCAGCCCGCTCACCACGAGCACACCGGGGCAGCAGCGCCGCAGGTCGCTGACGAAGTGGCGTATGAGATCCTGTCCGTAGGGCGTGGCACGGCGTGTGCCCACGATGCTCACCACACGCTGCGTGTCGAGGTCGGCCGAGCCCATGTAGTAGAGCACCAGAGGCGTGTCGGCACAGCTGGTGAGCCGCTGCGGATAGCCCGGCTCGTCGAGACAGAGCACGCTGATGTGGTGCTGCTCGGCAAAGACCAGCTCCTGCTCGGCGCGTGCCAGCGGGGCGTCCCACTGGGCGAGCATCGTCGCAAGGCGCTCGGAGCAGTCGGGGAGCACGTCACGCAGGTCGTGGCGGTGCTCCCACACGCCACGGCCACCGCCGAGGGCACGATAGAGGGTGATGCCCACCTGGCTGTTGAAGCTCGTCAGGCGCGCCAGCGCCATGGTGTAGAGCAGGTCTTGCTGAATCATCTCAGGTAGGGGGCAAAGGCGTCGTCGTAATCGCTGGCGGAGGCCAGACGCCCCTCGACCAGACACACCAGCTCTATCTTGCCGCGGAAGCACAGCTGCTCGTCGCTGGCACGATAGAGGTCTTGATAGAACACATACTTGATGCCCTCCTTCTGAAGGTTCAGGCACGACAGCACCTCGTCGTCGGGCCTGAGCGGCGCCTTATACTGCAGCTGCATGCGCGCCACGACAGCATCCTGTCCGCGGCGGTGCAGATCGGCAAAGCTCAGCCCGCACTGCTTGAGAAACAGGTGGCGGGTGTGCTCGCAGTAGTGTATGTACTGGGCATTGTTGACGATGCCCTCGATGTCGCACTCGTAGTCGCGCACATCCAGGCGCGTCTGGAAAATATAGTCTTTCATTGCTCTCGTGTCATGGTGATGAGAATGTTTTCAGCAGGCAAAGGTACTAAAAAACGGTGATACGGCAAAAACATTTGGCCGTTTCAATAAAATAAAGTAACTTTGCAGCGTCATTCCACACAACATGATTACTCACACCGAAAAAAATGGCAGACGCAGACTTTGACATCAGGCAGGAGCACCTCTCGGGTGCCGAGAAGGAGTTTGAGAACGCGCTCCGTCCGCTCAGCTTCGGCGACTTCAGCGGTCAGAAGAAGGTGGTGGAGAACCTGGAGGTCTTCGTTGAGGCCGCCAAATACCGTGGCGAGCCGCTCGACCACACCCTGCTGCACGGTCCTCCCGGCCTGGGCAAGACCACACTGAGCAACATCATTGCCAACGAGCTGGGCGTGGGCTTCAAGCTCACCAGCGGCCCCGTGCTCGACAAGCCTGGCGACCTGGCCGGCATACTCACCTCGCTCGAGCCGCGCGACGTGCTCTTCATCGACGAGATACACCGTCTGTCGCCCGTCGTCGAGGAGTATCTCTACTCGGCCATGGAGGACTACCGCATAGACATTATGATAGACAAGGGCCCCTCGGCCCGGTCTATCCAGATAGACCTCAACCCCTTCACGCTCGTGGGGGCCACGACGCGCAGCGGCCTGCTCACGGCTCCGCTGCGGGCGCTCGGCATCAACATGCACCTGGAGTACTACGCCCCGGAGACGCTCGCAAAGATCATCACGCGCTCGTCCCACATCCTGGGCGTGCCCATCAGCGACGAGGCCGCCATGGAGATAGCACGGCGCTCGCGCGGCACGCCACGCATAGCCAATGCGCTGCTGCGCCGCGTGCGCGACTTTGCACAGGTGAAGGGCACCGGAACCATCGACATGGCCATCAGCCAGCTGGCACTTGCCGCGCTCAACATAGACCAGTACGGACTGGACGAGATAGACAACAAGATACTGCTCACCATCATCGACAAGTTCCGCGGCGGTCCCGTGGGGGTCTCGACCATCGCCACGGCCATCGGCGAGGACTCCGGCACCGTGGAGGAGGTCTACGAGCCGTTCCTCATCATGGAGGGATTCATCAAGCGCACGCCGCGCGGCCGCATGGTCACCGAGCTGGCCTACCGCCACTTCGGCCGCAATCCCTACTCCGGCAACATCATGCAGCCCGACCTCTTCGGGTGAGCTGAGGGCAGGGCCCCATAGGTCTCATAGGCCTCATGGGTCCCATGGGGCTCATAGGCCTCATAAAAAAAGCAAAGATTATGACCAAGACAGGCATCTTCGTAGGGAGCTTCGATCCCTTCACCACCGGCCACGACAGCATCGTGCGCCGTGCTCTGCCACTCTTCGACCGCCTCGTCATCGGCGTGGTGGGCGACAACGTGCAGAAACCCTACATGCGCCCCGCCGAAGAACGCATGCAGGCCATACGTGAGCTCTACAGCGGCGTTGCGGCCGTCGAGGTGAAGCCCTACTACGGCCTGGCCGTCGACTTCGCCCGGGCCGAGGGCGCACACTTCATCGTGAAGGGCGTGCGCTCGGCTAAAGACTTCGAGTATGAGCGCGAGCAGGCCGACATCAACAGGCTGATTAGCCACGGGCAGGTAGAGACCATCCTGCTCTACGCCGAGCCACAGCTCGCCAGCGTGTCGTCGTCGGTGGTCAGGGAGCTGCAGCACTTCGGATGCAACGTGGCCGACTTCCTGCCACGGCCAGCCGGCGCCAATCAGACAAATCATCCCAACAGCTTATGATAACCTATAACACCGAAAACGTGAAGATGCCGCAGCTGCGCCGCCGCGACACCTCGGCCTGGATACGGCGCGTGGCCCAGACCTACGGCAAGCGCGTGGGCGAGGTGGGCTACCTCTTCTGCGACGACGAGAAGATACTCGAGGTCAATCGTGAGTATCTCTCCCACGACTACTATACCGACATCATCACCTTCGACTATTGCGAGGGCGACGTGCTCCATGGCGACCTGGTCATCTCGCTCGACACTGTGCGCTCCAATGCCGAGCTCTTCCACAAGGACTACGACGAGGAGCTGCACCGCGTCATCATCCACGGCATCCTGCATCTCTGCGGGCTCAACGACAAGGGCCCGGGCGAGCGCGAGCTCATGGAGCAGGCCGAGAACCGTGCCCTCGCACTCAGGTAGTAGGGGGGGATGCGTTTTTCTTCAGGGGTGCGGGGGCGCGGAGGTACGCCTCACTGCACTCCGGCATTCAGATTGCGCTTTAGAAAGAACTGCCTCGTAGCGGCAAAGAAGGCTGCTACGCCTGAAGCATTGACTGCCACTACCGTCCAGAACACCGCGGCATAGCCCATGTGCTCGGCCACGATGCCGCCCACGAGTATGCCCAGTCCCATGCCCGCGTCCCACGACACGAGTATGGTGGAGTTGGCCGTGCCTCGCTGTCGGTTGGTGGCCACGCTGATGGTCATGTTCTGGAAGGCGGGCCACATGTGGCCGTTGCCCAGTCCGATGAGCACTGCCGAGGCATAGTAGGCCGCCATGGTGGCGCTGTGGTGGGCAGGCAGCAGCGTGGGCACGGCGATGAAGAGCGTGTAGCCCACGAGCGAGATGAGCATGCCATGAGCGGCGTTGCGCGTGAGCAGTCCGCGCCGCAGTGCCGTTCCGCCCTGCAGCCGGCTCAGCATCAGTCCGGCGGAGCAGAGCATGAAGTAGGTGCCGGTGCCGCCGCTGATGCCCAGCTGCTCCTTGCCGTAGATGGCCAGGTAGTTGCTCAGCACGCCGAAGGAGAATCCGAAGGCCACCATGTTGGCCCCGAGCATCCATCCGCGCAGCAGGAAGAAGCGGTCGAGCGACAGCTTCATGCCTTTGCCGTCGGCCTCGGCAGGCAGCGGGCGGGGCTTCAGCCGCACGGTGGCGTCGACGCCCCAGCCGGCGCAGGCCACGACGAGGGCTATCCAAAAGAGCAGTTGGAAGCTGTGGGTATAGCGGTAGATGAAGATGCCGATGGTGGGTGCCAGCGCCATGGCCAGGTTGTTGCTCAGCCCGTAGTAGCCTATGCCCTCGGTGCGTCGCGACGACGGCAGCACGTCAATGGCCACCGTGGAGTTGCTCACCGTCAGTGCGCCGAAGGGTGCGCCGTGCAGCGTGCGCACGATGGCGAAGAGCAGCAGCGTCGAGGCGGCCAGATAGCCGGCGAAGAAGAGGGCGAAGAGTGCGAAGCACGCCATGAGGACCGTCTTGCGCGGGAAGCTGTCGACGAGAAATCCGCTCAGCGGCCGGAAGAGCAGTGCCGTGATGGTGTAGCCCGAGAGCACCATGCCTATCACGTCCTTTGTGGCGCCGAAGTGCTCGCTCAGGTAGAGTGGCAGCAGCGGTGTGAGCACGTAGAAGGCGAAGAACAGGGCGAAGTTGGCCGCCATCACCTTGCAGTAGTTCCGGTTCCAGAGGCGTTCGGTAGTCATGGCTGCGGGGCTGTCGTCTCTTTGGCGGCCGTGGCCTGAGCCTGCTGTGCGTCCAGTATGGAGCGTGTTGACTCGAGTATGCCGGTCAGTTCGTCCACGGTGGTGGCACGGAGCATGGCTATGCGCGTGGGCCTGAAGTTGGGTATGCCCTTGAAGAGGGGGGTGGCGGCCAGGTGGCGTCGGGTGTGTATGATGCCTCGCGGCTCGTCTATCATCTCGACGTTGATGCGCAGCAGCTCCTCAAGCACATCGAGCTTCTGTCCCGGGGTGAGCTGCTCTGTGCTGAAGATCCAAGGACATCCGAAGGTGGCGCGCCCTATCATTTGAACGTCAGTAGAGGTTGTCGTTGATGGGTTAACCCATGTGATAACCTCATAGTTCCAAAGATACGGGCTCTGTGCCGTCGG
>CAJOHP010000217.1 GCA_905234355.1 uncultured Prevotella sp. | reverse complement strand
CCCTGCCCCGTGCCGACTACGAGACGGTGGTGAAGTGGCGCGTCGTGGCCTACAACGACAAGGGCGACGCCACCACCGCCAGCACATGGCACTTCACCACACAGCCCGACGCCTCCGTCGTGGAGTTCCCCTACGTGGAGAACTTCGACGAGCTCACCGGCAAGGAGGTGCCCCAGGGATGGCTCAGCACCACCACGGCCGAGTGGACCAACCGCCGATGGGAGCCCCTGGCCACAGCCAAGGCTTACGGCGGTAAGGGCGTCTCGCTCTACACCATGTGGCTCAACGCCGGCAAGGAGAGCACACTGCTCTCGCCCGAGTTCAGGCTGCCCGCCGACGGACAGGCCATGAACATCTCCTTCGTATGGGGCGACAACCACCCCGTAGACCTCATCGTCGACGAGACCGGACTGCTCAAGAAGCAGAACGTCGAGGGCGGCAACGGCTACAGCGACCTGACCTTCGAGATACTCGCCGACGGACAGTGGCAGCAGGCCGCCTATCTCTCGGAGAACTACAACGATGACGGCGACACCAAATACTGGCGCTCCGAGCGCATCGACCTCACGCAGTATGCCGGCAAGACCGTGCAGTTCCGCTGGACCAACCACAGCTACGGCGGCAGCCACCGCGGCGCTGCCCTCGACGAGATTGTCATCGACGGCATCGTGGGCGACCTCGTGGCCTTCAACAAGGCCGGATGGCAGGCAGGAAAGGTGAACTACGGCAAGAGCGTCAGCTCGGGCGACCAGTTCACCCTGCTCAACAAGGGCACCAACACGCTGCGCGTCAAGCAGACCGGCTCCTCGACCGGAGCCTTCACCACAACGCTGCAGCCCGGCACCGAGATAGCTCCCGACGAGGGCGTGACCTTCGCCATCGAGTTCAGCGCCGGCACACTGGCCAAGACCGTCAGCGACGAGGTCTACGTGGAGTTTGAGAACGGATACAAGGCATCGCTGCCCGTCGAAGCCGAGGCACTGGCACAGAACCTGCTCTACTACGGCTTCGAGCCCAACCCCATGGACTACGAGTGGAAGCAGGACTTCACCACCATCGACGCCGACCGCAAGGCCAACTATGAGCTGGGCTACCACCAGACCGTGGTGGAGAACGACGGCCAGCGCTACGCCTTCGCCGCCGTGCACCACATGAACGACAACCTGACCGCACACAGCGGAGCCTACACCCTGGGCGCTGCAGCACCCTACGACAACTCGGCTGCCGATGACTGGCTCATCTCCAAGCAGATGCGCGCCACCGAGACATCGACCTTCGACTTCTATGCACGCGACCTCGGCACGCTCAATTCTGTCTTCATCGGCGACAACGACCTGCACAGCGTGGGCGTCTACGTCAGCGAGACCGGCAACACCAAGACGACCGACTTCACCGCCGTGATGCGCGACACCGAGATGGCCTACCTCGGCGAGAACGAGTGGCACCACTTCACCGTCGACCTCTCTAAGTACGCAGGCAAGGACATCTACGTGGCCGTGCGCCACACCACCATCAGCGCCAACTGGATGGCCTTCTTCGACGACTTCACCTTCACCGACTTCCTGCCGGCTGGCACCGACGGCATAGACGCAGCCAAGGCCATCGGCCACGACGCACAGGTAGAGGTCTACTCCATCAGCGGCACTCTCGTCGCCGCTGGAAAGGGCACCGGCGCCATAGGACAGCTCGCCAGCGGTGTCTACGTGGTCAAGGTCAAGGAGGGCGACACCGTGCGCACCATGCGCATAGCTCGCCGATAAAATATAATATAATAAGGTGTGACCTGCGAGGCGCGAGCGGCAACAGCCGCCGCTCCTCGTAGCTCGCACCTTTTATCTATTTTTGCCCCCCACCCCCGTACCCCCGAATAAACAAATCACAACACCTGAAATATGAACAAACGCTATATCCTTACATCACTTCTCGCACTCGTCTGTCTGCTTGCGGGTGCACAGCAGCGCAACGTGCCACTCACCATACACGTGAGCTCCGTCGACGACGACTTCCTCTCTGGCCAGCCGGTGGTGCTCAAGCAGACCGAATGGGACATCAGCTACGGTCGCCTCGTGCTCGACGACAGCGGCACCGTGACCACCAGCGTCTACCCCGGACAGCACAACGTGACCGTGGAGCGTGACGGCTTCAACACCGTGTCCCACGACTTCCTCGTGGAAGAAGGCTCCGAGGGACTCACCGTCGAGCTCACTCTCACCGAGAAGACCCGCCAGCCCTTTGCCCTGCACGCCGCCACCACCCACGACGCCGTGACGGGACAGAACACCGTGAGCCTCTCGTGGAACGTCGAGGCACCCGCCTTCTTCGACGACTTCGAGAGCTATCCCGACTGGGCCGTCAGCTTCGGGCAGTGGACAGGCATCGACGCCGACCAGGAGGCCGCCGCCACACTGCTCGGCGTCTATCCCAACAGAGGCATCATGCAGTATGCACAGATCATCAACCCACTGACCGTAGAGCCCACATGGTGGTATGACTACCCCATACTCCGGCCCTACAGCGGAAGCCAGTATGTGGGCTTCACACGCACCAGCAGCGGACGTGCCAACGACGACTGGCTCATCTCGCCCGCCATCAGCGTGGGCACCGACAACGTGCTCTCCTTCGTGGCGAAAGCCTCCGACCAGTATGCCGAGCGGTTCATGGTCTACGTCTGCGACGTCACCGACGACGAAGCCCGCGGCACCACGCAGGCCGACTTCACCCGTCTGGACAAGGACAACTACGAGTCGGCGACCTATGAGTACTGGCACGAGTTCAACTACGACCTCTCGCCCTACGCCGGACAAACCGTCCGCATGGGCATCTTCCGCACACCGGGCACCCAGCCGATAGTCAACGCTGTCAAGGTGGATTACGACATCTTGCCGGTACTCGGCATGATAGAAGGCAGCGACGTCGTCTTCACAGGTGATTCCGCAACCTTCACTACTACGTTGCTACGAGGTTTTCCTTTCGGGGCCACCTATCAGTGGTTTTCCTCTCTTATCTCCCAGGACGGGACAATGACCACCAACCCGGACGGCAACGAAGTAACCATCGTCTACACCACCGGCGGATATGATACCCTTACCGTCATCGTAGACAACAGCTATGGGACCGATACCGTGACCAAGATTGTGCGCGTAGTAGACTGCTCGCCCGTCACATCGCTACCGTGGACGGAAGACTTCGAGAGCTATAATGCCAGCACCGTTCCTGAGTGCTGGGACAACTCCGCTTCCACTTCAACTACCCTTAGTAGTTACCCCCATTACATTTGGGGTGTGTATAGTTCCAGCAACAACAAAAGCTGCAA
>CAJOHP010000216.1 GCA_905234355.1 uncultured Prevotella sp. | reverse complement strand
GAGGAACTCGCTGTAGAGCGTGTTGATGAAGTCTGCACCGCCCATAGCGCCGCCGGGATGGCCCGACTTGGCCTTCTCAACCATTGCGGCAGCCAGGATACGGATGTTGTCGGCTGCCCGGTTCATTACTTTGTTGTCGTTCATAAATAAGTGAATTGGTGTTTTAGATGTGTGTGTTATTTTTTTTTTAGATTGTTCTTTGCTTTTTTGCAATACGCTTGCAAAGATACAAAATTATTCCGAAACGGCAAGCCATTTCGGAATAATTCTTTTTCCTGTGTGTTTTTATGCGCCTTTATGCGTTCTTATCGGCGTCATTGCCGGGCTTTCTGTGGTGCGGACGCCTTCTCTTCTTCTTCTTTGTCTCGGAGTCGTGGGCGCCGGCGGGCTGTGTGCCGCCGTTTGCCGGCTGAGGGGCTGTGGTCTGGCTGGCTGGTCTGGCGCTCTTGCCCTGGCTGTTCTGTCCTGAGCGTCCGCGTCCTTTGCCGCCGCGTCCTCTTCCGCTGTGTCCGCGTGTGGCGGAGTGTCGCCCGTCGTGGGTGACGACGCGCTTGTAGTCGGGGCCCTCGCCGATGCCTTCCGGCAGAGGCGTCTTGTCGACCACCTTGCCCAGGAACTTCTCTATCTGCTTGAAGGCGGGTATGTCGCGCTCGTTGATGAAGGTGACGGCCTCGCCGTCGCGGTCGGCACGGGCGGTGCGTCCGATGCGGTGCACGTAGTCCTCGGCATCGTGGGGCACGTCGAAGTTGATGACGGTGCGTATGTCGTCGATGTCGATGCCGCGGCTCACGATGTCGGTGGCCACGAGCACGTCTATCTGTCCGATCTTGAAGCGGTACATCACGTCGTCGCGCTCAGGCTGTGAGAGGTCGCTGTGCATGGCGGCGCAGTTGATGCTCATCTTCTTCAGCTCGCGTGCTATCTCCTTGACGCGGTCTTTCTTTCCGCAGAAGATGATGACGCGCTGCAGGTCTCCGCCCTTGAAGAGGTGCTGTATGATTCTGAGCTTCTGCGGGTCGTAGCAGAGATAGGCGCTCTGGCGTATCTTCTCGGCCGGTCTCGACACGGCAATCTTCACCTCTACCGGGTCGTGTAGCAGGGAGACGGCCATCTCGCGTATCTTGTCGGGCATGGTGGCGGAGAACATGACCTTCTGGCAGTCCTGCGGCAGGAGCGCATTGATCTGCATGATGTCTTCGGAGAATCCCATGTCAAGCATGCGGTCGGCCTCGTCGAGCACGAAGAAGGATGTGCGTGAGAGGTCGAGGTTGCCCACCTTCATGTGGCTGAGCAGGCGTCCCGGTGTGGCGATGACCACAGGTGCACCGCCGCGCAGTCCCTTCATCTCCTGGTCGAAGCGTATGCCGTCGTTGCCGCCGTAGACGGCAATGCTCGACACATCGTCGAGATAGTAGCTGAAGCCCTCCATGGCCTGGTCTATCTGTTGTGCGAGCTCGCGTGTGGGCGACATGATGACGCAGTTGATGGCATCGTCGGGGAAGCCCCCGTCGTCGAGCAGCGACAGGATGGGCAGCAGATAGGCCGCCGTCTTGCCCGTGCCCGTCTGTGCCACGCCGAGCACGTCGTGGCCGTCGAGTATCTGGGGTATGCATTGCTCCTGGATGGGAGTCATCTCCTCGAAGTGCATGTCGTAGAGCGCGTCGAGGATGTTGTCGTTGAGGTAGGTTTCTTCAAATGTCATTCTTTTTCAGTCTTTTTTCTTCTTTGTTCGTTCGTTGTCCCTCAGCCTAATTGGGTGCCTGCCTGTAGCAGAAGTAGGCAATGAATACGTAGAGCAGGTTAGGAATCCAGGCCGCCAGCATGGGGGGCGTGCCTGCGTTGATGGCAAAGGTGGCGCTGACGGTCTGCAGGAGGATATAGGTGAAAGAGAGTGCCAGTCCGATGCCGAGGTAGAGGCCCATGCCCCCTTTTCGCTTGCGCGAGGAGAGCGAGGCACCGATGATGGTGAGTATGAAGGAGGCGAAGGAGGTGGCTATGCGCTTGTGATACTCCACCTCGTACTGCACGACGTTGGACAGGCCGCGGTCTTTCTGCTTGGAGATGTATCGGAGCAGCTCGGGCGAGGTGAACGTCTCCTGCTGTCCTTTGGAGAAGATGAGGTCCATGGGCTCCATCATAATCATGGTGTCGAGCTCTATGCCCGAGGTGATCTGCTCGCGCAGTCCCTTGAGCGTGCGTATCTTGTAGTTGATGGCCTTCCAGTGGTAGCGTGTGTCGGAGATGGTGTCGTACTGTATCACGTTGGCCGTCATGTGGCTCACGAGCTTCTTCTTCTCAAACTTGTCGAGCGAGAATCCGAAGCCGCGCTTGGTCAGGTTGTCGTAGGTCTGTATGTAGGCGATGACGCCGGGCGACACCTGCAGCTGCACGTTCTGTGCCGACGTGTCCTTGCGCTTGTTCTTGTAGAGCGACTCGAAGTTCTGTCTGACCACGTTGCCGTGGGGGATGATGTAGGCACCGAGGAAGAAGTTGAGCGTGGCGATGAGTGCGGCCGAGATCATGTAGGGTCGCAGCAGCCGCTTGAAGCTGGTGCCGCAGGCGAGCATGGCGATGATTTCGGAGTTGCCTGCCAGCTTGGAGGTGAAGAAGATGACGGCGATGAAGACAAAGAGCGGCGAGAAGAGGTTGGCAAAGTAGGGCACGAAGTTGGCGTAGTAGTCGAAGATGATGGCGCGCCAGGGGGCATGGTAGGTGGTGAACTTTGCCAGGTTCTCATTGAAGTCGAAGACGATGGATATGGAGATGATGAGTGCAATGCTATAGATATAGGTGCCAATGAACTTCTTGATGATGTACCAGTCAAGTCGCTTGAGGGGCAGTGTCAGTGCCGGCCTCTTCCTGATGTGGGAGAGGCTGTTGGTCAGCTTGGCTGTGAGGTTCGTCAGTCGTTTCATTGTCTGTCAGGTATCTACGGTCGTTGCATGCCGTCTTTCACGTCTTCTGCGGTCATCTTCTTCGTCCCAGGTCGTCGATGACAGTCCGCTTCCACTGCACGAAGTCGCCCTCGACGATGTGCCTGCGGGCATCGCCCACGAGGCGCAGGTAGAACGCCAGGTTGTGTATGGAGGCTATCTGCAGGGCCAGGAGCTCCTGTGCCTTGAAGAGGTGGTGCAGGTAGGCCTTGGTGTGCCGGCGGTCTATGTCGCAGCCGTCGGGGTCGATGGGTGTGAAGTCCTGTTCCCACTTCTTGTTGCGCATGTTCATCGTGCCCTCATAGGTGAAGAGCATGGCGTTGCGGCCGTTGCGGGTGGGCATGACGCAGTCGAACATGTCGACACCGCGCGAGATGCCTTCGAGGATGTTGGCCGG
>CAJOHP010000215.1 GCA_905234355.1 uncultured Prevotella sp. | reverse complement strand
GTTGGTCCGGCCGGCGAGTGTCTTCCAGCGGCCGCCGGCCTCGTTGATAGGCAGGATGCTCTGTACGAAGAGCCGCGTGTCGGGGGCTTGTGCACGGATGCTGTCGATGAGCGTGATCACGCGGTCGGCCACCTGCTGCGCCGTGAGGTTGCCGCTCATGTCGTTGATGCCCGCCATGAGGAAGATGGCGCGCGGATGCCACGGCGTGATCTGGCAGAGACGCTCGCGCATGCCAATGGTGTTGTCGCCTATGATGCCGCGGTTCACCACGTGCAGCCGGGTGCCTATGCGTGCGGCCCAGTCGCCGCCGTTCTCGGTGAGGCTGTTGCCCAGCATCACTACCGTGGCGCTGTCGATGTCGTGCAGGGGGGCAAACTCGGCCACGCGCTTGTTGTAGTGGGCAAACGACTGGTAGCTCACCGTCTGTCCCAGGCTGCACAGTGCCACTAGCAGCCCGGCAAGGATTGTCAGGGTTCTTTTCTTCATCGGTTGCAAAGTTACGAAAAATATTCCATATAGGCAAGCAAACAAATAAAATCTGGCTGCCAAGTGCCGAAGCCTTGACAGCCAGATTTGTATGGGTTTCAATACCGAATGGTCATTTCATTCTTCTCATCACCTTGGCGTAGTAGCCGTTGGTGGCGCGTTTGCTGTAGCGCATGCCACCATTCCACGAACGGATAGCCTTCTCGACGTTGTTCTGTGGGTTGTGATGCGATTGAATCAACAGGAACATCTCCTTCGACTTGCTTACGCTGTAGCGGTCGGCCAGTGTGAAGCGCTTCTCACTCCCCCGTGCCTTCAGGATGTTGTTGCATTCGCGCACGAGAATCGGGGTGATCTGCATCGCACCTACTGAGTTCCCACTCACGGCGCGCGGATTTCCTTCGCTTTCTACCAGTATGATGGCCTCCATCACGGCCGACCAGTCAAACTGCTCTGAGCTTTCGCCTCCTTTGGTCGCCGCCAAGGCGATGTGGGGCACAAGTGACAGAATCGTCAAGCTCAGACATACATTCTTCACTATTCTCTTCATAACTATATTGTTTGTGGGGCCTGAGCGTCTCGTCGTCTCAACGTTTTTACGGTCTCGACGGTGTCTCGAGACGTCGCGACAGGTACTTACAGAGAAAAGAGTCGTACCGTGTCAAAACCCGCGTTTGTTTCTATGCTTCCTGTGTCGTGTGCACTCCTCACGAGTGGGGCACGTGTTATTGATTTTCGGGTGCAAAGTTATGAAGAATCAGTGAGTTAGCCAAATTTTTTTGCCTTTTTTATGATTTCTGTGCGCGCGCACTTAATCTATGTCAACGACGGTGATGCCGGCTCCTCCGAACTGCACGTGCTCGTCGGCGAAGTGCGACACGTTGGGTATGGTGGCCAGATACTGCCGTATGAGCTGCCTGAGTATGCCGCTGCCTGTGCCGTGGAGTATGCGCACGCGGTGCATGCCCACGAGGATGGCGTCGTCGATGAAGTAGGTCACGGCGCTGACGGCCTCGTCGCCGCGCATGCCGCGCACGTCGAGGTCCTGATGGAAGTTCAGCTTGCGCTGGTCGATGGCGGTGCGCGTGGAGCCCGACACGTGGGCGTAGCTGCCCTGCAGCGCGGCGTTGCGCTCCTCGCTCTTGCTCACCTCGTGGCGGGGGGCGGTGGCTGCCTCGAGGCGGTCCAGCCGCATCTTCGTGCGCATGTCGCCGAAGATGGCGGTGGCCATCTTGCCGTCGATGGCTTCTATGGTGCCCACGGTGGTCAGCCCCTTGATGCGCACGGTGCTGCCCACAGTGAGTGTGGGGCCTGCGGCACCCTTTGCGGCTGTCGGTGCGGGCTGGCTGGCGGCGCTGGCTGGCGGCGTGCTCCCCTCGGCGGCGGTGGTGGCGGCTTGCTGCTTGCGCCGCTCCTCCTTGCGCCGCTTGCGCTCTTCTATCTGGCGTATCTTGCGCTCTATCAGCTCGTCGCTGGCCTTGGTGTCCAGGCCGTCGACCTCCTGGCGGAAGGTGTCGAGCTCCTCGCGGATGCGGCGCGTGGCCTCGCGCTCGGCCTGCTGCTCGCGTATCTCGCGGATGGCGTTCTCTATCTTGCGGTTGGCCGTGCTCAGCAGCTCCTCGGCCTGCTCCTTCGCACGCTGCAGGATGCGCTTGCGCTCCTGCTCTATCTCCTCGATGTCGGCCTCCAGACGCTCGCCCCGCTGCTCCAGCCGCTTCTCGTGCTGGTGGATGGTCTGGCGCTTGCCCTCCCAGTAGCGTTTGTCGCGCACGATGTCCTGCAGGTATTTGTCGCTCTGGATATAGTCGCGGCCCACGATGTCGCTGGCCTCCTCGATGACCTCCTCGGGCAGGCCCGTCTTGCGGGCTATCTCGATGGCGAAGCTCGAGCCGGGCTGGCCGATGCTCAGCTGGAAGAGCGCCTGCATCTGGTGGCGGTCGTAGAGCATCGCGCCGTTGACCACCCCGGGGTGGTCCTCGGCAAAGTGCTTCAGGTTCTGGTAGTGGGTGGTGATGACGCCGTGGGCCTGCTTCTGCCAGAACTGCTTCAGCACGGCCTCGGCGATGGCGCCGCCGATGAGGGGCTCGGTGCCGCCGCCAAACTCGTCGATGAGCAGCAGCGTGTGCTCGTTGGCGGCCCGCATCATCTGCTTCATGTTCATCAGGTGCGAGGAGTAGGTCGAGAGGTCGTCCTCGATGCTCTGCTCATCGCCTATGTCGATCATGATGTTGTCGAAGAGTCCGCAGGCCGATCTCTCGCCCATGGGCACGGGCACGCCGCACTGCAGCATGTACTGCAGCAGTCCCACCGTCTTGAGGCACACCGACTTGCCGCCGGCGTTGGGTCCGGAGATGATGAGTATGCGGCCCCTCTCCTCGTCCAGGGTGATGTCCAGCGGCACCACGCGCTTGCCTTGCTTCTCCAGCGAGAGGGCGAGCAGCGGGTGCACGGCCTGCCGCCAGTCTATCAGCGGGCGGGGCTCCACAGCAGGCTCTATGGCGTGTGTGACAGCGGCCAGCTCGGCCTTGGCGCGGATGAAGTCGACCCATGCCAGCAGCTCGTAGCTCTCTACGATGTCCTTCACGTTGGGGCGCACCTCGTCGCTGAAGACGGTGAGTATGCGGATGATCTCGCGGCGCTCCTCAGCCTCCATCTCGCGTATGCGGTTGTTGGCCTCGACCACCTCGGCCGGCTCTATGAAGACGGTCTTGCCCGTGGCGCTCTCGTCGTGCACGATGCCGTTGATGCGGCGCTTCAGTGCCGGCGCCACAGGTATCATCAGGCGGCCGTCGCGCAGCGTGGGCGCGGCGTCCTTGTCCACCAGGCCGTCGCGCTGGGCCGAGTGCAGTATGGTATATAATGTACGCGAGATGC
>CAJOHP010000214.1:3424-8389 GCA_905234355.1 uncultured Prevotella sp. | reverse complement strand
ATCCAGAACGCCGGCGTGAACACCGTGTCAGTGGACTGCGACGGCCAGATCCGCAAAGTGGTGGGCAACAACTTTGTGGACGCTTCCGCGTATCTGCCCTTCGATCCGAAGGAAGCGGGCATCCTGGAAATGGTCCATTTCCCGACGCTCCAGTCCATTATCGCCTCCGTCGAGCCCGACCAGCTCTTTGAGGCCGTGAAGGATATTCCCGCAGCGTTATGCTTCTACGTTTCACCGCACAAGGCTGTGAAGGATATTGCCGACATTCTGCGCCCCTACGGTATCAAGGTGTACCTCTCCGTCAACTTCGGCTCGCCCAAGGCCCTGGGCGAGCTCGCCACCGCCGACCCCCTCGACACACGTGTCAGGCTGTGGTGGAAGCGCAAGGCACAGGAGATATACCGGCTCATACCCGACTTCGGCGGATTTCTGGTCAAGGCCAACAGCGAGGGACAGCCCGGTCCCTTTGACTACGGGCGCTCCCATGCCGACGGGGCCAACATGCTGGCCGAGGCCCTGCGACCCTACGGGGGCATCGTGATGTGGCGCTCCTTCGTCTATGGAGCCAACCACAAGGGCGAAGACCGCGTGATGCAGGCCGTCTCAGAGTTTGCAGAGCTTGACGGACTGTTTGCCGACAACGTCATACTGCAGTCGAAAAACGGGCCCCTCGACTTCCAGCCGCGCGAGCCATACGCCCCCATCTTCGACCAGATGCAGCACACCACACAGATGGTCGAGCTGCAGATCACACAGGAGTATCTCGGACAGGGCGACCACCTCGTCTTCCTGGCACCCATGTGGAAGGAGTTCTTCTCCTTCGTCGCCCCCTCGCGCCTGGCCGGCATTGCCGGCGTGGCCAACGTCGGACTCGACCGCAACTGGTGCGGCCACCACTTCGCACAGGCCAACTGGTACGCCTTCGGCCGTCTGGCCTGGTGTCCCGCCCTCTCGTCGCGCCAGATAGCACAGGAGTGGCTCGCCCAGACCTTTGGCTGCCCCCCCCCCCCGCTGCTGAGCATGATGCTCCGCTCGCGCGAGGCATGCGTAGACTACATGATGCCGCTCGGACTGCACCACATCTTCAAGTTCGACCACCACATGGGCCCCGAGCCCGACGGCTTCAAGGCCAGCTATCCGCTGGAGTGGTGTCCCGTCTACTATCATCAGGCCCGCCGCGACGGCGTGGGCTTCGGCCGCTCCACACACGGCACGGGGGCCACCCGGCAGTATCGTGAGCCCTACCGCACACTCTACGACAACGTCGCCACATGCCCCGAGGACTATCTGCTGTGGTTCCACCACCTGCCCTGGACCTACCGCACGCTCAGCGGGCGCACACTCTGGGAGGAGATGCAGCATCGCTACCGGCGCGGCGTGGGCGAGGTGGAGCAGTTTGTCGGCATCTGGCAGCAGGTCAAGCCCAGCATCGACGAACAGCGATGGCGCGAGGTCGACGCCAAGCTCCACAAGCAGCTCGCCGACGCACGCGAGTGGCGCGACGTCTGCCTCGGCTATTTCGCACAGTTTGCCACCCAGCAGTGAGACAGTGCTGAAATGCACCACACACACACCGTCAGACACTGCAAATCAAGCCGCCCCCGTCTGCCTGCATCTTATAAGGTGGGTTCTATTAATTCCCACGGTTTGTGTTGACATAGATGGGATATTAACCTTTTGCCATCTTTCTGGCTCTTTTGCCTCCATTTTTCTCATCAGTCGTGTAGCCCGCTACACTCCTTCTTCCACTTACAAAATGGGAACCAAAATAGCTCAGAAATCTGCCAAAGCTAATTAATAGAACCCACCATAAGCGAAATCACTACTGACCACGAAAATCCGTTAACATTTTCGTAAAATACCATAGTTTCAACAGTTTAACTACAGTTTAGCCACTCGGAGGTTTTGAAATGCTTACCTTTGCACCTCCTTACAAAATGTAAGGTGTCAGTTGACAAAGTGCAAGTATGAACCAAGGGAGCTATATTTTTCGCCAGGTTGTGGAGTTTCTTCCACAAGACCACTTCGAGTGGTTGGTCAAGAAATACGAGGGTAACAAGTATGTCAAAAGTTTTTAGTGCTGGAATCATTTGCTGGAGTTGGAGTTCAAAAGAGTAACTTGCAAAATGGATCGTACAATTTGTTGTACCCAGTTTTTTATTTGACTTATCAACACAAAATCGCAGAACCATAAATAATGGGGTACAACAGAACAGCCTACTTGCAAAATAGGGAGTTCAATATCATGTACCCCGTTTTTTTTCGTGTTTACTGACCGTCCATACAGTGCACCGACAACATCCAAAAATGTGGGAACAGCCTACCTCAGAATGAAAGAAAGCACTCTACGACATAAGAAAAGGCTTTGAAGGAAAAGCCATCAAAAATCACCTTTTTTTACAAGACACTTTGTCATGTGAACTTTTTTTCGTATGTTTGCAAAAAAATTCACGTATGAACTCAATAAGACACTTCACAGTGATGTTTCTGGCTGTCTTAGGCTGCAACTCCCCGGCGTGCACTGCCATCGCGCAGACGCCTGGCCGCACTGTCGTCATACGCCCCGCCGAGGGCTCAGCACGCGTGGTGGCCCTCGAAGTAGTGGCCGACAACATCGTGCGCGTGCGCGCCACAAGCGCTGACCGTCTGCCTGACAAGCCAAGGAGCCTGATGATAGTGCAGCAGAAAGGCGAGCCACGCTACGGCGTGAGACAAGACGACAGCATCGTCTGTGTGAGTGCACCTCGCGTGCAGGCCGTCATCGAGAAGCGCTCAGGGCGCATCCATTTTTCCGACGGACAGGGCAAGCCACTGGCCAGCGAGGCCGTCGGCGGAAAGCGTTTCTGGCCTTACCAGGTGCCAGCACGCGAGATAGGGGTCGACAGCAGCCGCGTGAGCCTCGCACAGCGACGGGGGCTTACCTGGCAGCTCGTGTTCGACGCTGCCGACGATGCACTCTACGGTCTGGGGCAGCACCAGTCAGAAGAACTCAACATGAGGGGACGCAACGAAGACCTCTTCCAGTACAACACCAAGGTGAGCGTGCCCTTCGTCATATCCAGCCGCGGCTACGGCGTGCTCTGGGACTCCTACAGCTACTGCCGCTTCGGCCAGCCTCACGACTACCAGCAGCTGGGACGCGTACTGCGCCTCTACGACAAGGACGGGCTGGAGGGCCACCTCACGGGAACATATACCGACAAGACAAACCGGCAGGTAGTCAGACAGGAGGACAGCATCTACTTCGAGTACGACCTGCCTGGACGCCAGCAACACCTCGACGACGGAGGCATCAAGAACCTGCCGGAAAACTTTAAGCTGAATGGTTCAAAGGTTGTGTATGAAGGATTTATAGAAGGAGCTCAAGATGCTGAAGACATCACTCCGACCACCTACGACTTCATCCTCTACTACGCCGGATACGTCAAGGTCTATTTGGACGGAAAACTGGTGGTGCCAGAGCGCTGGCGCACGGCATGGAACCCCAACAGCTATAAATTCTCGGCAGCGATAAGCAGCACCACAAAGACCCATCTGCGCATAGAGTGGCTCCCCGACGGCGACGTGAGCTATCTCGGACTGCGCGTGGCCAAGCCACGGCCGTGGCATGAGCAGCAGCAGATGAGCATCTGGAGCGAGATGGCACAGGACATGGACTACTACTTCATAGCCGGAGAGACCATGGACCAGGTCATCGGCGGTTATCGCACACTCACGGGCCGTGCCCCCGTATGGCCCAAGTGGGCACTGGGCTACTGGCAGAGTCGTGAGCGCTACAAGACGCAAGACGAGTTGCTCGCCACACTATCCGAGTTCCGAAGGCGTCACCTGCCTATTAACTGCATCGTGCAAGACTGGAACTACTGGCCTGAAGACCAGTGGGGCAGTCACGACTTCGACCCGGAGCGCTACCCCGCACCACGACACATGCTGGACAGCGTGCATGCCATGCACGCCAGGCTGATGCTTAGCGTGTGGCCAAAGTTCTACGTAGGCACAAACCACTACCGGCAGTTAGACCGTCAGGGATGGATATACAGACAGGCGGTGTCCGACGACATACACGACTGGGTAGGAAGGGGATACGTAGGTTCGTTCTACGATGCCTACAGCGCCGGAGCACGCCAGCTCTTCTGGCAGCAATTGGACACCAAGCTATGCACAGGCCTGCAAAACCCACTATCGCCCAATGACGAAAACAAGGGCACCATCGACGCCTGGTGGATGGATGCCTCGGAACCCAACGTGAGAGACTGCACCCCGATGTGGTATCGCAAAGCCCTCTGCGGCCCTACGGCCCTTGGCACGTCGACCGAATACTTTAATGCCTATGCACTGGTCAACGCGCAGGCCATCTACGAGGGTCAGCGCTCAACACTGCCCGACAGCCGCGTCATGCAGCTCACACGTAGCGGCTTTGCCGGCCTGCAGCGCTACGGCGCCGCCACCTGGAGCGGCGACATAGGCACACGGTGGGAAGACATGCGCGCGCAGATGACCGCCGGCATGAACTACTCGCTCTCAGGACTGCCCTTCTGGGGCATGGACGCCGGCGGATTCTGCGTGGAGAGCCGCTATGTCAGGGCACAGCAGCGCTACGACCGCACACGACAGGAGGACGAAGATCTCAGAGAGTGGCGCGAACTGCAGACACGATGGGCACAGTTTGCGGCCTTCGTGCCGCTCTACCGAGCCCACGGACAGTGGCCCCGACGCGAGCCGTGGCACATAGCACCCGACGACCATCCCGCCTATCGCTCCTTCGCCTACTACGACCGCCTGCGCTACCGACTCATGCCCTACCTCTACTCCATGGCCGGATGGGTGTGGATGAACGACTACACCATGATGCGCGCCCTCGTCATGGACTATGGCGACGACCCACAGGTGCTCGACATCAAAGACCAGTGGATGCTGGGGCCCTCGCTCATGGCATGCCCCGTAAGCACGTATGGGGCACGCAGC
>CAJOHP010000214.1:0-3393 GCA_905234355.1 uncultured Prevotella sp. | reverse complement strand
TGGTACGACATCTACACAGGTCGGCATGCCGACGGAGGACAGCACGTCGAGGCCGACGCACCCTACGAGCGCATCCCCGTCTTCGTGCCCGAAGGAGCCATCATACCCTTCGGGCCTGCCATGGAGTGGACCGACGAGGTGTCGGCCGACACCATACAGCTCTTCGTCTATGGCGGACGCGACGGACAGTTCACGCTCTACGAAGACGATGGCGCCAGCAACCACTACGAGCGCGGAGCCTTTAGCGCCATCAGCATCAGCTACGACGAGCAGGCAAGGCGCGTGACCATAGGGCGACGACACGGCAGCTACCCGGGCATGAGCAGGAAAAGGCTGTTCCGCATCGTCTATACCGACAAAGACCGCCCCACCCCACTCGACCTCACCCGGACGCGAGCCACCACAGTAGAATACAGCGGGAAGGCAGTCACCATAAGGCTTTAACCATCACTTAATAAGCAACTGACAGACAACATGAAAAAGACACTTAGCACCACCATTTTGTCACTCGTCTTCTCTGCTTCTTCCATGGCCCTGACACCCTGGACCAAAGGCGCTTTTGAGACCGGACAGTACCGCAACGTCTTCGCAGAAATGGGCTACAGCCAGGCCGACGTCGACAACAAACTACGCGAGGTCTTTCGCGACGTGTTCCACGGCCCGAACAAGGTCTACTTCGAAGTGGGCGACTCCATGGCCTACATATCCGACATCAAAAACCACGATGTGCGGACTGAAGGCATGTCCTACGGCATGATGATTGCCGTACAGATGAACAAGAAAGACATCTTCGACCGGCTGTGGCGCTGGAGCAAACGCTACATGCAACACCAGCAGGGCACGCGCGAGGGCTACTTCGCCTGGAGCTGTCGCACCGACGGCACCCACAATGCCGAGGGCGCTGCCAGCGACGGCGAGCTCTACTACATCACCGCCCTCATCTTTGCCTCCAACCGCTGGGGCAACCACACCGGCACCGACTACCTGAAGGAGGCATGCCACATCCTGGACCGCACCATGCCACGGGGCGACAGGCCCATGTATCTGATAGACCCCGAGACACGGCTCATCACCTTCACACCTGACGGCTTTGGGCAGCGCTTCACCGACCCGTCCTACCATATCCCCGCCTTCTACGAAGTGTGGGCACGGTGGGCGCAGGACGGACGCAGCGACTACTGGTACGACTGTGCACGCAGAAGCCGGGAGCTGCTGCACAGAGCCACACACCCCGTGACGGGACTTTGCCCCGACATGTGCCAATACGACGGCACACCACTCAAGCCCTTCGGCCGGCGCAGAGGCGGCACCGACTGCTTCCGCTATGACTCGTGGCGCGTACCTATGAATATCGCATTAGACTATGAGTGGAGCTGTACCGACGGCGAGTGGCAGCGACAATACGGCGAGCGCATACAGAACTTCTTCTTCTCGCAGGGCATCGACACTTTTGCCGACCAGTATCGCACCGACGGCACCCTGCCCTCCGACGACGAGATACTCGGTGCCGGAGGCTACCGCAAGCTGCGCCACAGCATAGGTCTCGTGGCCACCACGGCAGCGGCATCGGTGATGAGCTCACACGAAAAGAGCAAAGACTTCGTCGACGCACTGTGGAATGCACGCCACGTACCATTCGACGACGGATACTTCGATGCCTACTACGACGGACTGCTGCGTCTCTTCGCCTTCATGCACCTCAGTGGCAACTACCGCATCATCACCCCACAATCCTGACAGACCATGAAAAGACTACTGCTCATCGTCGCCTGCCTCATCGCCACCATGGCCACACAGGCCAGGCAGGCACAGTCGCCCGACGGACGGCTGAGGGTGGAACTGAAGAAAGGCCGATATGCCGTGAGCTTCAAAGGACAGCGGGTGCTCACCTTCACCGCTGCCGAGTGCGCACCCATCACGGGCAAGCCCGTGCGCATCACCGCCGACTACACCATGATAGCCGGCAAGCGGCGGCACTGCTCCAACGAGGCCAATGAGTACCGCTGCGGCCATCTGGTGCTGCGGCTCTACAACGACGGCCTCGCACTGCGCACCACGGAGCTCCCCGCGCTACAGCAGGAGCACACCGCATACCACATAGCCGATGGCACGCGGCGCTGGATGCTGCCATGGACTGACAGCTACGAAGGCTTCTTCCCGCTGACAACGACGGCCCATGACGGGCGTTGGGCCTACCCTGCACTCTTAGAGCCCGCCGACGGACTGTTTGCTCTCATCACCGAGGCCGACATCAGCCGCGGACAAAGCGCATCGAGCCTGCACTGCAAGGGCGAAGACTACCAGGTGATGCCCGACCAATGCCTCAGCACACAGGAAACGACCGACACGCCTTGGCGCGTAGTCATCATAGGCACACTGGCCGACGTGGTGCAGTCGACGCTCGTCACCGACGTGGCAGCGCCCTGTCGCATCAGCGACACCAGCTGGATAGAGCCGGGCACCGTGTCGTGGATATACTGGGCACACAACCACGGATCGAGCGATTATCGCATCATCTGCCAATATGTCGACATGGCTGTCAGCCTGCACATGCCCTACGTCCTCATCGATGCCGAATGGGACGAGATGAAAGACGGCAAGACCATTGAGGACGCCGTGGCCTACGCCAGGAGGAGAGGCATCCGGCCGCTCATCTGGTACAACTCGTCGGTGGGATGGGTCAACGGCGCACCGGGGCCGAAGTACAGGCTCAACAACGCCGAGGACCGCGAGCGTGAGTTTGCCTGGTGCGAGCGCATCGGCGTGGCCGGGGTGAAGATAGACTTCTTCTCGGGCGACACCCAGCAGAACATGGACTACTGTCTCGACCTGCTCGAGAGCGCTGCGCGCCACCACCTGCTCGTCAACTTCCACGGAGCCACCATCCCACGCGGATGGCAGCGCACATGGCCCAACCTGCTCACCACCGAGGGCGTCTACGGTGCCGAGTGGTACAACAACGTGCCCACGTTCACCAAAGCGGCCGCCTCGCACAATGCTACGTTGCCCTTTACCCGCAACGTCGTAGGTCCGATGGACTACACGCCCTGCGCTTTCAGCGACTCGCAGCACCCCCATATCACCTCGCATGCCCATGAGCTGGCCCTGACGGTGCTCTTCGAGAGCGGCCTGCAGCACTTGGCCGACCGTCCAGAGAGCTTCCTCGCGCAGCCGCAGGATGTGCAGGACTTCCTCTCGCTGTTGCCTGCTGCCTGGGACGAGACCCGCTTCGTCAGCGGCTATCCCGGCGAGAGCTGTGTACTGGCCCGCCGTAGCGGCAACACCTGGTACGTGGCTGGCATCAACGGCACCGACGAGACGAAGACCCTCAGCGTGCCCCTCCCCTTTATTAAAAAGGTACGCGAGGCTACCATGTTTGCCGACAGCGGAAAC
>CAJOHP010000213.1 GCA_905234355.1 uncultured Prevotella sp. | reverse complement strand
AGGATCTTCTTGTCGAGATAGACGGGCAGGAACGAGGCGATGTCGTCGCGCGAGTAGCCGAAGGTCATCTGCGTCAGGTCGTTGGTACCGAACGAGAAGTACTGAGCCTCGGTGGCAATGCGGTCGGCGGTGAGGGCGGCACGCGGAATCTCAATCATCGTACCGATTTCGAACTCGACCTCGATGCCATATTCCTGGAAGGTCTCCTTGGCAGCCTCCTGGATGACTTCCTTCTGCTGCTTCAGCTCGTAGAGCGTACCGATGAGGGGCACCATAATCTCGGGCATGGGGTTCTTACCTTCCTTCTTCAGCTCGCAGGCAGCACCGAGGATGGCGCGCGTCTGCATGGCGGTAATCTCAGGGAAGGTGATGCCCAGACGGCACCCGCGGTGACCCAGCATCGGGTTGTTCTCGGCCAGCGAGTCAACGCGGCGCTTGATGTCCTCTACGCTGACGCCCATCTCCTTGGCCATCGTCTCCTGACCAGCCAGATCGTGGGGTACGAACTCGTGGAGAGGGGGATCGAGCAGACGGATGTTCACAGGCAGTCCGTCCATAGCCTCGAGTATGCCCTTGAAGTCAGCCTTCTGATAGGGCAGCAGCTTGGCCAGTGCCTTCTCACGGCCGGCAGCATCGCTGGCAAGAATCATCTCGCGCATGGCGATAATCTTCTTGTCCTCGAAGAACATGTGCTCAGTACGTGTCAGACCGATACCCTTGGCACCGAAGTCGCGGGCCAGCTGAGCGTCGCGCGGTGTGTCGGCATTGGTGCGCACCTGCAGCTTGGTGTACTTGTCGCAGAGGTCCATGAGCTCCTTGAAGTCGCCTGAAAGCTCTGCAGCCTTTGTGGGCACCTGGCCGGCATAGACCTGACCGGTAGTACCGTTGAGAGAGATGTAGTCTCCTTCTTTATATACGATGCCGTCTATTTCGACGGTCTTGTCTACATAGCTCACGTTGAGTGATCCCACGCCCGAGACGCAGCACTTGCCCATGCCACGAGCCACGACGGCAGCGTGCGAGGTCATACCGCCACGCGCGGTGAGTATGCCTTCAGCAGCCGACATACCGGCGAGATCTTCTGGTGATGTCTCGATACGCACGAGCACCACCTTGTGTCCGTCGGCATGCCATGTCTGTGCATCGTCGGCATGGAACACTATCTGTCCGCAGGCAGCGCCGGGGCTGGCGGGCAGTCCCTGGGCGATAACCTTAGCCTGGGTGAGCGCCTTCTTGTCGAAGACGGGGTGCAGCAGCTCGTCGAGCTTCTGGGGCTCGCAGCGCATGATGGCGGTCTTCTCGTCGATCTTACCCTCGTGAAGCAGGTCGATGGCAATCTTCACCATGGCAGCACCGGTGCGCTTGCCGTTACGGGTCTGCAGGAACCACAGCTTGCCCTCCTGGACGGTGAACTCCATATCCTGCATGTCGCGATAGTGCTCCTCGAGCTTCTCCTGGATGCCGTTCAGCTGCTGGTAGATTTCGGGCATGGCCTCTTCCATGGAAGGATACTTGGCTACGCGCTCCTCCTCAGAAATTCCGGCGCGCTCTGCCCAACGCTGAGAACCAATCTTCGTGATCTGCTGCGGGGTGCGGATGCCGGCTACGACGTCCTCGCCCTGTGCGTTGACGAGATACTCACCGTTGAAGAGGTTCTCGCCGTTGGCGGCATCGCGGCTGAAGCATACGCCTGTAGCCGATGTGTCGCCCATGTTGCCGAACACCATGGCCATCACGCTGACAGCTGTGCCCCACTCGTCGGGTATGCCTTCCATCTTACGGTACAGGATGGCGCGCTCGTTCATCCAGCTGCGGAACACGGCGCAGATGGCTCCCCAGAGCTGCTCGATAGGATCGTTGGGGAAGTCCTTGCCGGTGCGCTCCTTGATAGCCTCCTTGAACAGCTTGACCAGCTTCTTCAGCTCGTCGACGCTCAGGTCCTTGTCGAGTTTAACGCCACGCTCGGCTTTCACCTTCTCGATGATTTCCTCAAACGGGTCGATGTCGGTCTTGTTGACGGGCTTCATCTCGAGCACCACGTCGCCATACATCTGCACGAAACGGCGATAGGAGTCGTAGACGAAGTGGGGGTTATTGGTTTTCTTCACCATGCCCTCAGCCACCTCGTCGTTCAGACCGAGGTTGAGGATGGTGTCCATCATGCCGGGCATGGAAGCGCGTGCACCCGAACGCACAGAGACGAGCAGGGGGTTCTCCTTGTCGCCAAACTTCGAGTTCATCAGCACCTCGATGTGCTTCACGGCTGCCATCACGTCGTCGTTGAGCAGTTCCATGATCTTCTGCTGGCCCACCTGATAGTACTCGTTGCAGCAGTCGGTGGTGATGGTGAAGCCCGGCGGAACGGGCACTCCGATGAGGTTCATCTCGGCCAGGTTGGCACCCTTGCCACCGAGCTCCTCACGCATTTTCGCATTACCTTCGGCCTTACCATTGCCGAAGAGGTAAACTCTCTTTTGACTCATAGTTCTTATTTACGATAAAAAAAAGTTGATAATGGTTGTTTTTTGATTTGAATTGCGCAAAGTTACGCGATTTTTTGCACACGGCCAAAGAAAATGAGAAAAAATGCGCCGCGAGTTCAACGTTTTTTTGATTTTTTATAAAATAGCGAGTCAATATGGAAAATTCTTCGTATCTTTGCACACAATAACAACAGAAACTTCCTATATCCTTATGGCTACAACAGACGACAAGAAGGTGATTTTCTCGATGGTAGGAGTGAGCAAGACCATCCAGCAGAACCAGAAACAAGTGCTCAAGAACATCTACCTCAGCTTTTTCTATGGTGCAAAGATAGGCATCATCGGTCTGAACGGTGCGGGCAAGTCTACGCTGATGAAGATTATCGCGGGCCTGGACCAGCAGTACCAGGGCCAGGTGGTGTGGAGTCCGGGCTACACGGTGGGCTACCTGCCGCAGGACCCGCCGCTCGACGCCACGAAGACGGTGCGCGAGAACGTGATGGAGGGTGTGCAGCAGGTGTACGACGCGCTGGCCGAGTATGACGCCATCAACCAGAAGTTCGGACTGCCCGAATACTATGAGGATGCCGAGAAGATGGACGCTCTGATGGCTCGTCAGGCCGAGCTGCAGGACATCATCGACGCTACCGACGCCTGGAACATGGACTCCAAGCTGGAGCGTGCCATGGCAGCACTGCGCTGTCCGCCTGCCGACGAGGGTGTGGAGCATCTCTCCGGCGGCGAGCGCCGACGCGTGGCGCTGTGCCGCCTGCTGCTGCAGAAGCCCGACGTGCTGCTGCTCGACGAGCCCACCAACCACCTTGACGCCGAGTCCATCGACTGGCTCGAGCAGCACCTGCAGCAGTATGAAGGCACCGTCATTGCCGTGACCCACGACCGCTACTTCCTCGACGACGTG
>CAJOHP010000212.1 GCA_905234355.1 uncultured Prevotella sp. | reverse complement strand
TTTATACATGGTTATACCAGGAAGGATAAATTTCACCCAGTTGGGCAAATACGGCAGGCACGGCGAACAGTGCTACCGCCAGAACTTCGGACGCTTGCGCTCGAAGAGCCTGAACTGGCTTCGCTTCAACGTCAGTCTCGCCCTGCGCCCTTCAGCAAAGGACGACTGTGGGGAAAATTTCTCGCGGAAAAATTTGCGGCATTCAGAAAAAATCACTACCTTTGCAACGGATAAAACAATAAGAAAGCCAAGGATTCCGACAGGACACACCATTGTCGGGATTCTTTGCTTTTATCGTCTCAACGAAAAACAGACAATAAAACAGAAATAAGACTATGGCATACATGTCACAAGAAGGCTATGACAAGCTCATAGCCGAACTGAAGCACCTCGAAGGTGTGGAGCGCCCCAAGGCATCGGCCGCCATCGCCGAAGCACGCGACAAGGGCGACCTGAGTGAGAACAGCGAGTATGAGGCCGCCAAGGAGGCACAGGCTCATCTCGAGAGCAAGATCAACCAGCTGAAGCTGGCCATCTCGGAGGCAAAGATTGTGGACACTTCGCGCCTGAGCAACGACTCGGTGCAGATACTCTCGAAGGTGGAGATGACCAACCTGGCCAACAAGGCCCGCATGACCTACACCATCGTGAGCGAGAGCGAGGCCAACCTGCGCGAGGGCAAGATAAGCATAGCCACACCCATCGCACAGGGACTGCTCAACCACAAGGTGGGCGACGAGGTGGAGGTCAAGATTCCACGCGGCACCATCAAACTGCGCATAGAGAAGATTACCGTGGGATGATAAAAACAAATGTGAACTACAATGGATATATTCAGCAAGATAGCTGCCGGTGAGATACCCAGCTACAAGGTGGCGGAGAACGACGAGTTCTATGCCTTCCTCGACATCAACCCGCTGGTGAAGGGCCACACCCTGGTCATTCCCCGCCGTGAAGTGGACTATTTCTTCGACATGGCCGACGACGAGCTGGCCCGCTACCAGCAGTTTGCCAAGCGTGTGGCCGTGGCCATCAAGAAGGCCTTCCCCTGCCGCAAGGTGGCACAGGTGGTGCTCGGCCTTGAGGTGCCCCACGCCCACATACACCTCATACCCATGCAGACCGAGGCCGACGCCGACTTCCGCCGCGAGAAGCTACAGCTCACCGAGCAGGAGTTCTGCGACATTGCACAGCGCATCGGCCAGCAGTTCTGAAGGACAGGCATAAAGCCCGTCCCTACAGCGGGTGGCACAACCGCGTGGCGCCTCTGCTAACTGTAGGGACGGGCTTTATGCCTGTCCGCCATATACTTGCGGTGGGTTCTGCAAGATATTGTGCGCTATTGCTGATGGCACTCGTCGCTCCCGCTACAGATACTTCTCGCCGTAGCGTATGGACACCTCATTGAGGTATTTCTTGATGAGTGCCGACGAGTCGCTCTTCTTGCAGATGAGCAGCACGTCGCCCGACTCGGCCACGATATATCCGTCGAGACCATTGATCACGCCCACGTGGCCCTTGGGCAGCTTCACGATGTTGCCGCGGCAGTTCTCCATGAGCACCTCGGAGTCGATCACCACATTGTCGTCGGTGGTGCGTTGCATCGTCTCGTAGACGCTGTGCCACGTGCCCAGGTCGGCCCATCCGAAGTCGCAGCGCATGACGTAGACGCTCTCCGCCATCTCCAGCGCGGCCTTGTCCATCGAGATGTTGGGATAGCACGAGAAGTTGCGGGCGATGAACTCGCGCTCGTCGTCGTCGGTGCAGTTCATGGGCAGCTGGGCCAGACGGATGGGCACGTCCTTGAGCGTGCTGACAAACCAGCGGCGCATGTAGTCTACGTTGCAGACGAACATGCCCGTGTTCCACAGAAACTCGCCGCTCTCCATAAAGACGCGGGCAAACTCGCGCTCGGGCTTCTCGGTGAACGACTGCACCTTGAAGATGTGGTCGGAGCTGGTTGTCTCGCCCATCTGTATGTAGCCGTAGCCGGGCTCGGGGCGCGTGGGGCGCACGCCCATGGTGAGCATGAGGTCGTGACGGCCCACGAAGTCGAGCGCCTCGAGCACGTTGTCGCGATAGCGCTCGTCGCCCACGACAAACTGGTCGGAGGGCGTGACGATGATGCGCGCGTCGGCACACAGGCGGTGTATGCGCCGTCCGGCCCAGGCCACCGACGGGGCGGTGTTGCGCACCACAGGCTCTACGAGCACATGGCTCTCGGGCAGCTCGGGCAGCTGCTCGCGCACGAGGTGCTCATACTCGCGGCTGGTGCACACGTAGATGTTGTCCGGGAGGATGAACTGTGCGAAGCGGTCGAACGTGGCCTGCAGCTGTGTGCGGCCCGTGCCGAAGAAGTCGAGAAACTGCTTGGGGCGCTCCTGCCGGCTCGTGGGCCACAGGCGCATGCCGCGGCCGCCGCAGAGGATAACACAGAAATTGTTTTTCAGAAACTGCATATTCGTAGGGTGATTAGTCATGGGGTGATAAGGGTTTTTAGTCAGTAGTGGGTGCTGTCGGTCCCACGTGTTTTTTCAGTATCTTTGTTTTCACGCCCCTAAGATAGGCATAATTTCTGAGACGGCCAAGTTTTTTTAATTTTTTTATTACATTTCTTCCGTGCAACGTGTGCAAACCACCGTTTTTGCCCGTCCCTACGGTTAGCGAAAAGCCACGAGGCGTCTCTATGCTTTTTAGAATTCGTGTGGGTTAATTACAGACCCCACCCCCTACCCCTCCCCTTGAAGGGAGGGGGCTGGGGGTGGGGTCTGTAATCTCAAGAACAAGGTACAACAAATAGAACATCCTGCTTCAGAAGGCATCGAGCAGCACGAAGGATGCCCAGAAGAAGGGGCGGCTGAATCGTGGCTCGCTGCGCATGCTGCGCTGCGTGAGCAGGAAGGCCTGGTGTATGGTGTGTCCCTGGGTGAGGAGCTCGTAGAAGCGGGTCATCATGAGCGCCGTGGCCTCGTCGCTGATGCTCCAGAGGCTCATCAGCAGGGTGTGGGCGCCGGCCTTCTTGAACCCGCGCTGTATGCCGAAGACGCCGTCGTCGCGTATCTCGCCCAGGGCCGTCTGGCATGCCGAGAGCACGACGAGCTGTGTCTGGCTGAGGTCGGTCTGCGCTATCTCGTAGGCAGTGAGCACGCCGTCGTCGACGTGTGGGGGCAGCTGTCCGCCGTCGAGACTGTAGTCGGCGCCGGCCATGAGCAGTCCGGAGCGGCTGAGCACGTTGTCGCGGTAGTCGGTCTCGTCGTCGGCGAAGAGCACGATGTCCTGTCGGCGGCCGCGGCGCTCGCCACGCATGGAGAAGCCGTGGGTGGCAATGTGCAGGAGCGAGCAGCTGCGCCCGCTGAGCGCCTTGAAGGCCTCTTCGGTGCCCTCCCGCTCGAGGAAGAGCTGCGTGCTGATGCCCTGCTGCTGGAGCAGCCGCCCCACGTTGCGAGCCTCGGCGAGCGTGCCGGGC
>CAJOHP010000211.1 GCA_905234355.1 uncultured Prevotella sp. | reverse complement strand
ACCCCACCCCGCCCTTCGGGCACCCCTCCCCTTGAAGGGAGGGGAGTGGCTACGCGATGGCATTCGATGGTGTAAACGACTTTTTCAAGTGGACTCAGTTATATTACCTTTGCACCAAATATCCATGCTTTCATAGGACGGTTTCGGACAGGCATAAAGCCCGTCCCTACAGCGTTGAGGATGCCACGTGACAGTGACATCATGCTGTAGGGACGGGCTTTATGCCTGTCCGAAACTGTTGTACGGTGGTTTGTATGCCTGTCCGAAACTGTCATACGGTGGTTTGTATGCCTGTCCGAAACCGCCCCTACGGCATACCGGCACCACGCAAAAAAAAGACGTACCTACCGTGCCACCTGGCGCTGCCTGACCGCCTCGTAGAGCAGTATGGCAGCCGAGACCGACACGTTGAGCGAGTCGAGCCGGCCGAGCATGGGTATGCGCAGGTGGGCCTGTGCCGCCTCGCGCCACTGCCGGGTGAGGCCTGTGCTCTCGGTGCCCATGACGATGGCGGTGGGGCCGGTCATGGGCGTGTCGTAGTAGGGACGGGAGTCCTGCAGCTGGGCGGTGAGTATGCCGATGCCGCGCTCACGGAGGAAGGCGATGCACTCCTCGCTGCTGCAGGCCACGGTGGGCACGGTGAAGAGGGCGCCGATGCTGGAGCGGATGAGGTTGGGGTTGTAGAGGTCGGTGAGCGGGTCGCACACCACCACGGCATCGGCCCCGGCCGCATCGGCCGAACGGAGCACGGCACCCAGGTTGCCGGGCTTCTCCACCCGCTCGAGCACGACGATGAGCGGACAGGCCGACAGACGAAGGTCGGCAAGCCTCAGCAGACGCTGACGCACGATGGCCACCACGCCCTCGGTACTGCCGCGATAGGCCACACGCTCATAGAGCGAAGCGGGCAGCACGTAGAGCGAAGGAGCGGCCGTCGCCGGCGCCTGGGACGCCACAAGAGCCAGGAGCTCCTCGCAGGCGGCTCGCAGCGCTGAGCACACGAAGAGGCTCTCCACCTCGTAGCCCGCCTCCAGACAGTGCTGCAGCTCGCGGCGGCCCTCCACCACGAAGCATCCCTCGCGGCGGCGCTCGGCCGACTTCTGCTGCAGGGACAGCAGCCGTTTCACCTTGGGGTTGTGCACACTCGTTATCTGTTGCTCTTCTGTCATAGTTTTCACGGTTTGGCTGCAAAGTTACACATCTTTGGCGAGAATCGTGCAGAAAAGTGGAAGGAAAAGCGCGGCTGTCGCGAATTATTTCGTATATTTGCACCCATGAAACATCTTCTCACCCTACTCTTTGCCGTGTCGGTGTGGAGCACGCCGGCCATGGCCCAGGACACCGCACTCAGCGAGGTGCCCTTCACCAGCGTGCACCTGAACGACTGCTTCTGGGCCCCGCGCATCGCCGTCAACCGCACGGTGAGCATCCCCTCGGCCTTCCGTGAGTGCGAACAGAACGGACGCTTCGACAACTTCGCCCTCGCGGCCACCCGCCTGGGCCACGCCCACTACGACGTGAAGGAGCACCGGGGCGACTTCTCCTTCGACGACACCGACCCCTACAAGGTCATCGAGGGCGCGTCCTACGCCCTGGCCGCACAGTACGACGCACGGCTGGACCACTACCTCGACTCGGTCATCGCCATCATCGCCCTGGCACAGGAGGACGACGGCTACCTGACGACCTGCGTGACCAACGACTGCCGCCGCCTGTCGGGCTGGTGGGGCACCCACCGGTGGGAGAAGCTCAACTCGCACGAGCTCTACAACTCGGGCCACCTGATAGAGAGCGCCGTGGCCCACTACCGCGCCACGGGCAAGCGGACGCTGCTCGACGTGGCCATCAGAAACGCCGACCTGGTCTGCCGCACCTTCGGACCCGCCGAGGGGCAGATACACCGTCCCGGCGGCCACCCCATCATCGAGATGGCCCTGTGCAAGCTCTACAAGGTGACGGGCGAGCGCCGCTATCTCGACGGCGCACGCTACTTCATCGAGGAGACCGGACGCCACACCGACGGCCACGCACCAAGCCAGTACTCGCAAGACCACAAGCCCATACTCCAGCAGGACGAGATCGTGGGCCACGCCGTGCGCGCCGGCTACCTCTACAGCGGCGTGGCCGACATGGCGGCACTCACCGCCGACACCGCCTACAGCCGGGCACTCGAGCGCATCTGGCAGAACATGGCTGAGAAGAAGCTCTTCATCACCGGAGGCATAGGCAGCCGGGCACAGGGCGAGGGATTCGGGCCCAACTACGAGCTGCACGCCCACACGGCCTACTGCGAGACCTGCGCCGCCATTGCCAACGTCTACTGGAACTACCGCATGTTTCTGGCCACGGGCCAGAGCAAGTATATCGACGTGTGCGAGCGCGCGCTATATAATAATGTGCTGAGCGGAGTGAGCCTCTCGGGCGACCGCTTCTTCTACGACAACCCGCTCGAGAGCTCGGGCGAGCACGAGCGGCAGCGCTGGTTCGGCTGTGCCTGCTGCCCAGGCAACATCACCCGCTTCATGGCCTCCGTGCCCGGGTATATGTATGCTTATGGGCCCCAAGAGACCCATGAGCCCCATAAGCCCCATCGAAAAAAAGGCAAGGTCACCGCCATCTACGTGAACCTCTACGCCCAGGGCACCGCCACAGTGGACCGCCTGGTGCTCGAGCAGACCACGCGCTATCCGTGGGACGGCAAGGTCACGCTGCGTGTGGCCAAGGGCAGCGGCAGGTATGCGCTGAAGCTGCGCGTGCCGTCGTGGCTGACGGCGTCGCCCACACGGGGCACCCTCTACCGCTACCAGGACCGGCCGCTGCCTTACAGCGTGAGCGTCAACGGAAAGGCGCTCTACCCCGAGCAGCGCGACTACATCACCATAGAGCGGCGATGGCGGGCAGGCGACGTGGTGGAACTCGACCTGCCCATGGCCGTGCGCCGCATCGAGGCCAACCCCCTGGCACAGGACCTCAGGGGCAAGGTGTGCCTGGAGCGCGGGCCCATCGTCTACTGCCTGGAGGCTGGCGACCAGGCCGACCACACCGTGTCCGACAAATATGTGCTGGGCACCACACCGCTCACCGCGCGCCACGACGACACGCTGCTGGGCGGCGTGACCGTGGTGGAGGGCACCGCCGGCAAGGTGCTGCCCGACGGCGAGGTGACACAGACGGCCCTGCGCGCCATACCCTACTGCACGTGGAACAACCGCGGCCGGCAGGCCATGGCCGTCTGGGTAGCGGCATCGCCACAGGCGGCCGTGCCCGCACCGCAGCCCACCCTGGCCTCGCTGGCCCGCACCTACAGCAACCGCGGACCCATACAGAACGACGCGCCCGAGACGGCACCCACCGACTCGTGGGCCGGCGGCATGAACGACCAGTGGGAGCCCCGCTGCTCGTCGGACAACTCAAAGCCCTACCACTACTGGTGGCTCAAGCGAGGCACACAGGAGGCCGTCAGCTACGAGTGGGACGAGCCACAGACGGTGAGCAGCGTGCAGGTC
>CAJOHP010000210.1 GCA_905234355.1 uncultured Prevotella sp. | reverse complement strand
TGCTGGGCGTCGCCGTGGCCCAGACCGGTGGTGGCAAGGCCGTAGCCGGTGTCGTCGAGAATCATCGAGCCATAGACTATCTCGTCGCGGCCGTCCATATCGACGTCGGCGATGGCGAAGTTGTGGAAGCCGTTGCCAAACCAGGGCGAGCCGCCCTCATAGCAGTTCCAGCGCCAGCGCACGGTGAGCTCGTGGGTCGCAGGGTCTACGTCGATGGCGCATGCCTTATGGCGCGTGTAGCAGCCACGGCCGAGGAAGATGCTGGGGTTGCGGCCGTCGATGTAGGGCGCACCGAAGTAGTGCTTCATCATGCGGTGGCCCAGGTCGCCCCACACATTGGCGTCGCCCACGGTCTCGTCGGCCTCAAACTGCGGCAGCGGATAGGCCATGGGGGTCCAGTTGTCCTTGCCGTCCCAGCCGTAGGGCTCGCCCGTCTCACCGTTGAGGTAGAGCAGATACTCGTTGCCCACGCCCATATACTCCGGACGGTCGTAGCCGAAGCCCGAGGTCATGTTGCCTATGTTGATGTTCTTGCCCGAGGCGGTGTGGATAATCATGTTGTCGGCGCCGCGCATGATCATCTCGGCCTTGCCGTCGCGGTCCCAGTCGTAGCCTATGATGTCCCACTGCTCGTCGGCACCGGCCATGAGGTTGGGTCCGCAGTCTATCCACCACAGACGCTTGCCCTCCTGCGTGTAGCACTCCAGGAGGTTGAAGTCGGTGCGGTTGCCGGCGCTGCGCAGGTTGGCCTGGCTGTTGTTGCGCTTGACGATGAACTCTGCCACGCCGTCGCCCGTGACGTCGGCCAGCGAGATGTCGTTGAGCGTGTAGCCCGGCGTGGTGGTGTCGGCGCCACCGGAGTTGCCTGCCACGGAGTTGGCTATGGTCTTGCCGTCGCGGTTGACCACGGGCAGCACGGGCACAAACTTATAGGTGCTGCCCCATGCCTTGACCTCGGCGCTCTTGGCCTGCTCCACGCCGCGCACGACGGGGGCCACCTGATAGCGGCTGGAGGCGTTGCCGCCAGCATCCTGAAAGTTGGAGGTGTGCAGCGGCGTCGTGTTCACCTTCGTGCCGTTGCGATAGAGATTGTAGTCCACGTCGTAGTACTCGCTGCCGAAGATGCGCCAGCTCACTAAGTTGCCGCCCCCGCGCGCAGGGACGGCCACGATACCGCGGTCGAGCTTGTCGACCACGCGCTGTGCGTCCGCACTCAGCGTAGCGGCGCCCACAGCAAGCAGTAGTAATAGTCTTTTCATCGATGATGGATATTTATAGTTTGTTGTTTCTGCTGCGTCTGTCAGTATCAGCCGACAAAATTACGCAAAAAAAGTGGAACGGCAACTAAAATTATTAAGAAAAGTACTGCATTATTTGATGATTTAACAGATAGTAGACTCGTGTTTCGAATAATTTGCGTATCTTTGCCGCAGAATTTCAAACAGACTACAAAACTAACAACGACATGAAAAAGACTTTCCTCGCCCTGACGCTGCTCTCAGCAACGGCCGTCAGTCCAGCCCAGGACACGCCTGTGAGCCAGATGGAAAAGCTGGACCGCGGCCTGGTGGTGCTGCGCGGCCAGAGCGGCGGCAACTTCCTGAGCTGGCGCCTGCTGGGCACTGAAGACGACGAAACCACCACGTTCGACGTGCTCTACAACGGCAACGTGCTCAAGGCCGACCTGGCCAACACATGCCTGGCCCACCCCACCGGACAGAACACAGGCAGCTACCAAATCGTGACGAAGCACGACGGCGTGGCCGTAGACACCACGGCGGCAGTCAGCTCATGGGGCGACGTCTACACCACGCTGAAGCTCAACCGGCCGGCTACAGGCGCCAACGGCGGAGCGTATTCGCCCAACGACTGCTCCGTGGGCGACGTAGACGGCGACGGACAGTACGAGCTCATCGTGAAGTGGGACCCCGACAACTCCAAGGACAACTCACAAAGCGGCATCACCGACAATGTCTTCATAGACTGCTACCGCTTCACCGGCGAGCAACTCTGGCGCATAGACCTGGGCAGTAACATACGCGCCGGGGCACACTACACGCAGTTCATGGTCTACGACTTCGATGGCGACGGCCGTGCCGAGATGATGTGCAAGACGGCTCCCGGAAGCATCGACGGACAAGGCAACTACGTCAACCAGGCTGCCACCGAGACCTCCATACGCAGTGCCGGCAACACCGGCGTCTACCGCAACAGCAACGGCCGCATCACCGGCGGACAGGAGTATCTCACCGTGTTCAACGGTCTCACCGGCGCAGCCATTCACACCATATTCTACAATCCCAACCGCGACCAGGGCTACGGCGGGGCGGCCTCGGGCTCGAAGAATTGGGGCGACGTGGACGGCAAGAACGACGCCGCGAGCTACGGCAACCGCGGCGAGCGCTACCTCGCTGCCGTGGCCTATCTCGACGGACCCGACAAGCGGCCCAGCGGCATCTTCTGCCGCGGCTACTATGGCTACGCCTTCATCTGGGCCGTAGACTTTGACGGCGAGCAGCTGCACCAGAAGTGGCTGCACAGCTCGAAGTCGAAGACGCAGTACAGCGTGACCACCTACGATGCCGAGGGCAAGGGCTCCACGCAGACCTACACCCCCGGCCGATGCACCAGCGGCGAGGGACGCAACACGATGTTTGCCAACGGCAACCACAACCTCAGCATTGCCGACGTCGACGGCGACGGATGCGACGAAATCGTCTGGGGCTCGGCGGCCTGCGACCACGACGGACGCCTGCTCTACGCCGTGGGCTTCGGTCATGGCGACGCCATACACCTGGCAGACCTCGACCCCACCCGCCCCGGACTGGAACTCTTCGACATTCACGAGGACAAAGGCACCTATTCCTGGGACGTGCACGACGCCGCCACAGGACAGATACTCCACAAGGGAGGCAACTCCGGCGTGGACAACGGACGAGGCATCGCCGCACAGCTCGACGCCGAGCACTACGGCTTCTTCTTCTCGTCCAGCGACGAGCGACAGCAGCGCAGCGCCGTCACCGGACAAACGGTGTCGAACGGCAGTACGTCGCTCAACTTCCGCATCTACTGGGACGGCGACCTGCAGGACGAGCTGCTCGACGGCTCGAAGATAGACAAGTGGAACGGCAGCGGCACCTCCCGGCTCTACATCAACGGCAAGGACCCCTACAGCTACAACTCGTCGTCGACCTGCAACAGCACGAAGAACACGCCCAACCTGCAGGCCGACATCTTCGGCGACTGGCGCGAGGAGCTCATCCTGTGGTCCTCGGCCGACCACTGCACGCTGAACATCTTCTCGACCAATATGCCCACCGACATCATGTTGCCCACCCTCATGCACGACCACGTCTACCGCATGGGCGTGGCCTGGCAGAACGTGGCCTACAACCAGCCGCCACACCTGGGCTTCTATCTGCCCGACTACTTCAACCCGTCGCTCAGGATGCTCAGCGGCACCACACGCCAGCAGGACGTCTGTCTGGGCGACACCATACGGCCCATCGCTTTCAAGTGGTG
>CAJOHP010000209.1 GCA_905234355.1 uncultured Prevotella sp. | reverse complement strand
AGGTTGGGCTACGGTTTCAGTGGCGGCTGCGCCCAGCTCTACGGTGAGCACACCGGCATAGCGGAAGCGCAGGTAGAGGTTGGAGAAGATGTTGAGCGCCGGCAGTGGCAGTATGTCTTTGTCCGACGTAGACTGATAAGTCACGATGTTGTCGAAGTGCAGTGGTCCCAGGGCCAGCGGCTGGCTGAACTGTGCTGTGAGCACGTGCAGGTTGCTGCTGTGCTGCATCACCTGTGCGCTGAGGTTGGCGCGTGTCGCGGTGGAGTAGTCGTAGCTCATGCCCAGGTGGGTGTAGTTCTGCATCTCCTCTATGCTCACTCTGAGGCTGGTGTTGCTCTTCTCGTATCTGAAGCTGCCCTCCACACGGGTGCGTGTAGTCATGCTGAGCGAGTTGTCCCACCAGAAGTGCTTCGAGTGGTAGTGGCGGAAGAAGAAGTCGGGGTTGAGACGGTAGAAATAGGCTTTGGCTGCCAGGGTGACAGTGTCGCCGAAGAGCGGGAAGTTCAGGTCGGTGGCGAAGTCGAGCTTCAGCTGTCCTGCGTCTTCGCCGGTGAGCCACAATTCTCCCATGAGATTGTAGTGCAGCGTGCGGCCTTGCGTCTTTGATATCATGCCGCCCACGGAGATGTTGTGCTCGCTCCAGTGCTCATCGACGGCCGTCCCGGCAGCGCTGAGCGTGGGCATGTCATAGCGGCGGTACTGGTGGGTGGCAAAGGCCTTGATGCCTGCTTTCGCCCATTTGTTGAATCCTTCGAGCATGCCCACGGCCAGGGTGTTTCTGAGCTGCATGTGGCGTGTCATGTCATAGATGGAGTCGCCGGGATAGCTACCGTCGGGGATGGTGGCGAAGTAGGTGTTGGCATAGTATCCGCGGGGGGCCTGATAGGCTTGATAGATGTGCTCGTAGTTGTCGAACTCCACGGTGTGTATGAAGCTGGTCACGGGCACGTATTCCTTCTTCATGTTGTCTGCTATGGAGTCCTGTAGTGCTTGCTGGGCCAGGATGCTGTCCTGCTGTTCTTTCGATGTGACGCTGATGCGTGTCGTGTCAGTCATGGCGGCGATGGAGTCGCTGGCTGCCGTCGGCCTTGCGGGCATGTCGCCTGCTATCTTGGCGCCGGCGGGCCGTCCTGCTGCTATGTGCGAGTCGGCGGGCCGGCCTTGGGGGGCAGCGCTCTCGTCGTCGCCTTGCTCTGCACGCTCCCGCTGTTCGCGCAGCTGTTGCTGCTTGCGGGCTTCGTCGCGGGCCTTTATCTCCTCTTCGGTCATCGGGACGTCGCGGTAGAACCCTACGCTGTAGCGGTGGGTCAGGAAGAAGTGCTGGTTGTGGTCGCGGTTCCAGTTGTCAGTCAGCACGCTGGGTATCTCGTTTTCTGCATACGACTCGTTGAAGAGTTCCGGATGGGTGATGTAGTTGTCGTTGGTGATGCCGCCGCTCTCTGTGGCTTTCTGGTGACGTATGGTAAAGAGTGCATGCAGCTGGTAGCGGTCGCCCAAGTGGGAGCCATAGATGGTGCCGAGAAAGTGGGAGGTGGCCTGGTTCTGATAGTAGCCGCGGGCGTAGGTGTAGTTGATGTCGAAGCCTATGCCTGTCTTCTTGCCTGCATTGACGGCAAAGCGGGCCTTGAAGTGGTCTTCGCCGTAGTTCTTGTCGCCGCAGTTGTCGTACCACACGTTGGTGATAGGCGACAGGGTGTTGGTGAAGTGCCACTCGTCAGGCCTTGTGTTGACGTAGCTGTAGGCATCGGTCAGGGCAAACTCGTGCTGTGCCGGACGGTCCATGAAGATGCGGTTTTCACGGGCGGTGTAGTTGTTGCCTGTAGTGTTGTATTGTCCTTCGCGGCCTGTATTCAGCGTGGTGTGGGTGAAGAGGTGGGGCAGGGTGTCGACCACTGTGGGCCGTATGTCGCCGAACTTGCGGTCGACGGTCCATACATAGATGCCCTTGGGCACATTCTTCTTGTGACTTGTAGAGTCTTTGCTGTGCGGGTTGAAGCGTCCGTTGTTGCGGTTGCTGTCGCCTGTCATGCCGCTCACGTCGTTGCCCGCCTCATCAAACACCTGGGCATGTGCACACCATGAGCTTAGGATGATGAGGAGTAGGAAGATGAGCGGTCTGAGCATGATGGTCTTGTCGGGGGTGAAGAAAGGTGAGTTCGGTCTATGCAGGTCGTGTTGTACTACAGCTTGAGTATTCTCAGTGTTGCCTCTATAAACTTCAGCACGACAGCACCGATGAGCAGGTAGGTGGCCACTTGGCGTGAACCGGGTGCAAACCATAGCACCATTCCGGCGAGCGCGGCGATGATAAACACCAGATTGATCCACCATCTCACCCTGTTCAGCTTTTCACCACTGCCGAGCGGAGCCAAGCGGCTGCGGCGGTGGCGTGGCATGGGGGTATCCTCGCTGTGCTGTTGCCAGGTCATAGGGCGTCCGGGTGACTTCTTTAGGCGTTATTTGCTGAGTAGGGTGGAAAACCTGTTGAAGAGATAGTCCTTGCGGTCTATGGTCTTGCGGCGGAACTTTCCGCTGACGCGTGCCAGCTTGTTCATCTTCCTTGTCAGTCCGTAACGGTCGGTGATCCACTCCTCGGCCTGATAGGTGGTGGGTGTGCGCTCTTCGTCGTAGAGATAGTAGATGCGGGTCATGGTGAGCTCCAGCTGGCCGTCGCTGATGTTGGCTATGAGGTTGTAGAACAGGCGCGTGCGGTCGAGCACGAGTGCGGTGCTCTTGAAGACGAGCCACTCCTGATAGCTGCCTACTACCTGGCTGTGGCCAGTGGTGTCGGCCAGCACAATGCGGCTCTGCTCCAGCTGGCCCTGCTCTTTGGTCATGCGGGTGAGCTCGGCGAGTACGCAGTCATAGATCTGCTGCTTCGTCTTGCCGGGAGCTTGGATGGTGGTGGTGAAGGCCACGCGTCCGTTCACCTCTGGCACGGCGCCCTTCAGGTATTTCTGGTCGGGGTTGGCCCCACCACTGGGCTGCTCCCAGGCGTTGTCCTGTGCCGATGCCAGCAGGGGCAGCAGGGCCATCAGTGCAATGATGATTCTCTTCATAATAGCTTTGTCTGTTATTCGCTTTGTTGCTTATGATGGTGCAAAGGTACAACCTTTTTTTCTATTGAGCAAAAATCAGAGTGTTAAAATGGGGTAAAAGGACGGCGGCATGTGTCGTGTCATACGTTGTTTGCTCCACATTTGGGGCAGATGCCTTTCGCTTTCAATGGTTCTCCGCAGTGTCCGCACCGATAGGGAGCACGGCCGTGTCGCCAGTGCATCCACAGGGCAAAGCAGATGTAAACGGCTAGTAGCGGATAGCCCACATAGTAGAGTGTGGACAGACTGAACAGCGTGTAGTTGAAGGCGCAGACGCCGGCCAGTCCCAGACAATAGATGAGGCTGTCGGGCAGAGGAAGCTGCCTGCGTACGTCGTCGAGCGCTGCTATGCCCACGATGATCATGGACCACACCGAGAGCAGGAAGAGTCCGATGTGGGGCGGGGGTGGTAGTAGTAGTGGCGCCACGACTCGGGGTTGTGCAGCTGTATGGTGCTGTAGAACACGGCCGAGGCGGCCACGAGCAGGGCCAGGAGCATGGGGTAGAAGGAGCGGATGTCGTTGAAGTGCACCAGCATGGCGTTGCGTCGCCGTTGGCGCATCACTATGTAGGCGGCCACTACGATGGAGAAGAAGGCGAGGAAGAAGAGCAGGTGGGTGTCGGAGAAGTAGTCGATGAACTGCGATATGGGGGCGTCGGGCGAGACGGCCTGCAGCAGTTGCGACTCGCGCGCCCATCCTTGCGTGGTCTGGTCGCGGGCCACCTTCACCCAGACACTGTCGATGCTGTCGGCCTGCCTGATGACCGGCACGGTCACGGCCTTCTGCGGCCCGCTCGGGTTCGTGGGCATCGTCGCCCCGCACCTCGCCCGCCGCATCACGGGCTCCTCGGTCCATCGGCAGGTCCTCCCCTGCTCGCTCGCGACCGGCGCCACCCTCGCCCTGGCTGCCGACATCCTCGCCAACCTCTGGCCCATCCCCCTCCCCGTGGGCTCCACCCTCGCCCTCATCGGCATCCCCCTGATTCTCCTCATCTTGCTCCGCCAGCGCCATGCTTAAGGTCGATCATCTTACCATCGGCTACGACGGCCGGGAGCTAGTCCGGGACATCTCTTTCGAGCTGGCCCGGGGCGAATGCGTGCTGCTGGCGGGCCCTAATCTTGCCGGCGTTTCCAGAGAGATTCCTTCGTCGGTCTCCGACCTCCTCGGAATGACAAAAGACGGTCATTCCAACCAACAGTCCCCCTGTCATTCCGAGCGGAGCGAAGGAATCTGTCCTAAAACAATCCTGGTTCCCACGAACATTCCCAAAGTCAAGGGGTTCACGGTCGAGGCATTCGTGCGGACGGGGTGCTATCGGGAGAGCGACTGGCGGGGACGGGTTTCAAAGAAGGTCGAAAGAAGGATGGAGGAGGCCCTGAAGATGCTGGGGATCGAGGAGCTGCGAAAGCGGGACATATCGACCTTGAGCGACGGAGAGTTCCAGAAGGCGTGCCTGGCGACGGGATTGACCCGGAGGGCCGAGGTGCTGCTGCTGGACGAGCCGACGGCGCACCTGGACGTGGAGAACCGGATCGATGTGCTGCGGACGCTGCAGGAGGTCGCCCGGAAGACGGGGACGGCCGTCCTGTTCTCCAGCCACGACCTGCACGACGCCCTGCAGGTGGCCGACCGGGTGTTCGCCCTCACCCGCGACGGGCGTTTCCTGGCCAGCGCAGGTACCGATGTCCTTCGGGCGGCTTTCCCCGCCCTCGCCAATCTTCTCTAGCGGGAAGTTCCCGGCAGGATGCCGAAAAGTTCACGGTAACATTTGGAGAAATAGGAAGGGGAACTGAAACCGACCTCGTAGGCGATTTCAGCGACGGTCTTGTCCGTGCTTTTCAGCCGTTTTTCCGCTTCCTTGAGCCGCATGATCCGAATCACCTCCACGGGTGAATAACCCGTCAACGCTTTCACTTTCCGGTACAGTTGGACCCGGGACAGGCCGATCTCGGCAGCCAGTTGCTCCACGTTCAGGTCCGGATCCGCCAAGTGCTTCTTCGCATAGGAACGGAAACGGGACAGGAAATCGTTTTCCCTTTCCGAGGCATCGCTGGTGCCGTTTTCCAGATAATAATGCTTGAGCTGCAGGCGGCTTTTGAGGAGATTGCCGACCCGGGACAGCAACACCTTTTCGCTGAAGGGCTTGCTGATGTAGGCATCGGCCCCGGAGGCGTATCCCTCGGCCCGCTGATCCTCCATGTTCTTCGCCGTCAGGAGGATGACGGGGATATGGCTGGTCGCCAGCTGGGATTTCAGGGCCTCGCAGAAGGCCAGCCCGTCCATGACAGGCATCATCACATCGCTGATGACCAGGTCAGGAAGCTGACGCCCGGCCACATCCAGCGCCTCCTTTCCGTCGGCGGCCAGCAGGACCCGGTATTCATCCTTCAGCAACGATGCGATGAAAGTCCGCAGACTCTCGTTATCATCCACGACCAGCACCGTCGGACGTTGTTCTTCCGTATCGGTCATCAGTTCCAACTGCTCGGTTTCCCGGCGG
>CAJOHP010000208.1 GCA_905234355.1 uncultured Prevotella sp. | reverse complement strand
GCTATCATGTATGGCATGATGCAGCTGCAGCGTAAGGTGAAGATAGAGAAATTCTTCGGCGGTGCCAATCACAAGCAGTCGGCCGACGAGCGTAAGCTTGGCGTGTCGAACGAGGAACTGACATTCCGCGAGAAGCTGGGCGACCACAAGCGTGAAAAGCTACGGGTAGGCGACGGAACGTCGGGAATGCCCATCGTGGTGACCGACGTGCCTCAGGAGTTTGTAGACGAACTTAAAGCTAATAAGGAGGAGTAGGCATGAAACTAGAGTTCTTATCATTTGCGTTTGACAAGTTCGCTAAGGAGATGCAGAACTTGAAAGACAAGAAAGGCTTCGACTATCTTGTCACCATCGTAGGCGAGGACTTCGGCGAAGAGGGCCTCGGCTGTGTCTATATCCTTGAGAATACCAAAACACATGAGCGCTGCTCGGTGAAGATGCTGGCCGACAAACAAGTATGCGGCGACGGACTGGCCTCCAACGGTACTGGCGCAACCGATGGTCAGCAGCTGTACTATATCCCCACAGTGAGCCATCTGTGGCATGTGGCCGACCTGCTGGAGCGTGAGGTCTACGACTTCTACGGCATCGTCTTCCTGGGCCATCCCGACATGCGGCGCCTGTTCCTGCGCAATGACTTCAAGGGTCACCCCTTCCGCAAGGACTGGAAGGGCGACGGCAAATACTCACTGGAGGACGACGTGGAGCCAGACTATGGCCTGGAGTACTATCTCGACCAGGACGGCCAGCTGCAGGTGAAGCAGAACCGGCTGTTCGGTGCCGACGACTATGTCATCAACGTCGGTCCGCAGCACCCGGCCACCCATGGTGTGCTGCGCTTGCAGACTGTGCTCGACGGCGAGATGGTGAAGCGCATCTATCCCCATCTGGGCTATATACACCGTGGCATAGAGAAGATGTGGGAAGGCATGACCTACCCACAAACCCTTGCTTTAACCGACCGTCTTAACTATCTGGGCGCCATGCAGCATCGTCATGCTCTCGTAGGCGTCATTGAGGAGGGCATGGGCGTGGAGCTCACCGACCGCATCAAGTACATACGCACCATCATGGACGAGCTGCAGCGTCTCGACTCTCACCTGCTCTACACCTCGTGTGTGGCACAGGATCTTGGCGCCCTCACCGCCTTCCTTTATGGCATGCGCGACCGCGAACATGTGCTCAACTGCATGGAGGAGACCACCGGCGGACGCCTCATCCAGAACTACTACAGGATAGGTGGACTACAGGACGACATCGACCCGAACTTCGTGACGAACGTGAAGAGTCTGGTGAAGTATCTGCGTCCCATGATTCAAGAGTATATGGATGTGTTCGGCGACAATGTCATCACTCACAACCGTCTGGAGCAGTGCGGTCCGATGAGCCTGGAGGACTGTGTATCCTACGCTGTGACCGGTCCTGCCGGACGTGCCTCGGGCTGGAAGAACGACGTGCGCAAGAACCATCCTTACGACCTCTACGACAAGGTGGAGTGGGAGCAGGCCACTACCGACACGTGCGACTCCATGGGCCGCTATCTCGTGCACATCCAAGAGATGTATCAGAGTCTGAACATCATCGAGCAGCTCATCGACAACATTCCCGAGGGCGACTTCTACGTGAAGCAGAAGCCCATCATCAAGGTGCCCGAGGGACAGTGGTACTTTGCCGTAGAGGGCGTGGCCGGCGAGTTTGGCGTCTATCTCGACTCTAGAGGCGACAAGAGCCCCTACCGCATGAAGATGCGCCCCATGGGCCTCTCGCTCGTCGGGGCTTTCGACAAGATGCTGCGCGGACAAAAGTTTGCCGACCTCATCGCAACCTGTGCCGCCATCGACGTAGTGATACCGGATATAGACAGATAGGCCACAGCCTATGGATGGTAGCCTGATGACTACTGACTGCCGGATACAGACCTCATAAAAACTCTATCGGCTGAGTCTTGAGGCTTGAATAAAGAGTCAAGGGTCAGAAAGTCTGAGACGTCAAGGCTAAGGTCATATAAAACGCTAAGGTCAAATAACTACAACAAAGAACATTAATAGACATGTTTAATTTCTCGATTATAACACAATGGTTCGACCAGTTGCTTCAGGTGACCCTCGGTTGTCCTGAATGGTTGGCCATCTTGATCGAGTGCGTGCTGGTGGGCGTGGCCGTCTTAATAGGCTATGCGCTCATTGCCATCGTACTCATTTTCATGGAGCGCAAGGTGTGTGCCTACTTCCAGTGCCGTCTGGGCCCGATGCGTGTGGGGCCGTGGGGACTGCTGCAGGTGTTTGCCGACGTGTTCAAGATGCTCATTAAGGAGATATTCATCGTCGACAAGGCCGACAAGTTGCTCTATCTCGTTGCTCCGCTGCTGGTCATCATCGGCTCTGTGGGTGCCTTCTCGTTCCTGCCATGGAACAACGGTGCCACGATACTAGACTTCAATGTGGGTGTCTTCTTGCTCACTGCCGTCTCTTCGATAGGAGTGATAGGCATCTTCCTTGCCGGATGGAGCTCAAACAACAAGTATTCCGTGGTGTCGGCCATGCGTGGGGCCGTGCAGATGATATCCTACGAGATGTCGCTCTGCCTCTGCCTCATCACCGCCGTCATCCTCACCGGCACGATGCAGATGAGCGGCATTGTCGAGGCACAGACGGGTCCGTTCAAGTGGCTCATCTGCCAGGGACATATCCCGGCACTCATCGCATTCTTCGTATTCCTTATCGCAGGCAATGCCGAAGCCAACCGTGGTCCGTTCGACATGGCCGAGGCCGAGAGCGAGCTGACTGCTGGCCATCACACCGAATACTCGGGCATGGGCTTCGGCTTCTTCTATCTGGCCGAGTTCCTCAATCTTTTCATCATCGCTGCCATCGCCGCCACGGTGTTTCTTGGTGGCTGGGCTCCGCTCAACATAGGTATCGAGGCTTTCGACACGTTGATGAACTACATCCCCGGCATAGTCTGGTTCATGGCCAAGGCCTTTGCCTTGGTGTGGGTGCTGATGTGGATAAAGTGGACGTTCCCCCGCCTGCGTATCGACCAGATTCTGAAGTTAGAGTGGAAGTACCTCATGCCTCTGGCACTTGTCAACCTGGTCATGATGACTGTGGTAGTGGCCCTGGGTATATATATTAAATAATGTGTAGCAATGGAAAACAATATTTTGAAGAACTCGGGCATGGCCTGAAGACGCTTGCTACCGGTATGGGAGTGACCTGGAAGGAATACTTCAAGGGCTTCTTCACCAACAAGTCGACGGAGCAGTACCCCGAGAACCGCAAGACCACGCTGCATGTGGCCAAGCGCCATCGCGGGCGCCTCGTCTTCAAGCGCGACGCGAACGGCGCCTACAAGTGCACGGCATGCACGCTGTGTGAGAAAGCCTGTCCCAACGGCACAATCAAGATTACGGCCCACATGGCCGAAGACCCAGAGACTGGCAAGAAGAAGAAGGTGCTCGACGACTATCGTTACGACCTGGGCGACTGCATGTTCTGCCAGCTCTGTACGAACGCCTGCAACTTCGACGCAATCGAGTTTACCAACGACTTCGAGAACGCCGTGTTCGACCGCTCGCGTCTTGTGCTCCACTTAGACAAGGAGCAGTATCAGGGCGGCTCGCTGCCCAACCTCATTGAGGGCGGTGCCGAGTGGGAAGTCGGAAAGTTCAACACTAAAACGAAGTAATCTGCTATGGCTAATACAATTGTGTTTATCATCCTTGCCGTGGTCATACTCGGCTCAGCGCTGCTGTGCGTGACGACCACGCGAATCATGCGAGCCGCAACGTTCATGCTGTTTGTGCTCTTTGGCGTGGCAGGCATCTACTTCCTGCTCGACTATACCTATCTTGGTGCAGCGCAGATCTCGGTCTATGCCGGTGGTGTGACCATGATCTATGTCTTCGCCATACAGCTCGTATCCAAACGCACCCTGCAAGGCATGGTGGAGAAGATCAAGACCAGTCGCATCGTGGGCAATGGCCTGGTGGTTCTCGTCAGCCTCGTCACGGTGTGTCTCATCCTGACGAAGGCGGGCTTTGTCTCTCATTTTGACGCAGTGGCCGACACCGAGGTCTCCATGAAAGCCATCGGACAGGCACTCGTCGGTTCGGGAAAGTATCAGTATGTGCTGCCTTTCGAGTTTATCTCGGTATTCCTGCTGGCATGCATTATCGGTGGACTCGTAGTGGCAAGAAAGGAGGAGAGTAAGTAATTATGGTACCTGTAGAATGTTATTTCGTGCTTAGTGCACTACTGTTCTTCATCGGCGTCTATGGTTTTGTGACCCGTCGCAACCTCATTGCCATGCTCATCTCTGTAGAGCTGGTGCTTAACGCCGTCGACATCAACTTTGCGGCCATCAACCGCCTGCTCTATCCCCAGGGCATGGAGGGCATGTTCATGACCCTCTTCGTCATCGGTGTGGCAGCGGCCGAGAGTGCCGTGGCCATAGCCATCATCATCAACGTCTATCGCAACTTCCGCAGCGACAACGTCGATGCCATTACTAACATGAAAGGATAAACGACGCTATGATTTACGAATTGTCATTTTTGATACTCCTTCTGCCGCTGCTGTCCTTCCTTGTGTTGGGCCTCTGCGGCATGAAGATGCAGCATAAGACTGCCGGCCTCATCGGCACGTGCTCGCTGGGACTTGTCACGATACTGTCTTACTGTACGGCCTTCCAGTACTTCACGGCCGACCGTGTGAACGGTATCTACCAGACCATCGTACCCTACAATTTCACTTGGCTGCCCTTGGGCAACCTGCACTTCGACATGGGCATCCTGCTCGACCCCATCTCGGTGATGATGCTCATCGTCATCAGCACAGTGTCGTTCATGGTCCACATCTACTCCTTTGGCTACATGCATGGCGAGAAGGGGTTCCAGCGCTACTACGCCTTCCTGAGCCTCTTTACTATGTCGATGCTGGGTCTGGTGCTCGCCACCAACATCTTCCAGATGTATATGTTCTGGGAGCTTGTGGGTGTGAGCTCCTATCTGCTCATCGGTTTCTACTACCCGCTGAAGCCCGCCATCGCGGCATCGAAGAAAGCATTCATCGTGACCCGCTTTGCCGACATGTTCTTCCTTGTGGGCATTCTGACCTTTGGCTATTTCACCGACTCGTTCAGCTTCTCCTTTGCCGGCGACATCGTGATGGGCCATGGCACCACCCCCTTCATCGAGGGCAACATGGCCAAAGCCGTGACGGCCGGTGCCTGCATCATCCCCACAGCCCTTGTGCTGATGTTCATCGGCGGTGCGGGCAAGAGCGCCATGTTCCCCCTGCACATCTGGCTGCCTGATGCCATGGAGGGCCCCACGCCTGTGTCGGCACTCATCCATGCAGCCACGATGGTGGTGGCCGGTGTGTTCCAGATAGCCCGCATGTTCCCCCTGTGGATAGAGTATGCCCCCGAGGCCATGTCTATTGTGGTGTGGGTGGGTGTCTTCACCGCTTTCTATGCCGCTGCCGTGGCCTGTGCGCAGAGCGACATCAAGCGTGTGCTGGCCTTCTCCACCATCTCTCAGATAGCCTTTATGATGGTTGCCCTCGGCGTGTCGCTGCCTGGCCATGAGGCCCTGCTCGACAACCACGCCCAGCTGGGCTACATGGCTGGCATGTTCCATCTCTTCACCCACGCCATGTTCAAGGCTTGTCTGTTCCTCGGAGCCGGCTGCATCATCCATGCTGTCCACTCCAATGAGATGGCGCTCATGGGTGGCCTGCGCAAGTACATGCCCGTCACCAACGCTACGTTCCTCATCTCCTGCCTGGCTATCTCTGGCATCCCGTTCTTCTCTGGCTTCAGCTCGAAAGACGAGATTATCACAGCCTGCTTCCAGTACAGTCCCGTGGTGGGATGGATCATGACCGGCATCGCTGCCATGACCGCCTTCTACATGTTCCGTCTGTACTATGGCATCTTCTGGGGCACTGAGAATGTGGAGGCTCACGAGCACCACACGCCGCACGAGGCACCGCTGTCGATGACGTTCCCCCTGGTCTTCCTGTCGGTTGTCACCATGGGTGTGGGCATCTATACCACGCTGGCCGGCTTCCTCGGCTGGGGCGGCGTTTGTCTCGGCCAGCGGGCAGGACTACCCCATCCACTTCGACGCTACGATAGCTGCCACCTCCACTGTCATCGCCATTCTGAGCATCTGCCTCGCCACCTATATATATAAAGGTGAGCGCCAGCCCATAGCCGACCGTCTCTATAAGACGTTCCCGAAGCTGCATCGTGCAGCCTACAAGCGCTTCTATCAGGACGAGATATGGCAGTATGTCACCCACAAGATCATCTTCCGCTGTGTGTCCACCCCTATAGCTTGGTTCGACCGGCACGTCGTCGACGGCACGTTCAACTTCATGGCCTGGGGTGCCAATGAGGCCGGTGAGTCACTCCGGCCATGGCAGAGTGGCGACGTGCGCCAGTATGCTGTGTGGTTCATCACGGGTGCCGTGGCATTAACATTAATCCTAATATGCATCTAAAATAAGGAGTAGAAACAAATTGTCACGAATGGAGGAAAACCAATAATTTCTCAATTGGTGGTAATGAGTTTCCAAAGAAAGAACGATTATGAATATATTAAGCTTATTCGTTTTAATACCCGCCCTGATGCTCCTGGGACTGTGGCTATCGCGCAGTCTGAGTCAGGTGCGCGGTGTGATGGTGGCCGGCTCGTCGTGTCTGCTGGCCCTGTCTGTATGGCTGACGATTTACTTCATCCAGCAGCGTGCCGGCGGCAACACCGACCCGATGCTGCTGGTGGCCTCTACCCCTTGGTTCAAGCCGCTCCACATCGCCTATAGTGTAGGCGTCGACGGCATCTCGGTGGTCATGCTGCTCCTGTCGAGCATCATTGTCTTCACCGGTACGTTTGCCTCGTGGCAGCTCAAGCCCCTTACCAAGGAGTACTTCCTTTGGTTCACCCTGCTCTCCACGGGTGTGTTCGGATTCTTCATCTCGACGGACATGTTCACCATGTTCATGTTCTACGAGGTAGCCCTCATCCCCATGTACCTGCTCATCGGCGTCTGGGGGTCAGGTCATAAGGAGTATTCTGCCATGAAGCTGACGCTCATGCTCATGGGCGGTTCTGCCCTGCTCATCCTGGGCATCCTGGGCATCTACTACTTCAACGGCGAGTACAGCGGTGTGTTCACCATGGATGTCAATGAGATAGCCAAGACCTCTCACAAGATACCAGCCCACATACAGGACGCCTTCTTCCCCTTCATCTTCATTGGTTTCGGTGTGCTGGGCGCGCTGTTCCCGTTCCACACGTGGAGTCCCGACGGTCATGCCTCGGCGCCTACAGCCGTCTCGATGCTGCATGCCGGCGTGCTGATGAAGCTGGGAGGCTACGGTTGTTTCCGTGTGGCCATGTATCTGCTGCCCGAGGCTGCCCAGGACCTGTCGTGGGTGTTCCTCATCCTCACCACCATCTCCGTGGTCTATGGAGCTCTCTCGGCCTGTGTCCAGACTGACCTGAAGTACATCAATGCCTATTCGTCGGTGTCGCACTGCGGCCTGGTGCTCTTCGCCCTGCTGATGATGAGTCAGACGGCAGTGACCGGTGCTGTGCTGCAGATGCTCAGCCACGGACTGATGACGGCCCTGTTCTTTGCCCTCATCGGCATGATCTACGGTCGCACCCATACCCGTGACATCCGCGAGCTGGCCGGTCTGATGAAGATTATGCCGTTCCTCGCAGTGGGCTATGTCATAGCCGGCCTGGCCAACCTAGGCCTGCCAGGCTTCTCGGGATTCATAGCCGAGATGACCATCTTCGTGGGCTCCTTTGGTGCCGACACGCAGGTGGGCGACCCCAACAATTCGTTCCGTATGGTGTGCACCATCATTGCCTGCATGTCCATCGTCGTCACCGCTGTCTATATCCTGCGTGTCGTGGGCAAGATACTCTATGGCGAAGTAGAGAACAAGCACTTCCTCGAGCTTACCGACGCCACTTGGGACGAGCGCGTCGCCGTCATCTGCCTCATCTTCTGTGTGGCTGGACTTGGCACGTTCCCCTTCTGGGTGTCCGACGTCATATCACCGAGTGCCGGCCACATCCTGCATTCCATTGGCGTGATGTAAGCGAGGGTGCTGAAATAACGAAACAAAACGTAATATCGTAATAACGAACACAGATGATGAATTATTCGCAATTTCTCGATATGATGCCCGAGGCCTTCCTCGTCCTTGAGCTCATTGTGCTATTCTTTGCTGACTTCTGCCTGACGAAGAGTGAGTCGAAACTCCCTAAGCTGTGGACGTTGGCCGTAGGGGCGCTGCTCCTGCAGACCTGTCTGCTCTTCGGCCTGCAGGAGCCTTCCGAGGCTTTCGGCGGCATCTATAAGGTGACACCGATGGTCAGTGTGATGAAAATCATCCTTACCGCAGGCACCCTGGTCGTGGTCGTCATGTCGCGCACGTGGCTGGAGACCAACGCCAAGTACTGCGGCGAGTTCTTTCTGCTCGTGCTGTCCACCCTGCTCGGCATGTATGTGATGATGTCGTCAGGCTCCTTCCTCATGTTCTTCTTGGGCCTGGAGATGGCCTCCGTGCCCATGGCCTGCCTCGTGGCCTTCGACAAGACAGTGAAGCACTCGGCCGAGGGCGCTGCCAAGTACATCCTCGTGGCCACGTTCAGCAGTGGCGTGATGCTCTTCGGCATCTCCTTTGTCTATGCCGCCACGGGCTCGCTCTACTTCGACAATGTGAGCCAGGCGCTTTCAGCCGTGACGCCGCTCGCCATCATGGGACTGGTGTTCTTCTTTGCAGGTCTGGGCTTCAAGATCTCGCTTGTGCCCTTCCACTTCTGGACGGCCGACACCTACCAGGGTGCCCCCACACCCGTGACGGGCTATCTGAGTGTCGTGTCCAAGGGTGCCGCCGCCCTGACGCTGTGTATCATCCTGCACAAGGTGTTTGGCGCTATGGCCGACGTGTGGAACCCTCTGCTCTGGATTGTCATCGTGCTCTCCATCACCGTGGCCAATCTCTTTGCCATCCGGCAGAAAGAGCTGAAGCGCTTCATGGCCTTCTCCTCCATCTCGCAGGCTGGCTACATCATGCTTGCCGTCATAGGCGGCGACGCACAGATGGGGGCCACGGCGCTCACGTTCTATGTGCTGGTCTATGTCGTGGCCAACATGGCCGTGTTCACCGTCATCTCGGCTGTCGAGCACAATGGCGGCTCCACGCAGATGGCCGCCTACAACGGGCTGTATCAGACCAACCCGAAGCTGGCCTTCCTCATGACACTGGCCCTCTTCTCACTGGGCGGCATACCTCCCTTTGCCGGCATGTTCTCGAAGTTTTTCGTGTTCCTCGCCGGGGTCCAGGGACATAATGCCGAACCGTTCTGGCCCTACTTCGTGGTGTTCATCGCCCTGGTCAACACGGTGGTGAGCTTGTACTACTACCTGCTCATCGTCAAGGCCATGTATATCACCAAGGAAGAGCACCCGCTGCCCACCTTCCGCACCGATGGGGCCACCAAGCTTTCGCTCGTTATCTGCACCCTGGGCATCTGCCTCTTCGGCATCTGCTCCTGCGTCTACGAGTGGATTGCAGCCGCCACGCTCTGAGCATCCTGACGGATTGGCCTTATAGCTTTCCCGGCACTCTTCCATGGCGAAGGGTGCCGGGAT
>CAJOHP010000207.1 GCA_905234355.1 uncultured Prevotella sp. | reverse complement strand
GACGTGGGTCAGGTCGTCCACGTCGAGTCCGCGAGCGGCCACGTCGGTGGCCACGAGCAGCTGCACGGTGTGCTGGCGGAACTTCTGCATCGTCAGGTCGCGCTGCTGCTGTGAGAGGTCGCCGTGCAGGGCTTCGGCGTTGTAGCCGTCGCGTATCAGCTTGTCGGCCACCTCCTGCGTCTCCAGTTTCGTGCGGCAGAAGATGATGGCGAAGATTTTCGGGTTGTAGTCCACGATGCGCTTCAGGGCCAGGTACTTGTCCTTCGCGTGTACCATATAATAGATGTGGTTCACGTTCTCGGCTCCTTCGTTGCGCGAGCCCACCACGATTTCCTCGTAGTCCTTCAGGTATTTCTTGGCCACGCGCTCCACCTCGCGGCTCATCGTGGCTGAGAACATCAGCGTGGAGTGGTCTTCCGGCAGCGACTCAAAGATGTCGTTGATACTGTCTGAGAAGCCCATGTTCAGCATCTCGTCGGCCTCGTCGAGCACGATGTTCGTCACCTCCTCCAGGTGGGCATAGCCGCGGTTCTTCAGGTCGATGAGACGGCCGGGCGTGGCCACGATTATCTGTACACCCTTCTTCAGTGCGCGCATCTGCGGCTCGATGGCTGCACCGCCATAGACGGCCTCGATGTGGATGTCGTCCATATAGCGGGAGAAGTCGCGCAGGTCGTCAGCTATCTGCAGGCATAGTTCACGCGTCGGACTCAACACCAGCGCCTGCGTATTACGGTCTGATGTGTCAATCCGCTGCAGCAGGGGTATGCCGAAAGCCGCCGTCTTGCCGGTGCCCGTCTGGGCCAGCGCGATGACGTCGCGCTTCACTGCCGGACCCTCCCCGGCTTCCTGTTGGCTTACTTCCAGCAGATAGGGAATTACTGCCTCTTGTACAGGCATGGGCTGTACAAATCCCATTTCCTCGATGGCGCGGCGAATCTCTCCGCAGACACCTAATTCTTCAAAACTTTTCATCTTGCTTGCAAAGATACGAAATTTTTTCGTAACTTTGCAAACATTATGAAGATTTGTGTGTTTTGTTCTGCCAATGAGCAGATTGACCCGGCGTTCTTCGCGGCTACGGAGGAGCTGGGACGCTGGCTGGCTGAGAGTGGTCACGACGTTGTTTATGGCGGCGTGAACCAGGGACTGATGGAGTGCCTGGGACGTGCTGCTCATGAGGCGGGTGGCCGGACAATAGGTATAGTGCCCACCATCGTTGAGAAGGCGGGGCGGTTGAGCGATTATGTAGATATAGACATTCCCTGCGACAACCTCTCCGACCGCAAGCAGCTGATGATGGACCAGGCCGACGTCTTCGTGGCGCTGCCCGGCGGCATCGGCACCCTCGACGAGGTCTTCACCGTCGCGGCCTCGGCCACCATCGGCTACCACCAGAAGCCGGTCATCCTCTACAACCTGAAAGGTTTCTGGAACCCGCTCATCGCCTTGCTCGACGACTTGCAAAGCCAGGGCATGGTGCGTGGCGAGTGGCGACAGTACATCCGCGTGGCCACGTCCATCGACGAATTGCAGCACTGGTTATGAATCACTGGAAACACCCTACACTTCCGACACTTCCTACACCTGTTGAATTTTCTTAGGTGTAGGAAGTGTCGGAAGTGTAGGGTAAAAAGTGCGAATGACAACTATAATAGGAGAAAGCAGGGGGAGATTCAGCGAGAAAGCTGCATCACAACGGCCTCGGAAGGGGGGAACCGACACTTGAACCGACACCTTGACAAGACCCGCCGCCTTTTGAGTAAAAAGGCGGCGGGTCTTGGGAAAAAGGCGGTGGGTTTTGAGTGAAACCCGGCGGGTTTTGGAGAAAAGGCGGCGGGTTTCGGGTGACCTGTTCTGCCGGTTCTACTGTCGGGTGAGCACCACCTGCATGGCGTTGAACTTCGTGGCAGCATCGACGAACTCCAGGATCCGGGACCAGTTGGCCACCGGTTCGCGGGCGTGCTCATAGCGCTTGACGACCGTCAGACGGAGCCGGCCGCCACTCACCTCGGCCTTGGCCTCGAAACGTCCGCAACTGGTCGCGACCGCCGTGTTAAGCGGCTGGAGACTCTCGGGCGTCACGGTGTAGCCCTCGGGCAGCCCGACCTCAACGTCATAGCGCACGTTGGAAGCCCTGAACTCATAGACGACATCGTCGGTGCGCTGGCGGTCATTGCCCTCAATCTTACGCTGCTGGGCAATGAGCCGCCCCACTGACAGCACCAGGTCGGGGCCGGCTCGCTTCACCAGTCCGTCAACCTTATAGGCCGTGTGCATACGGAACTGCGAACTGTCGGCGCGGAAGCCGATGCAGTCGGTGCCGTAGTCCCTGACGTCGCTAACCTCGGTGCCATGGTATTCCTCGGCCTCAGCCTCGTAGTATTTCCGCTCCTTCTCGCGCTGCAGGCGCCGCCATTCCGCCATGTCGTCGCGCTCCTTCTTGCCGACAAGGTCCTCAAGCGTCTTGTCGGTCCCTAAGTAGCGGTTGAAGGCAGCCAGCAGGTCCTCGGTCAATGCGAACGTCCTGCACCAGGGCTCCTTCGACGCCCCCGTGGCTCTGACCTCCCGGCGGCAGCAGAGCGTGGTGCCGTCGAGCGTGGCCTTCAGGGCGACGGTCTCGGTGTTGTCGTCGGCCGTGCTCTGCGGCAACGTCATCAGCTGGTCGATGCCGTTGTCGACGACGGCCTTCCGCCCCTGCAGCTGCGAGGGCACGGTGAAGGGCGCCATCTCGTAGGTCGGGGCGAAGAGCGTCTTGTCAATGCTCTTCACGTAGAGTCCCCAGGTGGTGTTGCCATAGCTGATGAGCTGGTCGATGGGCTCATGTGCATTGTCGGTGGTGAAAAGCGGATGGCCGACGATGCCGGCCTTGAGCATCGCCTGGCGGAGCATCGCCAGGAAGACGCCGGCGTTCATGCTGCCCGTCCGGCTGAACAGCAGGTGGTAGTAGAGTCCGGTGTAGAGGCGTGCCACGTGCTCCTCCTTCGGCAGGTTCATGGCGGCCAGCTCGTCGCAGTATTTCTTCCATTGCGTGGCTTCCTTGCCCGAGAGTCCGCCCCGCTCGTAGTTGGTCTTCTTCAGGAAAGCCTTGTCGTCGTCGACTATCAGCTGGTAGTCGGGGCTGGCCTGCAGGCCCTTCTTCACTGTCGAGGGCGGTGCCCACTGCCCCTTCAGGTAGCGACCAGTGATGTAGAGCATGGTCATCGGCGTCTGGCTCGACGGCTCATACCAGAACGACGGTTCTGCCTCGGCGGCCTTTGTCGTCTGCACGTCGAGCACGATGTTGCCGTTCTCGTCGGTACTTTGGCTGAAGTCGGGCGCACCGTTGAGCGTGCGGTACTGGGTGGTCATCGTGGGGTCGATGACGCAGTGTACCTGATATGAGAGCAGGGGATAGTGCTCGCGGAAGCGGAAAACGAAGGGGTTGGTGCTGCGCTCGTTGAGCTGGCTGACGGAGTAGGTGAAGACGTCCATCAGGTCGCCCACCTGCAGGTCGGGCACGGCCAGCTTGCTCCGCTCCTCCTTGCCCTTCCGGCCTTCTGCCGTACGGACGTAGTCGTCGGTGCTGACCTCCCTGACGGTGCCGTCTGGCTTGATGATTCTGATGCCCAGCATCGCC
>CAJOHP010000206.1 GCA_905234355.1 uncultured Prevotella sp. | reverse complement strand
TTCTCACTGGTTTCCGAAGATCGAAAACTGCGGCATCGACTCCGTGCAGGCCGCGGCCCGCCTCAGCGACGGCCACGCCCTGGCCCGCCTCAGCGGCCACAACAGGCTGCTCCAGGGCACCATCACCGCCGACGCCCTCCTCGGCACCGGCGACCTGCGCGCCACCGTCGCTGCCGACCTGCACCGCCTGGACCTGCAGGCGCTACGTCTCGTGGAAGACCCGCTGCTCGTGGGCGGATGTGGACACATCGACATCAGCAGCAACCTCAAGGAGCAGCACCACCTCAGCGGCCTCATTGCCGACCTCTACATACGCGACTCCATGAAGGTCTACCGCCCCGAAGACATCGGCCTGCTGCTGCACACCACACGCGACACCACGCTGGCACGCCTGCAGAGCGGCAACCTCATCCTGAAGATGGACGCACAGGGGGGCTACCTGTCGCTGGCCGACCGCCTGCAGGCCATCGCCGACACACTCGAGAGGCAGATGGACGTGAAGACGCTCAACCAGACGCACCTCACCACCATGCTGCCACGCATGCGCCTCTACATCACCAGCGGCAACGACAACCCCGTGGCCAACTTCCTGCGCTCGTCGGCCAACATCAAGTACCGCGACCTGCTCGTCGACCTGACCTGCTCGCCCGAGCGAGGACTCAACGGGCAGGCCCACCTCTTCGGGCTCAATGCCGACTCCACGCTCATCGACACCATCCGCCTGGACCTGCGCCACACCGACGGCGGGCTGAGCTACAGCGGCGTGGTGGCCAACGGACGGAAAAACCCGCAGTTCGTCTTCCGCGCCCTCCTCGACGGGCGCCTCTACGACAGCGGCGCCGTCGTGGGCACACGCTTCTACGACGAGAAAGGACGGCTGGGCCTGCGTCTGGGCTCCACGGTCAGCATCGTGCACGACGGGCTGCGCTTCCACCTCGTGCCCGAACGGCCCACCATAGGCTACAAGGAGTTCACCCTCAACAGCGACAACTATCTCCTGCTGCACAAGAACCTGAAGCTCGAGGCCAAGGTCGACCTCATCGCCGACGACGGCACCGGCGTGAAGGTCTACAGCGAGAGCCGCGACAGCACCCTGCTGCAAGACCTCACCGTGAGCCTGCACCGCATGGACCTCGACAAGCTCACCGCAGCCATACCCTACGTGCCCCGCATCACCGGCGAGCTCAACGGCGACTACCACCTCGTGATGGACCAGCAGAAGCAGGTCTCCGTGGCCACCGACATGGACGTGCGCCAGATGACCTACGAGCAGTGCCCCATAGGCGACGTGGGCGCCGAGTTTGTCTATCTGCAGCGCGAAGACGACACCCACGCCGTGCAGGGACGCCTGCTGCTGAGCGACAAGGAGGTGGGCAGCCTCAAGGGCGAATACCTGGGCGACGGCGACGGGCACCTCAACGCCAGCCTGCGGCTCACACACTTCCCCATGGCACTCGTCAACGGCTTCATACCCGAGCAGCTCATCGGCTTCGAGGGATATGCCGAGGGCGACATGACCGTCGTGGGATCGATGAAGACACCCAAGGTCGACGGAGAGGTCTACCTCGACTCCGCCGCACTGCACAGCGTGCCCTACGGCGTCCGCCTGCGCTTCGACGACGACCCCGTGCGCATCGTCAACTCACAGCTGCTGCTCGAAAACTTCACCATGTATGCCCACAACGACGAGCCCCTCAACATCATGGGCAACATAGACTTCCACAACACCGAGCGCGTCACCATGGACATGCGCATGAGGGCACGCAACTTCCAGCTCGTCAACTCACGGCAGACCAAGCAGTCGATAGCCTATGGCAAGGCCTTCGTCAACCTCTTCGCACGCATGAGCGGACGACTCGACCGCCTCAGCATGCGCGGACGACTCGACGTGCTGGGCAACACCGACCTCACCTACATCCTCCTCGACTCGCCGCTCTCCACCGACAACCGCATGGACGAGCTGGTCAAGTTCACCGAGTTCTCCGACTCTACCGACGTCAAGGTGGACCGGCCCACGCCCGACGGTCTGAGCGCCGACCTCACGCTCAGCATCGACGAGGGCGCCCACGTGCTCTGCGCACTCAACGTGGACGAGAGCAACTACGTCGACCTCTTCGGCGGCGGCACCCTGCGCATGAAGTACGACCGCGACGGCATCAGCATGACCGGACGCTACACACTCACCAGCGGCGAGATGAAATACTCGCTGCCCGTCATACCCCTGAAGACCTTCAGCATACAGGACGGCAGCTACGTAGAGTTCAACGGGCCGCCCGACAACCCGCGGCTCAACATCACAGCCACCGAGCGCACAAAGGCCAGCGTGGCCGAAGAGGGCACACAGCCACGCAGCGTGACGTTCGACTGCGGCGTGGTCATCACCAAGACACTGCGCGACATGGGACTGGAGTTTATCATCGCCGCACCCGAAGACAACGCTGTGGCCAACGAGCTCGCCGCCATGAGCGCCGAGCAGCGCGGCAAGCTCGCCGTGACCATGCTCACCACGGGCATGTACCTCGCCGACGGCAACACCAGCGGCTTCTCCATGAACTCCGCACTCAGCTCCTTCCTCCAGAGCGAAATCAACAACATCACGGGCAACGCCCTGAAGACGCTCGACCTCAACATAGGCATCGACAACACCACCGACGCCTCCGGCCAGATGCACACCGACTACTCCTTCAAGTTTGCCAAGCGCTTCTGGAACAACCGCCTCAAGGTGCAGATAGGCGGCAAGGTCAGCAGCGGACAGGAGGCACACATGGGTCAGAACCAGTCCTTCTTCGACAATGTCGCCATGGAGTACCGCCTCTCACCCACTAGCAACCAGTATGTCACACTCTTCTACAACCAGAACGTCTACGACTGGCTCGAGGGCTATACCGGCGAGTATGGCGGCGGATTCATCTGGAAGCGGCAGCTCGACAACTTCTGGGACATCTTCCGCTTCTGGCGCAGCGACCGGCGGCAGCCGCTCCCCAGCCGCAGCATGCAGCAGTGGCAGCGCACCGACAGCACACACACCGCCACACGGCCCCCACACGACACCATCCCCGCGGCAGCACACAGCCACAGGGCCGACACCACAAACACCACCCAGCATGAGACCAGATAAGACACCGTCACTGCACCTGCTATGCGCCCTCGCCGCCGCTGTGCTGCTCGCCTCGTGCAGCACCACCAAGCTCATACCCGACGACGACCAGCTCTTCGTGGGACTCACCAGGATAGACTACCGCCACTACGAGCCGGGCGACCACTTCGAGGAGACCAAGGCCGAGATAGAGGCCGCACTCGCCACAGCACCCAACGGCGCCCTCTTCGGCTCCAGCTACTACCGCACACCCTTCCCCTACGGACTCTGGATATGGAACTACGCCGAAGGCTCCAGCGGCAAGTTCAAGCAGTGGCTCAACAAGTCCTTCGGCAAGCCCCCCGTGCTCATGAGCAAGGTCAACCCCACGCTGCGCGCCTCCGTGGCACAGTCGGTGCTGCGCAGCCACGGCTACATGCACGGCGACGTCGCCTTCACCGAAGTGCCGCAGAAGAACCCGAAGAAGATGAAGATAGGCTACACCGTCACCCTCGACACCCTCTTCACCGTCGACACGCTCAGCTACG
>CAJOHP010000205.1 GCA_905234355.1 uncultured Prevotella sp. | reverse complement strand
ACCCAGTGCGGCTTCACACCCCAGTACGAAGAGCTCCAGAAACTCTATCTCAAATACCACGGCCGCGGCCTCGAAATCCTCGACTTCCCCTGCAACCAGTTCGGCGCCCAGGCCCCGGGCACCAACGACGAAATCCACGCCTTCTGCACCGGTACCTATAACACCACCTTCCCTCAGATGGCCAAAATCGACGTCAACGGCGACAGCGCCGACGCCCTCTTCACCTGGCTAAAGGCGCAGGCTCCCTTCGCCGGCTTCGACACCACCGACCCGCGCGGCGCCTACCTCGACCGCATGTTCCGCGCTCAGGACAGCCTCTACGACCGCAACCCCGACATCAAGTGGAACTTCACCAAATTCCTCGTCGACCGCAACGGCCATGTGGTACGCCGCTTCGAACCCACCGACCCCATGCGCGCCGTCGATGAGGCTATAGCTGAAATGTTATAAGTGTTAAGTGTTAGTAGACAGTAGACAGTAGTTCAGTAGTTAAGCCAATAGTTAAGAATACAGCAGTTAGCGGTTAGCGGTCAGCGGTCAGCGGTCAGCGGTTAGCAGACAGCAGACAGCGGTCAGCGGTCAGCAGTTAGCAGACAGCGGACTGTAGAGAGGGGGTAGAGTAGGGGTAGAGAGGGGGTAGAGAGGCTGCGCTTCGGAGGGGGCCCACTTCCGCCGCTCTTCCCCCACACGCTCTCTTCAGTTCTCGCCTTTACGGTATTCTGTCGGGGTGAGGCCCGTCTGGCGCTTGAAGTAGCGCGAGAAGTAGTTCGCGTCCTCCATCCCCACCTCGTACCCGACCTCTGCCACCGTTCTGTCGCTGTAGGACAGCAGAGCCTTTGCCTGCATCACCGTCCGCAGGTCTATCCACTCCAGCACCGTCCGCCCGCTCGTCCGCCTCACCGTCTTCATCAGCTGCGAGCCCGACACGTGGAGCCGCGTCGCGTAGTACTCCACATCGCGCCGCACCGCCGTCTGCTCCCCCACCAACTCGATGAACCGGTTGAAGAGACGCTGTCCGTGCGAAGGGTGGCTCACCGTCTCCACCACCCTGCCCGACCCGAAGATGTCGGCCAGCAGGGCCTGCTGCAGTGGCTTCGTGGTGGCCGGACGGCTGTTGCCGTAGATGCCTATCAGCTCCAGGTAGTGCTCCAGCCGCTCATTCAGCCCCTCGTCCGTCTCGAACACACGGTGGTGAGGATGCACCTGCCCGTTGGGCGTTACGTCTATCCGGCAGCTCCGAAGCTCCAAGTCCTCGCTCTCGCGGCTTATCAGCACGATGCTCCCCTTCGCCGTGTACAGCAGCTGGCCCGCCGTCAGCAGGAAAGGATGGGCGTTGACACTGATGCCTATCTCCCCCTCGTCGATTACCGTCAGCCGGTCGCTGGCCGTGAAGAACGGCCGTTGCTGTGGTAGCTGCATGCCGCCGGGCTCAGAACGACGGTATCTGACCATCGCCGGCTCCGCCAGGAACTCCCTCTCGTTGAGTGATATAGTGCTGTTGCTACTGTTCATCGTGTCCTCTTTTTTGCTGTGCAAAGATACGCTTTTTTACGGAAACGCCATTATTATGCTATCTTTTGGCGCTATTTGGAGAACCCGAATGACGGAATATGCCTACTTTTGCTGTCGGACCGGCTGCAGTGTGGGGGTGCACAAAGTATTGTAAACTACATCTATAAAAAGAGAAACAACATGAGAATGGACCGAAAAATCGTTTTGATGATTGCCTTGTGCCTCATTGGCGGTACCGTGTTTGCCCAGGAGAAGGGCGGCAAGCGCGAGCGCAAGAAGAACCTCGTGGTCAAAGAGTGGAACACCAAGCAGGGCTCCCACACGCCCTACCTCGACAATGTGGTCACCTACGACGCCGAAGGCCGCAAGGTCGAGGAAATAGAGTATGCCTCATACGGGCAGAAGAAACGCACCGTCTACGAGTACGAGGGGACCAATACCAAGTGCGCCCGGCAGATAGAGTACGACGACAAGAACCACGTGCAGCGCATCAAGAAATTCGAGTACAACGAAGACGGAACGCGCAAGGTGCAGTACAACTACAAGCCCAACGGCAAGCTGGAAAGCACCAAGACCTTCGAATACAGCTACAAATGAGCGTCCTTGACCAGATGGCGCCCATCGGGCTCGACGACATGAAGGCCGTGAAGCTCATGAGCCGGGTGGACCAGAAGTATATGGCTTCGGCCCTCCAGCTGGAAGAACTCCTGTCGCGGATAGCGGAGGGCTACTACGTCCAGCACATCGAGGGCAACCCGCTGGCACCCTACCGCACGCTCTATTTCGACACCGAGGGGCTGGACATGTACACCATGCACCACAACAAGAAGCTCAACCGCCAGAAGCTCCGCGTGCGCACCTACCGGGCCACCGACACCACCTTCTTCGAAATCAAGAACAAGAACAACAAGAAGAAGACCCGCAAGGTGAGAATCCCCATCGGGGTGGAGCAGTTCGACCGCTGCCTGGAGGTGCCGGAAGTCAAGCAGTTCGTCGACGAGAACACCCCCTATCCCGTCGCCACCCTCCACGAGTGCCTCGAAAACCGCTTTGAGCGCATCACCCTTGTGGACAAAGGCATGAGCGAGCGCATCACCATAGACCGCGGAATCACCTTCCACAACCGCGCCACCGGTATCGACGCCGACATCGCCCATCTGCTGGTCATAGAGGTGAAGCACGAAGTGGGCGCCCCCCTCTCCGACATCGAGCGGGCGCTGCACGAGATGCACATCCTGCCGCGCCGCATGAGCAAATACTGCATCGGGACCGCCCTCACCGACCCGGAGGCTAAATACAACCGCTTCAAACAGAAACTCCTGTATATTGAGAAACTTAAAACCCCTGTAGTAATATGAAACTGTTACAAGAAACATTCGACCCCGCCATCGCCGCACAGTTCGGCAGTGCAGAAGAGGATCCCGTCGACTTCCTGGGGCTGCCCCTTTTCGACGGTCCGGGATTGTTGAGACTCCTCATCCTCTTCGGCATCAACCTGCTGGTGTGCTGGATAGTCACCCACTTCTTCTACTACCGCAAGAGCCGCCGTCGCGACTACTACTTCACCTATATGCTCTTCTCGACGGCCATCTTCTTCATACTCTACAACCTGCAGAATATGAATGTGGAGGTGGGGATAGCACTCGGCCTCTTCGGTATCTTCAGCATGATACGCTACCGCACCGAGCAGCTGCCCATCCGCGAGATGACGTACCTCTTTGTGCTCATCGCCATCAGCATCATCAACGGAGCCGGCATGGCCACCAGCTACGCCTCGTTCGCTGCCGTCAACGTGCTGTTCATACTGATAATATGGGTGCTCGAAGCTGTGGGCATGTTCAACCGCAAGGCCAACAAGATAATCACCTACGAGAAGATAGCCCTCATACACCCGGAGCGCCGCGAAGAGCTGCTCGCCGACCTGCGCGAGCGCACAGGACTCGACATCGTCAAGGTGCAGGTGGGAAGCATCGACTTCCTCAAAGACACCGCCTTCCTGAAGGTCACCTACATCCCCGACGACCCCGAACCCAACGACATAGACATGATTACCAAGTTCAAGAAAAAATAGCACAGCGATGAAGAAAACACTCCTATTGCTCACCATCCCCGTCGCCGCCCTGCTGGCAAC
>CAJOHP010000204.1 GCA_905234355.1 uncultured Prevotella sp. | reverse complement strand
GCCTTGGAGGAAGCGCTGGGGGCAGTCCTTATATACCAATTCCCCTTCTTCACGACCAGAATCTTGAGCTGCGGGTCGCTGATGGTGCCCACGTGGGCGGTGGCATTGCTGTCGAGGCTGAGCGTTAGGTCGCTATTGCACCCGATGTAGTCGGCGCTGAAGACGGCACGGTTGCGCAGTATGATTTTGCCATCGTAGACCGTCTTCGGTTGGCTGAGCATCAGCAGCGTGTCGGCGCTGACTGTGGCTCTGGGCATGAGCCACAGATGGCCGATCGGCTCGCTGTAGTGCACCTCCACCACTGTGCCGACTGGCATGGAATGGTTTTCGTGAATCCCCAGCTTGCCATCGGGGGTGAGTTTGCATATTTCGGGCTCGTTGCCTTCGGTGAAGTAGTATTCGCATGGTGTGACGATGCTCACCATGTTCATGTTGTCGTGCACCAGGCGGACATTCCATCCCTCTTGGACCTCGATGGTCTTTATCTGCCCTCCGAGGGGCTGGTCGACGATGTATTCGGTCTGTGACTGTGCGGCGAACGCTGTCAGGCAAAGCGCAAGGGTGATAATATGTGTCTTCATGTCGTTGTGATTATTTGTTGAACGTGATGGTGTATGCTGTTGCTTCGGCAAGTTGCTGGCTGCTGAAGAATTCTATATGTGAGTGCCTCTTGGAGGGCTCTTTGTAGTCTGCCGGTTCGGGGCATCCGTCGGTGCAGGCCAGCATGGTGCTGGTGCGCCGCATCACACGCGGCATGGGTGCTATCGTCTCTTCTTCCTTTGGGTCAACGGCAGGTTCGGCAACCATCGGCTCGGTTGGCCGTTCATCTGTCTGCGGCGTGGCGTCCTCTTGCGCTATGGGTGTGGGTGCGGGTATGGGTGACGTTGTTTTCTTGGGTGCAACGCTTGCGGGGATTGATGCTTTGACGGCATCCGTGGCGTTTTGCGGCGCCTGTGCCGGCACATTGGCGGTCTCGATGCTGGCCACCTGCACTGGACTGCCTTCCCCGTGGTCTTTTGCCATCGGCAGGGCCACTACAAGCAGTGCCACGCTGGCAGCCACGGCTCCGGCCCATACGGGCCACAGCGGGCGTGAATGCTTGTCTTTGGCGCCTATCATGGCGGAAAGCCTCTCCTGCCTCTTGCGGTTGGCCTCGGCGGTTCGCTTGGCGGCGAACAGTTCTTGCAATTCTTTATCTTCCATCTCTCATGGCTTTTAGCGCGCTCATGGCGCGCGATAGGGTTGTGTATACGTTGCTTGACGACATCTTCAGCCTGCGTTGCATCTCCTCGTGGGTCAGCTGGTCTATGTATCTCATCTGTATGGCTCTGCGTTGCACCTCGGGCAGTCTGGACATCATCGTGTCGAGCATTGCTGCTCGCTCCTCTGTGAGTGCGGCCTCGTGGGCGGCCTCGTCGTCGCTGTAGTCGCCTATGCTCTCCGGCTGAACGGTGGGTTTCCGGCGCCGCAGCACTGTCAGGCAGTGGTTGCGGATGCTGTTCATGGCGTATCCCTCCATGTTGAGCAGCCTGTCAAGCTCTTCGCGGCGTTCCCACAGCGCCGCCACTACGTCCTGCACAGCGTCTTCGGCTTCGTCAGCCGACCCGAGCAGGTGCTCGGCCACCAGCTGCAGCCTCGGCTGCAGGGGGAGTATGTGCTTCAGGAACGTGTCTTGCCTCATGTAGTTGTCGTGGGTTGTTTATACATATATGACGCACCACATGTCGTAATCTTACAAAGAAAAGAGAAAAAAATCACTGCACCTCGCAGTCGAGAATCTCTATGCGGCGTGCCATGGCGGACTGGAGACTGTAGACGGGGTCGTTCGGCGCCGTCTGTGTGCTTTTGCTGTCGATGCCCATGGGCTTCAGCACCAGCGTCAAGCGCTTGTCCTCCATGGCGTCGGCGAACATGCCGCCTCGCCACGCACGTATCATATTTATAACGGACCCGATACGTCGGGCCGAGAGCATGCGGTTGTAGTCGTCGGTGAACACCGGCGAGGCGAATCCCTTCACGGTGATCTGGACCGTATGGCCTTCGTCGAGCTGCTCTTCGATGTAGTCGAATAGTGCTTCCACCCTGTGGTAGTTGCCCACGACGCAGGTGTCGAAGAACGTCGCCATCCGGGCCGAATCCTCGGCTGTGGCTTGGTGCGAGAGGTAGTCGTTGCGCAGGGCGGCATATCGACGCTGGCAGTCGGTGTAGCTCGTCTCGGTCACACTGTCGCGGCTGCGCGGGTCGGGTTCGTCGTTGTGGAAGTAGAGCATCAGCGGGAACATGAAGGGGCTGCGCTCCGCCACTTGCGGGGTGAGGCTCGCCGTGTCGACCGTGTCGGCTGGCTCAGGTGGGGCGACGTACAGCTGAGTGCTGTCTATCTCCCAGCGGTAGATGTCGTAGCAGCACAGCGAGTCGGTCACGTAGTAGCTGTCCGGACGGTTGCTGCTGAGGTAGCCCGCCGTGGGCATGCCGCTGGTGCTGTCGTGGTCCGTGACGGCAAAGTAGATGTCGTTCTGCTCGCTGTTGAGGCATCCGCACACCGGCTCGGCGGCCCGCCAGGTGTTGCGGCGCCCCACGGCGCAGTAGACGTCGTGGCCGCCCTTGCCGCCCGCCCGGTCGCTGCTGAAGTAGAGCACCCCGTTGCGCTGGTCGTAGAAGGGCGTTATCTCGTCGGCCGCGGTGTTCACCTGCGGCCCCAGGTTCACGGGCTCTTCGGCCGTGCCGTTGCGCACGAGGGCATACCAGATGTCCATGCCGCCCATGCCGCCCGGCCGGTCGCTGACGAAGTAGAGTATCGCTGTCGTGTCGTCCACCCGTCCCACGGCGGGCTGGGTGGCTGTGTGCTCGCGCAGGTTCACGCCGCCACCCAGTCGCCTCGGCTCGTCCCACCCGCGTCTCTGCTTGCGGGCCCACCAGATGTCGCACCGCAGGTCGCTGCGGTCCATCGCACACCGTGTGAAGTAGAGGTCGTGGGTCAGCGGGTCGATGGCCAGGTTAGACGTGTGGTCGCGTCTGCTGTTGAGGCCCCAGCGGCTCGGCCGCGGCCGGGCCACCTTGCCGTTGCGGGCTATGCGGGCCTGATAGAGCATGGTCTGCGAGCCTCCGAAGCCGAAGTGCTTGTTGCGGCGTCCGGAGGATGGCTGCATGGTGCTGTAGGCTAGTATGGTGTCGCCTACACGTATGGCCCCCGTCTCGCTGCCGGGGGTGTTGTAGGGCTTCTCGAGATGCGTCACGCGGTATTGCGCGTGGGCTTCGCTGCCGAACGGCGATAGGTGGAAAGCGGACACCAGCCCGACTGCAACCGTCAGTCTGACTATGAGGTTCCTTATGTGCTGTCTGCTTTCCATGGCTTCAGAAAATAGGGCAGGGCAGCGACGTGCGCTTCGGCGTGCGGTTGGCCAGCATGTACACCACGCCGATCTCGAAAGCGCCAAGGGTGTGGCTGGCCGATGCCAGGCGCGAGAGGTTGGCGTCGTAGCTGAAGGCGAAGGTCCACTCGTGCCACATCACGGCGATGTCCACCGAGGCCGCGTCACCGTGGCGCCCCATCAGGCCGGCGCTCAAGGCCAGGTAGTTCGAGGGGTCGTCGCGCAGGTAGAGCCGCGCGTCGCAGCCGTAGATGAGCTCGCTGAAGCCGCGTTGCCGTTGGTAGCCCACCACGGGCAGCAG
>CAJOHP010000203.1 GCA_905234355.1 uncultured Prevotella sp. | reverse complement strand
TCCTCCACGTCGGTCTGCACCAGCTGGTCGCCCCACCATGTGAGAAACATGTTCTTGGGCTGCATGGCGTGGTAGTTCGTGCCGCCGAAGTTCAGGTCTTCTAAGGTGAAAAGCTTGTCTTGAGCCATGATGGGAAGTGCAAGTGTTAACAGTAAGAGTAGAGACTTAATCTTCATCATCGTCGAATCTGTTACGTTTTTCGCCAAAATCTCTTCCTGACTTTCCGAATTTACCGGCTTTCCCGAATTTTGCGGGACGGCTGGGACGGCCTGGCTTTCCGTGTCCGTCGGCCTTGCCGTATCGATCCTTCTTAGCGTATTTCTCCCCTTTCTCGAAGCGTTCCGACTTTCCGTATTTGTCAGACTCAATTCTTCTCCTGGGTTTCTTCTCCTCAAACGGCGTGTGCTTGTGGAAGGTGAATGAGCGGATGTCGCTGTCCTCGTTCTGCTCCTGCTCCTCTATGCGCTGCTTGAACTCGCGATTCTTCTTGAAGCGGTGCTTCTCGGCCATCTGCCGTTTCTCTTCATCGGTCTTCACTGTACCACCCTCCGAGCGGAAGATCTTCATCTTGCCGTCGAACATCTGGTACTTGCGGAACTCGCACTCCAAAGAGCCGTTGAACAGGGGAATCTTGATGCTGGGCTTCAGGCCAATCTGGTCGAAACATTCCTCACGGTAGCTGAGAATCCAGGCATCGTTGCCCGTGAACTCATGCTTCAGTCGTTCGCCAATCATCTTGTACGTTCCGAAGAGGTCGGGTGTGGAGATACGTTCGCCATAGGGCGGATTGGTGACGATGATACTCTTCTCCTGAGGCTGTCGGAAATCCTTGAAGTCCTGCTGCTCGATGGTGATGCTGCTGGTCAGTCCTGCTGCCTTGACGTTCATGCGTGCCGTGTTGACGGCCTTCATGTCGATGTCGTAGCCATAGATGTGGTGGGTGAACTCGCGTTCCTGCGAGTCGTCGTTATAGATACGGTCGAAGAGGTCGGCGTCGAAGTCGGGCCACTTCTCGAAGGCATACTCCTTCCTGAAGACGCCCGGTGCTATGTTGCGTGCGATGAGTGCCGCCTCGACGAGCAGTGTGCCCGAGCCGCACATCGGGTCGATGAAGTCGGTGTCGCCCTGCCATCCGGTGAGGAGTATCATGCCAGCGGCGAGAATCTCGTTGAGCGGTGCCTCGACGCTCTCCTGCCGGTAGCCTCGACGGTGCAGCGACTCTCCGCTGCTGTCCAGGCAGAGCGTGCACTCGCTGCGGCCCGGCGCCACGTCGGCTATGTGGATGTGCAGGCGCAGGTCGGGGTTGGCCACCGAGATGTTGGGACGCTTGCCTGTGCGCTCGCGGTACTGGTCGACGATGGCGTCCTTCACCTTGTAGCTCACGAACTTGGAGTGGCGGAACTCCTCGGAGAAGACCACGGCATCGACGGCGAACGTGCGGTCGTCGCCCAGATAGTCGTGCCAGTCTATCTTCATGATCTCACGGTAGACGTCGTCGGCACACTGTGCCTTGAAGCGCTTGATGGGCTTGAGTATCTTCACCGCCGTGCGCAGTGCGAAGTTGGCGCGATACATCAGCTCTTTATTACCCGTAAACGACACCATGCGTCTACCTATCTCTACGTTGTTGGCCCCCAGTTGGGTCAGCTCTTTCGCCAGCACAGGTTCCAGTCCCATGAACGTTTTGGCGATGAGGTCGAATTGCTGATTCATAAGAAAAGTAAAAATCTGCCTGCAAAGGTACGCTAAAAAGGGTGAACGGCAAAATAAAACGGGCATAATCATCGTTTTTTAGCAAAAAAAGAGGAAAGACGATGCTCGTTTCATAATTATTTCGTATCTTTGCAGCAGATGACACAGCTACTCCTCTACACCGCCGACCGGTCCGACAACTCGGGCGCCCTCTGGTTTGTGCTGCTCGCCCTGGCCATCGTCGGGGCCTTATGCACCATCGTGTGGCAGCTTCGGCGCGGCCGCGAGCTGCGCCACGAGCTGCAGGAGCTGGGCAAGATACAGAAGAAGAACGTGGAGTATGACTTCGTGCTCAAGACGATGCGCCTGAGCACATGGCACATCAACCCCGAGACGAAGGAGATCACGTTCGACACCGACTTCCGCGATAAGAACGACACCTACGTGCCGCCGTCGGGTGGCACGTCGTTCGACCTGTTCGGCGCCATGGTCGAGCAGGACCGGGCAAAGGTGGCCAAAGTGGTGAGCGACCTGTGCGACGGCACGCTCGAGGAGGGCCACGTGCAGTACCGCATGATGGTGGGCAACACCGGGCGCACCTACTGGAGCGAGAGCTACGCCGCCGTGGCCGAGCGCGACGCCGACGGACGGCCCTCGCACATCGTGGGCACGTCGCAGCGCATAGACGAGCGCAAGCAGATGGAGCAGGACCTCATCGACGCGCGCAACCGCGCCGAGGAGAGCGACCGGCTGAAGACGGCCTTCCTGGCCAACATGAGCCACGAGATACGCACGCCGCTCAACGCCATCATCGGATTTACCAGCGTGCTGCCCGACGTGCAGGACGCCACCGAGCGACAGGCACTGCTGGACCTCATCCACGAGAACACACAGAAGCTGCTGCTCATCATCGACGACGTGGTGAACATCTCGAAGGTGGAGTCGGGCAAGGAGGAGCTGGTCATGACGCAGTTCGACCTGAACCTGCTGCTACAGGAGCAGGCCGACCACTACCGCGGCGAGGTGAAGCCGGGCGTGGAGCTCAACACGATGTTTGCTGCCGACAAGCTGACCATCACCACCGACTACAACCGCGTGCTCGAGGTGGTGAAGCACCTGCTGCAGAACGCCACGAAGTTCACTGCCTCGGGCCACATCATCCTGGGCTACGACGCCCCGCAGGAGGGCCGCCTGAACATCTGGGTGCGCGACACGGGCAAGGGCATCGCGCCGGAGTATCACGAGCGGGTGTTCGAGCGATTCTTCAAGGTGGATGAGTTCATCCCCGGCGCCGGTCTCGGACTGAGCATCTGCCGCACCATGGCCTACAGCCTCGGAGGCACCGTGAGCGTGGAGTCGAAGCTCGGCGAGGGTTCCACCTTCACCTTCGACCTACCCGTGTGACCATAGCACAGCCCACAGACCTTAGACTTCAGACTTTAGACTATAGACTTTAGACCTTAGACTATAGACTATAGACATCGGCTACGCGCTTATTGACTGTAGGGAATCTTGCTTAGTCTGAATTATTCACTGTAATTGTTATAAAAGCACATTGTTTCCTTTTGCCTACGGCGTTACGCGAATAATCGTGAATGATCCGTGAATTTTCCGTAAATATTTACGAGACATTTACGTTTCATTCACGATTATTCGCGTTACGCCGTAGGCAATTAATAATATCCATGAATAATTCTGGTTAGACAAGCGAGCGGAGCTCAAGCGGACAAGCAAGATTCCCTGCAGTAAACATGCCTCGCTTGGGATTTGCTTACGGCGTTACGCGAATAATCGTGAAGGATCCGTGAATTTTCCGTAAATATTTACGAGACATTTACGTATCATTCACGATTATTCGCGTTACGCCGTTGGCAATTAATAATATCCATGAATAATTCAGGTTAGACAAGCGAGCGGAGCTCGAGCGGACAAGCAAGATTCCCTGCAGTAAACATGCCTCGCTTGGGATTTGCTTACGGCGTTAC
>CAJOHP010000202.1:865-4543 GCA_905234355.1 uncultured Prevotella sp. | reverse complement strand
GACCTGGCACGCATAGGCCAGCAGAGCGAACACGAGTTTGCCGGCGTCAGCTGTGGCATCATGGATCAGTTCGCATCGGCTTTCGGCCGCAAAGACCACGCCATCTACCTCGACTGCACCACTCTCGACTTCGAGTATGTGCCTCTGCAGATGGACGGTGTGCGGCTTGTGGTGGCCAACACCCACTCGCCCCACAAACTCGACTCCGGAGCCTACAACGAGCGTGTGGCCCAGTGCCGCGAGGCCGTGGAGCAGCTTCGCTCGTGCAGCCCCTCGTTGCAGAACCTCGCCGAGTTGGACGCTCAGCGTTTTGCCCAATTGCGGGAGGCCATAAAGGACCCCGTAGTCCTCAGGCGGGCCGCGCATGTGGTGGCGGAGTGCCAGCGCACCGTCGACGCGGTGCGGGCCCTCAAGGCGGGCGACCTCTTGCGGTTCGGCCGCCTGATGAACGAGAGCCACGTGTCGCTGCGCGACGACTATGAGGTGACCGGTCCGTACCTTGACGCTATGGCTGAAGAGGCTTGGAAGGTGCGGGGGGTGATTGGCAGCCGCATGACCGGCGGCGGCTTCGGGGGCTGCACGGTGTCGCTCGTCCGCGAGGAGGCTGTTCCGACATTTGTCGAGAGGGTAGGCGAGGCCTACGCGGCACGCACCGGCATCGCGCCCGACTTCTACGTGGCCGAAATCGGCGACGGCGCTCGCATATTGGATATTTAACATCACGTGTCTATGGTCGACCAACGTCAGTTCTCCAAGCTCTATGAAGGCAAGCAGGTGACGCTTGCCACGCTGCACGGCCCCAAGGGGCTGCGAGCACAGATAACCAACTACGGGGCCAAGGTTGTCAGCCTTGAGGTCCCCGACGGCGAGGGGTGTATGACCGATGTGGTGCTGGGCTTCGGCTCCATCGACGAATGGCTCGCCCAGGAGCACTATTTCAACGCCATCATAGGGCGCTACGCCAACCGCATAAAGAACGGCCGTTTCACGCTTGACGGCAGGGTCTACCAGCTGGCCGTGAACAACGGCCCTAACTCACTGCACGGCGGTATGGTGGGTTTCAACCGGCGCGTGTGGGACGTGGTGGGCCAGACGCCTTCCAGCCTCTGTCTCCACCTCCGCTCCCACGATGGCGAAGAGTCCTATCCCGGCAACCTCGACGTGTGGGTCACCTATTCCCTCACGCTCGAAAACGGGCTGCTGATAACCTACGAGGCCCAGTCCGACAAGCCTACGGTGGTGGGCCTGACGAATCATGCCTACTTCAACCTCGAGGGCGAAGGCAGTGGAACCATACACGACCATGTGCTGCAGGTTTTGGCCGACAGCTACACGCCTTTCGACGACACGGCTTGCCCCACGGGCGCCATTGTGCCCGTCGAGGGGACGCCTATGGATTTCCGCCAGCCGACCGTAGTGGGACAGCGTATCGACGACCCTTTCTTCCGGCCGGGTCGTGGTATCGACAATAACTTCGTGCTCCGTTCCAATCCCGCACACCAGTTGCAGCCGGCAGCCGTCCTCTCGGCCGCAGGTCGCACCATGCAGGTCCTCACCACCATGCCGGGTCTGCAGGTGTACACCGGCAACTGGGTGGAACGCCACAACGGCAAGTCGGGTCGGCCATACGACGTGCAGACGGCCATCTGCCTTGAGGCACAGAACTTCCCCGACGCACCCAACCACCCCGATTTCCCGTCTCCGGTGCTCCGTCCCGGCGAGACCTATTTCGAACAGACCGAGTACCGGTTCCTGCAAAGGGGAGCGGTCAGCGGTTAGGGGGGTAAGGTTTAAGGTTTACGGTTTAAGGTTTAAGGTTTAAGGTTTAAGGTTTAAGGTTTAGGGTTTAAGGTTTAGGGTTTAGGGTTTAGGGTTTAAGGTTTAAGGTTTAAGGTTTAAGCTTTAAGGTTTAAGGTTTAGGATTTAAGGTTTTATGAAACGACTCACAATAATTATGAAACGACTTACAATCACCTTAGCACTCGCAGCCCTGCTCGTGACCGGCTGCCACAACGACAACAAAGAATTCTCCACCACCGCCATCAACGCCACGCAGTGCTACCTGCTGAGCTACGACGAACAGATGGGGCCCTGGGGCGACACTATAGGACTGAAGAAGGTGCTCGAAGTGGAATGGCCCGCCGAGGGCTTCCTCTCCGCCGACGCTGAACGCGAGTTGATGAAGCTCTGCTTCGACGACAGCACCTCCGCAGGTGTCGACATGGCCTCCCGCAGCTGGCTCGCCAAACCCTACATCTACACTGACGACGGCGAGGCGCCGCATGTCGAGAAAGTCGACACCCTCGACGAGAGCAGTGAGTACAGCTACATGGCCGTCCGCTGCTCTGCCACACACGACAGCACGCTGGCCACCTTCCACGTCGGCATAGAGACCTTCGGTGCTGGAGCTGCACACGGCATATATTCGTCGCACACGCTCACCGTCGACCTGGAGAGCGGCAATGTTGTCCGTCTCACCGACCTAGTCAGCGACACTAACCTGCTCTGCGAGGCCATCGCCCGCGCTATCTTCGACCTCGACGCCAACCGCGACGTGCGCGAGTGCCTCTTCGACGAGTACCGGGGTGCCGACCGCATGCCCATGCCCGCCAGCTTTTTCATCGACAGCGCCCGCAACGACATCACCGTCGGTTACGACCTCTACGACATCCAGCCCTACGCCTGCGGCATCCCCTCGGTGGTGCTGCCCATATTCTGGCTCTCGAAGCACGTCAACCTCACGCCCTACGCGAAGCGCCTCTTCGGCCCCGACAGCTATATCAAAGAATAAATCACCAACGCAATGAATACAATACCCGTTTTATTACTCACCGGCTACCTCGGCAGCGGCAAGACGACGCTGCTCAACCGCATCCTCTCCAACCGTCGCGGCATCCGCTTCGCCGTCATCGTCAACGACCTGGGCGAGGTGAACATCGACGCCGACCTCATCGAGAAGGGCGGCATCGTCGGCCAGAAAGACGACAACCTCGTGGCCCTCCAGAACGGCTGCATCTGCTGCACGCTGAAGATGGACCTCGTCGAGCAGCTGCGCGACATCACGTCGCAGCGCCGTTTCGACTATATCGTCATCGAAGCCAGCGGTATCTGCGAGCCCGCCCCCATCGCACAGACCATCTGCTCGATGCCTACCATGGGCCCCGAGTATGTCCGAGACGGCGTGCCTGTGGTGGACAGCATTGTCACCGTCGTCGACGCGCTCCGCATGCGCGACGAGTTCGGCAGCGGCAAGAATCTCCTCAAGCCCGGCCTCGCCGAGGACGACATCGAAAACCTCGTCATTCAGCAGATAGAGTTCTGCAACATCATCCTGCTGAACAAAGCCTCCGAGGTCAGCGGCGACGAGCTGGGGCGCATCCGAGAGATCATCCGCGCCATGCAGCCCCAAGCAGAGATAATCCCCTGCGACTACTGCGACATCGACTTCGACCGCATCCTCCATACCGGCCTCTTCGACTTCGACAAGGTGGCGACGTCGGCCACATGGATCAACGAAATCGAAGGTCACCACGACGAGGAAGTGGAAAGTGGAAAGTGGAAAGTGGAAAGTGAAGATTCGCACAATCACGCATCGGAGCACCACCACCATCATCACGACGACGAGGGTGAGGCCGAAGAGTACGGCATCAGCACCTTCGTCTACTACCGTCGCGAGCC
>CAJOHP010000202.1:0-826 GCA_905234355.1 uncultured Prevotella sp. | reverse complement strand
CATCCGCGCCAAAGGCATCTGCTGGTTCCTCTCGGAACCCGACACCTGCTACCTCTTCGAGCAGGCGGGCAAGCAGGTCTCGCTGCGCGACACCGGCCAGTGGTACGCCACGATGCCCGACGAGGAGCTGCTCGACTTGATGCGCCGCAACCGCGACCTGCAGCGGGACTGGGACGACACGTACGGCGACCGCATGCAGAAACTCGTTTTCATTGGGCAGCACATGGACCGACAGGCCATCACAGCGGCCCTTGACGAGTGCATAGCGGGGGGATGACAAGTACAATGGTCTGGCCGCGAACGTCCTCGATATGTGATGAAACACCCTTTTGCCATACTGCTGTTTCTGCTGTCGCCCCTTTTTGCCGGCGCCCAGCAGTTCGTCGGCTGCCGCACCGATTCATCGTCAAGCCGGACGTCTGGCGGCTGGGCTGAGACGCCCATGCTGCGCACCACGTTCGAGGTGGAGCGCGCCGACATGGCTCTAGTCGCGGGCCACAGCGTCGCGTTCAGCCTCCGTGTCGTCTCGCTCGGCTACCATGAAGTGTATCTTAATGGCACTAGGGTGGGGGACAGGGTGTTGCAACCTGCCGTTAGCCAGCTCGACCGTCGAGCACTGGAGGTGACCTACGACATCACAGACCTTGTGCGCGAGGGCGACAACGAGCTGATGCTCTGGCTCGGCCAGGGCTGGGGACGCATCTATGGCACACCGGCGGTGGCCCGGGTGGAAGTGGAAAGTGTAAAGTGGAAAGCGGAAAGCGATGCTACGCAGAACGGCGACAGCCCACTTTCCACTTTCCGTTTTCCACTTTCCGCTTGGGAG
>CAJOHP010000201.1 GCA_905234355.1 uncultured Prevotella sp. | reverse complement strand
ACCGCAAGGTGATGGACTCCTTCGTGCTCGAGCTCATGGACGCCGACACCCTCGCCACGCTCCACACCCTGCTCAAGGCCGGCATCGCCGGCGACGCCCGGTGGACCGACGCGCCACAGCACAACCTTACCCCGGCGGCGTGGCGGCAGCTCGCCATCTATGCCCGTCAGGAGGGCGTGATGTCCTTTGTGGAGCACGGCGCCGCCCTGCTCGGGTTCAGCATACAGCCCCTTCAGGCCGGCGACTATCACAGCTACGTGCCCGCCAGCTACGAGCAGCCACTGCTACTCGGCTCAGCCACCGTCCTCACACACTTGGAGCAAACCACCCACGACATAGACCGTGGCCAGCTGCCCCTCTGCCGTCTGGCCGAGCTGCACAAGCTGCTCATGACCGTGAGCACCGATGAGGAACGGCTCGTCGCCGAGCTCCATGCACGCAAGCTCAGCCCCACCGCAGCACGTATCATGCAGATAGCAGCCGAACAGACACTCCTCGACGAGGGCTTCATGCCCCTGCCACCTATCGACGACCGTAAAACAGAAACACTAAGGAAACTCATCTACAATCATCTGAAGATATGAATACCGCAACCAGCCATCACCCCGAGCAGTCCCCCCTTAGCGAGGAGCGCTACCTGAATCTGCTGGCCACCACCTATCCCACCGTGGCCGATGCTGCCAGCGAGATTATCAATCTGGAGGCCATCCTCAACCTGCCCAAGGGCACCGAGCATTTCCTTGCCGACCTGCACGGCGAGCACGAAGCCTTCCAGCACGTGCTGAAAAACGCCTCGGGCAACATCAAGCGCAAGGTGTCTGAGATTTTCGGTACCACCATACGCGAAAGCGAGAAGAAGGAGTTGTGCACACTCATCTACTACCCCGAGCAGAAGCTGGAGCTCATCAAGGCTAACGAAGACGACATCGACGACTGGTACCACATCACCATACACCAGCTCGTGCGCGTCTGCCGCGACGTATCGAGCAAGTACACACGCTCCAAGGTGCGCAAGTCACTGCCACAGGAGTTCAGCTACATCATCGAGGAACTGCTCCACGAGCGCACAGACGACCAGGACAAGGCCGCCTATGTGGCCGTCATCGTCGACACCATCATCACTACAGGCCGTGCCGACGACTTCATCGTGGCGCTCTGCAACGTCATACAGCGCCTGGCTATCGACCAGCTCCACATCCTCGGCGACATCTACGACCGCGGCCCCGGCGCACACATCATCATGGACACCCTAAGGCAGTACCATTCGTGGGACATTCAGTGGGGCAACCACGACATTCTCTGGATGGGTGCCGCCGCCGGTAACGACGCCTGCATCTGCAACGTGCTGCGCCTCTCCCTGCGCTATGCCAACCTGGCCACCCTCGAGGAAGGCTACGGCATCAACCTCGTGCCGCTGGCCACCTTCGCCCTCGAGACCTATGCCGACGACCCCTGCACCGAGTTTGTGCCCAAGCTGCTCAAGGGCCACACCATGGACGACAAGACCCTGCAGCTCGCAGCCAAGATGCACAAGGCCATCACCGTGATGCAGTTCAAGACCGAGGCCGCCATCTTCCACCGACGCCCCGAGTGGCACATGGAAGACCGGTGTCTCCTCGAGCACATTGACGCCAAGCGGCAGGTGTGCACCATCGACAGACGCGACTACGCCATGCAGTCGTGCCACTTCCCTACCATCTTCACCCCCGACGGCAGCCCGACGCCCTGCTACGGTCTTACCCCTGACGAGGCCGACCTCATGCAGAAGCTCCACCACTCCTTCCGTGTCAGCGAGAAGCTACGCAAGCACATACGCACCATACTCAGCCACGGTTGCATGTACAATGTGTGCAACCAGAACCTGCTCTTCCACGCCTCCATACCGCTCAATGCCGACGGTTCGCTCAAGGACGTAGAAATCCTGGGCGAGAGATACAGCGGCAAAGCCCTCATGGAATACACCGGACAGCTCATCCGCGCCGCCTTCGAGAGCGACACCCCGCAGGAGCTGAAAGACTTTGCCAAAGACTACTTCCTCTACCTCTGGTGCGGCCCCGACTCGCCACTGTTCGACAAGTCGAAGATGGCCACCTTCGAGCGATACTTCCTCACCGACAAAGACACCTACCACGAGGAGAAAGGCTACTACTTCCAGCTGCGCAATGCTGGCGAGGTGTGCGACCGCATACTCGATGCCTTCGGCGTGGGCGGCGACAACCGCCACATCATCAACGGCCACGTGCCCGTGCATGCCTCCAAGGGCGAGAACCCCATCAAGGCCGGCGGACGCCTCATGGTCATCGACGGCGGTTTCTCCGAGGCCTACCACAGCGAGACGGGCATTGCCGGCTACACACTGGTCTATCACAGCCGAGGCTTCCAGCTCGTGCAGCACGAGCCGTTCACCAGCGCACAGGATGCCATACGACGCGGCACCGACATCAAGTCCACCACACAAATCGTCGAGATGTCCACGCACCGCATGCTCGTGGCCGACACCGACAAGGGCGCTGAGCTGCGCCTACAGATAGCCGATCTCAAACGACTGCTCTATGCCTATCGGCACGGCATCGTCAAGGAGAAACGCGGGTAAGCTTGCACCATAGAAAGGGCGGGCGGAGCGGCCCCGCACCTCAGACAGCCATGGCCGGACTTTACATACACATACCATTCTGCAAGAGCCGCTGCATCTATTGCGGCTTCTACTCCACCACACTGAGCGCGTGGCGGCAGCGCTACGTCGACGCGCTGTGCCGGGAGATGGAGCAGCGGCGTGCCGAGCCCCTCACCACGGTCTACCTCGGAGGTGGCACGCCCAGCCAGCTCACGGCCGACCAGCTGAAGCAGCTCTTCCTATATATAAATAAGGTATATGGCTTGGACGGCGTGCACGAGGTGACCATAGAGTGCAACCCCGACGATGTGACCGCACCGTTTGCCGAAACCTTGGCAGAGCTGCCAGTGAACCGCGTGTCTATGGGTGCACAGACATTCAGCGACGAGCGGCTGCACTTTCTCCACCGGCGGCATACGGCATGCGAGGTGGACATGGCTGTGCAGCTGCTGCGCCAGGCAGGAATAGCCAACATCAGCATAGACCTGATGTATGGCTTTCCCGGCGAGACGCTGGCCGACTGGCAGAGCGACGTGCGGCAGGCCCTGGACCTGGACGTGGAACACCTCTCGGCCTACGCGCTGAGCTACGAGGAGGGCACGTCGCTCTACGGCATGCTGCAGCAGGGAATAGTGAGCGAGGCCGACGAGGAGCTGAGCCTGCAGATGTATGACGTGCTCATCGACACACTTACGGCTGCGGGCTACGAGCACTACGAGATAAGCAACTTCGCACGGCCCGGATTCCGCTCGCAGCACAACAGCAGCTACTGGCGTGCTACGCCCTACATAGGCCTGGGCGCTGCCGCCCACAGCTACGACGGACGTACGCGGTCGTGGAATGTGGACGATGTGGAGCGCTACGTCACCGGGATAGAGTGCGGCACGCCGTGCTACGACTACGAGGTGCTCGACGACGACACACGCTACAACGACCTCGTGCTCACCTCACTGCGCACCTGCGAGGGATTGCCTCTCGGCCTGCTTACCCCGCAGCAGCGTGACTACTGCCTGGAGCAGGCACAGATGCTGCTCGACGGCGGGTTGCTGTGCCACACCGCCGACGACGCTCACCCGCCGCGGACTCTTCGTGAGCAACATGGTGATGTGCCAGCTGATGCGGGCGGAGTGAGGAGTGAGAAAAAAGTAAAAGGTAACAAGTAATATGGAAAGAAAGGATTTTGAAAGCGCCATGGAGCGCCATGCGGCACTGATTGAGCGCATAAAGAAGTCGGCCCACGAGCTGCACCGCAGCGTGAACCAGACGTATAGCGAGGGACTGCCCTACAGCTTTCATCTCGACATGGTGGCAGCAAATGTCATGGAGTTCGGACATCTGGTGTGCACCAGCCCGAACGACGTGGTGCCCCTGCTCTTCGGCGCCTACTATCACGACAGCATAGAGGATGCCCGTCAGACCTACAACGACGTGATGAAGACCGCGCGCCTGTTGCTGGCCGACGAGGCCCAGGCGCTGACGGCCACGGAGATAGCCTATGCGCTGACCAACGAGAAAGGACGCAACCGTGCCGAGCGTGCCAACGAGAAATACTATGCGGGCATCAGGGCTACGCCCTATGCTCCGTTTGTGAAGCTGTGCGACCGCCTGGCCAACATCAGCTTCTCCTGCCGGGGCAGCGACGAGACAGCACGCCACATGAAGGAGATATACAAGCAAGAGGTGCCACACTTCCTCGAGTGCATCAACCCGCACAGCGACGACCCACGGTTTCTCGTCCCCGCAGAGACGGTGGAACGACTCGCCGAATGCCTCATCGACGAAATGGAAAGGGAAGGTTTATAAAATGAGAGATGAGAGATGAGAAATGAGAGATGAGAGATGAGAAATGAGAGATGAGAAATGAGAAATGAGAAATGAGAAATGAGAGATGAGAGATGAGAGATGAGAGATGAGAGATGAGAAATGAGAGATGAGAAATATGATTAGACTGCTGGTACTGGTCCCCAATATGCTTGTGAAGCGTAAACACATAGCAGTCTAATCATATTTCTCATCTCTCATTTCTCATTTCTCATCTCTCGTCTATCATGAGTTTTCCTTGCTGCACATAGATGCCGCGTGGCTGCTGCCCAGTGACGGGTCGTCCGTCGAGGGTGTAGCGGCGGGCGGTGCCTCGTGGGTCGGCAGGCTGATGAGGAGCAGCGTCGTCGGGCAGTGACTCGATGGCCGTAGCGGTGTTGTCGCCCAGACGGAACAGGCGCACGCCGTGGCTGGGCACCGTTGTCTGGAGCGTGCCAGTGGCTGTACCGAGCGACTCCTTCGCCCAGATGTCGTAGACGGGCACCGGCTGAGCAGCACCGTAGCCCAGCTGGGTGAGGTCGAAGTCAAATGTCTGCTGGGCGGTGACGTAGAAGAAGAACTCCATGGTGGTGCCTGCCGACGAAGTATTGTCGGTGTCGCACGACGAGTCGTAGCCGCACAGTGCGCGGAACGTCTTGTAGCTATGGCCCTCGGGCAGGTCGTAGACCAGCGTGCACTGCGCGTTCATGCCCAGGCCGGTGGCATAGCTCTGCCCGTCCACGCGCAGCGTGCCGTTCTCCACGTTCTTGTTGACGTGGAGCGTGCCCCAGTCGGAGGCATACGACGTATGCTTAAGCGTGGTGAGCGACGTCTCGTTGCCCTCGGCATCGATGAGTACGGGATTGATGAGGTCGGCACGGTCGTAGGCGAAGCCGTCGCCATAGTTGCTCACCACAATCTTCAGCTGTGTGGCGCTGGTCACGTCGGCCTCCATCACGGTGCTCTTCGTACCAGTGCGCGAGATGAGTCCCGAGCGTGCGGCCCAGGTGTCCTGCTCAGCCGTGAGCGGATTCTGGTCGAACACCATGAAGCGTACGGAGGTGGTGGCTCCGGTCTGTCCTATGCCGCTGTCGTCGGCAGCAGCCATGGCGCGGAAGCGCACGACGTCCATGTCTTGCGGTATCTGGAAGAAGATGGCGGCATTGGCATCGGTCGAGAAGCCTCGGTCGTAGCCCACGCCCATGACCTTCATCTGTCCACCGTGGTCTACGTTTTTGTTTTCGTAGACGCGGTTGAAGTAGGACTTGGTGTACTGTCGGGTCTTATACGTGCCGGTGAGTGGCACCTCGGTGCCGTCGCGCAGGACGAGTGTGGGGTTGATCCAGTCGCCGTGGTCGTAGTTGAAGTTGTCGCCCCCGTCGTCGACGACGAGCACGAGTGTCTTCGAGCCCTCTGGCCATGCGATGTCTACGCTGACGGCATGTCCGTCAGTAGTATAGGCCACGGTCTCCGACTTGTAGAGAGCCTTGCTGCCCACCACCCATCGGTCGTTGTCGCGCTGGAAGAGAGCCAGGTATTTGTTGCCCGTGGCAGGGTCGTCGGAGGTCCAGACCACGCGGCCCTCGTCCTCGTCGTTGTAGAGCTGACGGGCATTCTCGCCGTACTTGTGCATCTGGTGATACTCCTCATTGTTGAGCAGCGAGAGGGTGAAGTCGTCGTTGCGTGTCATCTCACCGCCGAAGAAGAGGGGCGAGTGGCAGATGCCCCAGAGGGTCATCATCGTGAGCTGCTCGTTCTGCGTGAGGCTGGTCCATCGCCCGCTCTGTGCCGAGGTGTAGCCGGCATCACCTATAGTCATGGCTATCTGTCCGAGGGGCAGCATGTCGCAGTCGGCATAGTTGCCCGGGCGGGCATACTGGCTCCAGGCATCGGCTTCGTGGAAGACGGCGTCGACGTGGCTCCAGTTGTCCCACAGGTCGTCCATCATGCGCCACATATTGGCATTGTCGAGGCACTCCTGTGCATAGCTGAGCTGTGTCTTGCCGGGCGACATGGAGAGCACAATGGGGCGTCCGGTCTGGTCGATGGCCTTACGTTCATGTGTATCTCGTCGGTGTAGAACGGTCGTGAGAGGTCGTCTATCTTCAGGAAGTCCACACCCCATGAGGCATAGAGGTCCATGATGCTGTTGTAGTAGAGCTGTCCGGCCTCACCCGTGCGCACGAGCAGGTTGTCCTTGAGCCATGTGCATGGCGACGTTGTGCCGCTGTAGACCTGGCTCCAAGGCGTCTGCTCGCTGCCCTTGAGCTTGTAGGTGCTTCCCACGACGCTCTTAGGCACGCCACGCATGATGTGTATGCCAAACTTCAGTCCCATCTCATGGAGCTTGTCGGCCAGTGGCTTGAAGCCCACGTTCTGTCCGCCCTGCATGCAGGATGGGAAGCGGGTGGGCGAAGGCAGGTAGCGCCCGTAGTCGTCGAGCACGTAGTCCTGGTCGCCGCGCTGGTTGTAGTTGCCACCGCCCAGCGAGGGGTGGTTGCAGTACCAGCGTATGTCGATGACCACATACTCCCAGCCGTGGCGCACGAGGTCGTTGTCCACGAGATACTGGGCGTTTTGCATCACCTCTTTCTCCGTGACGCTGGAGTAGTAGCAGTCCCACGAGTTCCATCCCATGGGTGGTGTCATGGCCCATGTGCGGAAGGCGGCAATGTCGTCCTGGGCCGTTGCCGTGCCGACAGTCAGCAGCATGGCAAAGAGTAGCTTGAGTGTCCTCATTGTTTTTTTATTGTTGATTTTTGGGGTGCTCAGTGTGTAGCCAGTTTCAGCGTGACGGGCTTCATGCCGGGAGCCGTCGCGGTGATGACCACGGGTCCTGCCTTGCGTCCGGCACGTACGATGGCGCCGCATGTGCCGTTATACAGCTGCCGCTTGGTGTCGGCATACGACTCCATGCTGATGATGTTGCCGTTGGTCACGCCCACGATGCGGGCATCGCCGCTGACGCTGAAGGTCACCTCGCCTCGTGCAGTCTGCACCATGCGTCCTTTCTTGTCGAGGACGGTGATGCGCACGTGCTGCAGGTCCATGCCGTCGGCCTGCCATGTCGTGGGTTTGTCGGCCTCGATGATGAGCTTTGCCGGCTCGCCCGTCGTCTCTATCTTGTGGCGTGCCACGACCTGTCCGCCCTTACGTGCGATGGCCTCGAGCTTGCCCGGCTCGTAGGCCACGTCGTCCCACTTTATCTGGTTGCGCTTCCGCGGGTCGGTGGGGTTCTGCTTGATGCCGAGGCTGCGGCCGTTGAGCAGCAGCTCCACCTCGTCGGCATTGGTGTAGGTGTAGAGGGAGAAGGTGGTGCCTGCCTTGCGGTTCCAGTGATCGCTCATGCTGTCGTTGCCTGTCTGCACGCCGTTCCAGGGCATGTCGCCCTTCTTGTCGATGATGCCGATGTGCACCAGGGGCGCGTCGGGACAGAACAGGCTCTTCATCAGATAGGCTTTGGGCTTGGGCTCGAGAGAGATGTCAAAGACGCCCTGGCTCCATCCTTTCGATGGCCATCCCTGACTCTCGCCGAGATAGTCTATGGCGCCCCAGTAGGCCAGGCCTATCACCTTGTCGAGGTCCATGGAGAAGTAGTTCTCGCCCATGGCGGCCACGCTGGCCTCGCTCTGGTAGAAGCGCATCCACGGGAAGCGGCGTCCATCGCCGGGGAAGTACATGTAGCGGTAGTTGTACGACTGTATGTCGGTGGCCATGGCCAGGTCGCAGGGCAGCGAGTCGGTCTCCCAGTTGCGGTAGCGCGGGTGCATGGCCACGGTGGTGAGGCGTGTGCTGTCGTAGCGTGCGATGAGGGTGCGCATCAGCCGGTACATGGTCACGCCGAAGTCGTCGAACGGCTGGTGTGGGTCCTGCTGCAGCTCGTTGCCCAGGCTCCAGAGGATGACCGAGGGAGAGTTGCGGTCGCGCGTCACCCATTCGGGCACATCCTTTTGCCACAGCTCCTCGAAGGCCACACGGCCGCCGGTGTGCTGGCGGGTCCACTTGTCGTAGAGCTCGTCGACGACCAGAATGCCATACTTGTCGCACAGCTCGATAAACTCGCGGCTATAGGGGTTGTGGCTGGTGCGTATGTGGTTGATGCCGTACTCCTTCATCAGCTGTATGCGTTTCTCTATGGCACGGGGATAGGCGGCAGCACCGAGGGCGCCCAGTGAGTGGTGGTTGGCATAGCCTTTGAGCAGCACCTTACGGCCGTTGAGCTTCATGCCATAGTCGGGCGAGAACTCCACGGTGCGTATGCCGAAGTGCTCGCTGTATTCGTCGGCCACGGTGCCGTCGGCCAGCAGCAGCTGCACCTGTGCGGTGTAGAGGTTGGGATGGTCGGTGTCCCACAGCTGCGGAGCAGCAATCGCCACCTCGGGCAGCTTCACCTCAGTGGTGAGCTTGGGAGCGATGCGGCGGGCACGGATGGTGTCGTGGCAGACCGTCTGGCCGTCGGGTGCGAGGATGGTCAGCGTCATGCGGGGGTCGCGCTCGCGGCTGCGGTTGTGGAAACTGACGGAAATATTGACAAACTTATTGTCGCGCGTGGTGATATATAGCGGGTGGCGTGCAAAGCTGAGGGTCTTGTCGACCGAGATGAGGCGCACGTCGCGAATGAGTCCGCCGCCGGTGTACCAGCGGGAGTTCATGGGGTCGCGTGTGTCGGCCATGACGGCTATCACGTTGTCGCGGCCAAACTGCACCTTGTCGGTGACGTCGATTTGGAAGCCCACATATCCGTAGTCGGTGCCTCCTATGCGCTGTCCGTTGAGATAGACGTCGCCCACGTACATGATACCGCCGAAGTCGAGCAGCAGGCGACGTCCTTTCAGCTCGTCGCCGGGGGTGAGGTGGTAGCGGTACCAGCCTTTTCCCATCTCCTTGAAGCCACGGCTGGAGAGGCGGCTGCGTATGTTGGCAGCGGGGTCGTTGTTGTCGGCTTTCTCGCTCTCGTCGGGGGCCACCCACGGCTGCTCTATCTGGTAGTCGTGTGGCAGGTCGACGCTGCGCCATGCAGCGTCGTCGAAGCCTATCTGCTCAGCATTCTTTACATCGCCGGCATGAAAGCGCCAGCCAAAGTTGAGAAGGTGCACCTGTCGGCCACTGCCGCCGGCAAGCATAGTCATAGCCCAGCCCAGGGCCAGTGCTGTGAGAAGGTGTCGTTTGTTCATCTTTATCTGTTTAGTAGCCAGTTTTAAGTAGAGTGCAAAGTTAGCGCTTATTCTTGACACTGCCAAAGAAATGTGCATTTTTTTCTTTCCAACCGATGCCACAGCCACAGAGGTATAGAGTCAACCAGCAAGTGCAAGTTGGCTGCAAAGTTAGGTATAATGTTTGAAAAAGACCTCATTTGGTGTGAAGAAATTTAGTTTTTCCCTTGGT
>CAJOHP010000200.1 GCA_905234355.1 uncultured Prevotella sp. | reverse complement strand
TGTAAAGGATGAAGAGGGGAGCTGCTTTCTCTAAGCCGTACGACATAGAGTCGATGACATCGGCAAACGAAGTGAAGCGCCCCGAAGCCCAACCGTAGACGGCAGAGTGCAACAATAGGCCAAACGCAACAACAGGCACTAATGCACGACTGAATGGTGAGGGGAAAAGTCGTCCCGTAGCCGAGAGCAGCTGGGCGTGGGGCACAGCCGTCAGGGCTACGATGACAAGAACATAGATCAGGAATAGGATTAGCGTTGTGCGGAAGGCAATCCGCTCGCGATAACCATTCAGTGATACCTGCAATAGTCCGCTCTGCCACAAGCATCCGCCAGCCATCGACAGCAGCAACAGCCAGACGAGCCATTTCGACACCAGCATGCTGACAAACGAGCCGAAGAACCAGCGCAGTCCCTCAGAGCTGAGGAGCGAAGTGACACCCTCAGTCTGCGTGGCCGACAACAGCCACGACAACAGCACCAGCACCACCTCAGCAACAGCTAATGCAAGAATCAGATGATAGTACAGTCGCTTCACCGTTTATGACTCGTCGGGTTCCAAATTGTCGATATCAAGTATCTGTAGTTCGAGGGCGCGAACTACCAAGCGCGTAGCATTTATGCCCATACCACCGTTGCCGTCTGGGAACAGTTTTTTCATGAGCTCTGCCTGTCGTTTCTCCAAGCTCTTCACGCCGAAAGGCATGCCGCGTAAGCCAGTAATCTGCTCTTTCGTATAGCCGAGAGCAAGGTGGCGCAGAAAGCGTTCGTCGTACTCATCAACCTCATAGTTGATCAATGCCTCTTGCTTGGCTAACTGGGCACCAACAGCACGCTTGAAACGCTCGACAATCTTCTTGAGTATCGGCTCGTTGAACACTAACTGCTTGCCATCCATCACGCTCTGCACGTCGTGTCGTGTCAACAGCTCACCAGTCTTCAGGATGATGCCGTCGGCTCCTGCGTCGAGCACGTCGACCCACAGTTTCTCGTTCAGTATCTCGCCCGTGAATATGAGCACCTTCACATTGGGATGCATCTCCTTGGTCGAACGGCAGATTTCGACACCAATAGTCGTTGAGCCGCCAAGACCCAAGTCGAGCAACAGGAGGTCTGGCAGACCTTGTTTCAGCACTTTCCAGTATTCGGCCTCGTTGGTGGCCGTGCCGATGACCTCGGCCTCGGGTATGTCGCTCTCGATGATGCGGAGTGTGCCCTTCAGCTCGAGGGCCACGTCTTCCACGATGATTACTTTGAAGTGTTGCATAGCTTACGGGGTAGTTTCATGATGATGGTCGTATGTTGGCCGTTGGCTTCGGCTTTTATGCCGAAGTCGGTGCGGTGTATGGCTTCGCCGTGCTCCCTCACGATTTGCCGGCAGATGAGGAAGGGTATGGTGGCCACCTGTGGCTCAAACAGGTGTGCTGCCTGCTCCTGACTGATGTGCAGGGCGGGCATGGACACGCGCACCACGACAAAGTGCTCGTCGTAGGGTTCGTAGGTGGCCTGAGCCTTTCTCGTCCCGGCCTGACGTGCCAGGATGCTGAGCAGGTAGCGTAGCAGCACCGGGTCGGCGAGCAGCTCGTGGTCGAGGGGCTGCAGGCGTAGGTGGTAGTGCTCGGCCTGCTTCATGGCTTGCAGGCTGAGCAGACCGTAGAGCTCGCGGTAGTAGCCCACCACCTCGGGCAGCGATGCCGTCTCGTGCCGGTCGACGAGCTGGCGGATGCGGCTCGGGTAGTACATCGTCTCGTGCTTCAGGGTGGACAGGCAGTTGTCGAGCACGGCATTGCTCACATGCAGTTGTCCCTGCTCGAGCTCGGCGCGGTGCACCTCGTCTTCCATCAGTTCCAGGGCTTCTTCTTGCTGCCGGCGGGTGGTGATGGAGCATCCGAGTGCTTGGCGTATCTTGCTCACCACGTCCTGCAACTGGTCGGGGAAGCGCCCGACGGCGAGTGGCGTGATGCGCTCAAGCTTCTCCTCGTCGGTCAATGGCGAGCGGAGCACTTCGCCCATGAGCCGCAGCCGTTCCACGCAGAAGCGATAGTAGAGCCGGTGGCGGTAGTAGAGGAAGTAGTAGGCCGGGAGGATGGCGATGAACACGAGCACGAGCAGGGCAATGGCTATGGTCTTGTTGGTGCGCGACTGCTGCATGGTGCGGCAGTAGTCGTCGAGCGAAGAGTCGGCCGAGATCTCCTTGAACAGCTGGGTGTAGATGCGGTTGTTGTAGTTGTAGAGTTCCCATTCGTGCATGGCCAGTGCTGCCACGGCGGCTTCGTTGCGCATGTCGAGTATGATGCCGTAGTTGGTCTTCAGGCTGTCGTGCAGCCATCCTATCTCGTGGCCCATGACGGAGGGGTCGCCGATGAGCGTCAGCGTGTCGGTGCCCTGTGGCACTTGGTGGCGGTAGTGGTCGTTGAGGCGCTGACGGCAGGAGTCGATGTAGAGCAGCGTCTGCAGGTAGTTGCCGCGTATGTTGGAGAAGTAAGCCGAGTCGGCGTATGCCTTGGCTTGCGAGAGCCGGTCGGCAGCCGGCTGTGCAGCGGTGGCGGCTGTGGGCAGCAGCAGGGCTATCAGCAGTCGTGCCATGCCTTTTGGCAGTCGGAAGAAGAAACGGCTGCCTTGTCCCTTACGGCTCTCGGCAGCGATGAGGCACACGCTGAATATCTGGCTCACCTTGCGGTATTTCTCGATGATGCCGCGGCAGTTGAGCAGTCCGAAGCCGTGGGACCGCTGCTGGCGCTGTGCTGTCGGAGCGCCTTGTGCGTCGGCGTCGGACTGCGTCGGCAGATGGTCGGCGATGACCTTTCGCTCGAAGACATGTGCCAGCTGCTGCTCGTCCATGCCTTCGCCCGTGTCGGCCACGGCTATTTCCACATACAGTGGCGTCTCATTGGCGCTGATGGTCACGCGGCCGCCGGCGGGTGTGAACTTGCGGGCGTTGTCGGCCAGCGTGTTCAGCATGAAGAGGGTCAGCACGCGGTCGGCCTTCACCTGTGCTGTGGTGGGCCTTACGTCGAGTGTCACCTCCTTCATGGCAAATGATGCCTTGCTCCTGGCCATGATGTCGAAGAGGCTTTGCAGGGCAAAAGTCTCGATGTGCAGGCTCAGCTCGCCCTGCCGCAGCTGTATCCAGCTTGTGAGCACATCGTTCTGCTCGCTGATCTTGTCGGTCAGCTCGCGTATGTAGTCGAGTGTGGCTTCGCTGTGCTGCCTGGCGTCTGCGAGGCGGTTCACCTCGTGCAGAATGCGGTCGATGAACGGGGTGATGCTGTTGACCAGTGCCACCTTGGCTCGCTGCTCCACGTGCAGCCGCTGTCCGTCTTCCACGTGCAACCGTGCGACGGCCAGTCGCTCGCGCAGCTCCTCGCCCTTCTCTTCCATGTCGCTGGCGGCCTGCCTGTCGGCTGCCTCCCAGTCGTGCAGGGGCTGCAGCAGCCGGTCCAGCTGGTCGGCTTGCCTGTGGCGGCGGTGCATGTGTACGAAGAGCCACAGCAGGAAGACGAGCATGGCGATGGCCGCGATGACGGCCCAGAGCAGGCGGTTGAGCTGAGCCACGGTCTGGTCGAGCTGTCCGGCACGGGCCTCGAGCGAACGGTCTTGCCGTGTCTGCTCCTGCAGGTCGAGGTAGATGTTGCGGTTGTGGTCGCTCGCGGGCTTGTCGTTGATGGCGGCATAGGCCACGGAGAGCTGCTCGCGGATGCTGGCCACCAGGTCGGGCGCCTCGCGTATGGTGCTGTCGGCGAGGGCCTGCTCCAGGTTGTAGAG
>CAJOHP010000199.1:3787-5963 GCA_905234355.1 uncultured Prevotella sp. | reverse complement strand
ACATCAAGGACATGCTCTCCGACACTGTGGCCGACGGTTCACCCGTCGGCAACCTGAAGGCCCGTGTCGAGAAGCTCATCCCCGTCTACGAGGAGGCCCTCGCCTGCGCCAAGGCTCTGGACTCGCAGGAGGCGTTCGACTTCCTGGCACGCCGTCTCTACGACATGACGGCCGAGCTGGTGATGAGCCTGCTCATCATACGCGACGCGGCCAAGTGTCCTGACCTCTTCGAGAAGAGTGCCAATGTCTATGTGCGCATGACCGAAGAAGACGTGCTGGGCAAGGCGGCCTACATCAGAAACTTCAAGGCCGACGACCTCGCCTGCTTCCGTGCAGCAGAGCTGCAGACGGCAGAGGCATAGAAGAAAACAATGGCCGACAAGTAAAAAAAATCCGACAAACAGCACTGTTCGTCGGATTTTTTTCTTACCTTTGCCCCATCATTCTACTACACCAAAAAACAACAGACCATGACGGTGAAAGAAGTGTTCGACCTGCGCAAGCAGGGCAAGACAGAAGAGGCCTACGCAGCCATCCGGCCGATGTATGCCGTGCACAAAGGCAAGTACACCACGCTCTGCATGTTCTGGGTGGGCAGCGACATGCTGAAGAAGCGGCTCACGGAGCATCGCGGCCAGGAGGCTGTGAAGATATTCGAGGCGCTACTGCGCGTGCAGCGGGACATCGACGACCGCGACGGCAAGGTGCACGAGGCCATCGTCAACGACCTGCTGAAGCTCGGCGACCACGTCCCGCAGTACAGCATGCTCGACTTCATAGCGCAATATGGCGTAGCGTGGCTGAAGGAGGAAGACTGGCAGACACCTCTCTTTGCCCTGCAAGCCGACGCCTCGCCCACGGCACGACGCACGCCGCCTGCGGCCATGCGCCTGCTCACGCGCTGCTTCCACGAGGTGAAGCGCCAGCCCACCGCCGAACAGGCTGTGAAGATTATGCCCCTGCTGCAGGAGGTCGTCAGGCGAAACCCGCTGTCGAAAAGCTGTCTGAGATGCATGGCCATGGTCTACCGCATCATGGGCGAAAAGGAAAAAGCCATACGCACTTATGAGTTGGCACTCACTCGCTACCATGAGAGCTACCTGTTCAGCGAACTGGCCGAACTCACCGACGACCCCGGCGAGCGCGCCGCACTCTACTGCCGCGCCATAGAGAACCAACGGTAGGATCACCTAACAGCCAAAAGTCTGGCCGATGACCCGCTCGACGACTTGCGGGAAATAGGTCATCTCCAGCTCGTGCTCCTTGGCAGCAATATCGTCGGCCGTGTCGGCGGGCGACACGCTGCAACGGTACTGCGCGACAATCTCGCCGGCATCGCACACCGGCGTCACCCAGTGCACGGTCATGCCCGTCTCGCTGTCGCCAGCAGCCTTCACCGCCTCGTGCACGTGGTGGCCCCACATGCCCTTGCCGCCGTACTTGGGCAAGAGCGCGGGGTGGATGTTGACGATGCGATGCTCATAAGCCTCGATGAGATAGTCGGGCACAAGCGGCAGGAAGCCGGCCAGCACGATGAACTGCACGCCATGCTGCCGCAACAGGGGCAGTACCACCTCGGGCTGCTGCAGCGCCACCTTGGGCACCACAGCCGTGGGCACGCCCAGACGCTCGGCACGCACAAGGGCATAAGCATCGGACTTGTTGCTCACGACGAGCGTGACGCCGATGCGGTCACTCTGACTGAAATAGCGTATCAGGTTCTCGCAGTTGGTGCCACTGCCCGATACAAAGACTGCAACGCTGATCATACACTTACTACTTCCTACTTATTACTTCCTACTTATTACTTCCTACTTGCTCCTCTCCTCAAAGCGCTCCATGAGCCACTTGTTCTGCTCGTCTATAGTCATGCGGCTGTTGTCGAGCAGCAGGGCGTCGGCGGCCTGCCGCAGGGGCGACACCTCGCGGTGGGAGTCTATGTAGTCGCGCTCCTGCACGTTCTTCAGTATGTCGGCATAGTCGGCGGGCATGCCTTTCTGCTGCAGCTCGTCGTAGCGCCGCTGTGCCCTCACCTCGGCCGAGGCTGTGACAAACACCTTCAGCTCGGCGTCGGGAAAGACCACGGTGCCTATGTCGCGACCGTCCATCACCACGCCGCCGTCGCGGCCCATGGCCTGTTGCTGGCGCACCATGGCCTCGCGCACAAACGGCAGGG
>CAJOHP010000199.1:0-3777 GCA_905234355.1 uncultured Prevotella sp. | reverse complement strand
CGTGGCTGCTCACCTCGAGCGAGCGTATCTGCTGCTCCACACACTCACCGTTCAGGTAGGTGTCGGGGCGGCCCGTAGCAGCGTTCAGACTGAAGCCGATGCTTATCTCGCCCATACGGGCACGCAGCGCCTCGGCGTCGACGGTGCCGTCGGCACCTATCAGCCCCTCGCGCAGGGCAAAGAGTGTCACACTGCGATACATCGCTCCCGTGTCTACATAGACGTAGCCCACCTTGCGGGCCAGATCCTTGGCCATCGTGCTCTTGCCGCACGACGAGTGGCCGTCAATGGCTATCGTAATCTTCTTCATAATGCATAGCTGATATTGACGAGCAGCGACGTGCTGCTCACATGAAACTTGGCATAGGCCACGTGCAGCTTCAGCCGCTCCAGCTGCATGCCTCCGCCGAAGGAGAGGCCTGCACCGTGGGTGCTCTCGCCGTCGTCGCCGTCACTCACCTTCATCTCCTTGGAGCGCATGGTGTTGTAGCCCATGGACACATAGAACCGGTCGCCCAGCAGCAGGTCGCCGCCGAGCACGAAGTGATGGCCTATGCCGTACTCCCAGTCGTTGAGTCTGACGAGCGTGGCCGTGAAGCGCAGCGGCGCCCCTGTGAGGCGCTTGCTCACGCCGAGCTGCACGTCGAGCGGCATGCGCTCGAAGTCGTCCTCATAGGCCGAGAGCTGTCCGCCCAGATTGCGCGCCACGGCCGCAATGCTCCACTCGCGGTCGGCATCGTAGTAGTTGAGCCCGAGGTCTACACCGGCACCTATCGAGTTGTACTGCCCGATATAGGAGCCGATGAGCTTGGCCGTGACGCCGCCCGTGAAGCGTTCCGACAGGGCGTAGCAGAAGCTGCCGCCCAGCGCCACGTCGCGCGCGCCGAAGGTGCCGGTCTGCTCGCCCGAGACGTTGGTCTCCTTCATCTCGCCATAGCTGATGAAACGGCCGCTCACACCCCACGTGCCACGCTCGCCCTGAGCCCACAGATAGGCGGCACTGGCCGTGACCGAACCCTCCATGTAGGTCATCATGTCCAGGTTGAGCGTGCGGTCGCTCACATTGTTCAGCAGCGAGGGATTGTGAAACAGCAGCGAGGCGTCGTCCTCCTGCAGCGTGATGTTGTCGCCGCCCAGCGCAGCCACGTGGGCACTGGCCGGAAGCCGCAGAAAATTGAATGCGGTCTGGCTCTCCTGTGCCCACATCTGGAGCACAAAAAAGGCGCTGAGAACGGTAAAAACAACTTTTTTCATCTAAATATCCATAATTTTAGTGCAAAGATACCGCTTTTTTCAAAATCTCGTGCTATTTTTGCAGTCGGATTTCGTTATATTAACGGAACTTTGTCGATTTTATTATGGAAACGAAGAAGAGTTCAGCCGCCGACATAGACAAGCTGCGCCCCAGGGCTTTCCTCCTGGGACTGGTGGCCGCCCTGTCCCTGCTCTTCGTCGGACTGGAATATACGGTGGCACCCGACGACCCGCTCGACGACCCCGACCTGCTCGAGCAGCTCAGTGCCGACAGCGAGCTCTCGCCGCTGCTGCGCCCAGAAAACGAGCTGGTTCTGGCCCCCAAGGCCGAGCCCGAGCCTACGGTGAAGCTCAAGATTGTGGAGGAAGACACGCAGCAGGAGCTGCTTCAAAAGGAGCAACCCGTAGAGACCGACCTCGACAGCGACATGAGCGAGACCGAAGAGACCGAGCCTGAGCCCGACGAGGCCGAAGAGCCCGACCCTGGGCAGCTGCGCATCGTGGAAGACCTGCCGCAGTTTCCTGGAGGACCGCTGGAGTTTATCAAGTGGCTCACACGCAACCTGAAGTATCCGCCACAGGCACAGAGCGCACGATTGCAGGGAAAGGTGGTGGCCGAGTTTATCGTCAACACCGACGGGTCGGTCACCGACGTGCGCATCACCAAGTCGCTCAGCAAGCCATGCGACGACGAGGCGCTACGCGTGCTGCGCATGATGCCACGATGGACGCCGGGCATAGAAAACGACAAGCCTTGCCGCACAAAGGTGTGCATACCCATCATCTTCAGGCTCTGACCGAGGGCACTATCAGCCCCCACCGCACCCCTACCCCACCGATAAAAGAACGAACATCACTAACTTATATATTATAATATGTATAGCTCAGAAGAAATACTCCAGCTTGTCAACAAGTCGCTCGGCGAGCTGCGCTACGACCGTCAGCCGGCATCGCTCTACAACCCGGTGAAGTATGTGCTCTCCCTTGGCGGCAAGCGCATCCGCCCGGTGCTCATGCTCTTAGGCTACAACCTCTACAAGGAGCACCCCGACGACATCATCATGCAGGCACTGGCCCTCGAGACCTACCACAACTACACACTGCTGCACGACGACCTCATGGACAATGCCGACATGCGGCGCGGCCACGCCACCGTGCACAAGAAGTGGGATGCCAACACCGCCGTGCTCTCCGGCGACTCCATGCTCGTACTGGCCTACCAGCGCATGCAGCAGTGCGACCCGCGCCACCTGCCCGCCGTGATGGACCTCTTCACCGAGACCGCACTCCAGATAGGCGAGGGACAGCAGTACGACATGAACTTCGAGAAGCGCAACGACGTGACCGAAGACGAATACATCGAGATGATACGCCTGAAGACCAGCGTACTGCTGGCCTGCGCTCTGAAGATAGGAGCCATCATGGCCGACGCCTCCTGCGGCGACGCACAGCTGCTCTACAAATACGGCGAACAGGTGGGACTGGCCTTCCAGCTGCAGGACGACCTGCTCGACGTCTACGGCGACCCCGCCGTCTTCGGAAAGGCCATCGGCGGCGACATCACGTCGAACAAGAAGACCTACATGCTCATCAATGCGGTGAACCGTGCCAACGAGGAACAGCGCCGCGAGCTGACGCGATGGATTGAGGCTACCGACTTCAACCGCGACGAGAAGGTGAGTGCCGTCACCGCCCTCTACGACCAGATAGGCATCCGTCAGCTCTGCGAGCAGAAAATCAACTACTACTTCGACGAGTGCCGCAAGTACCTGGACCGAGTCAGCGTCCCCGATGAGCGCAAGGCGATGCTGCTCGACTACACAAACGAAATGATGAAGCGGAACAAATAACGTTCAATGCAGAATGCTCAACATAACAGATACCCATTGCCATATTGACGGCGAGGAGTTTGCTGACGACCGCGAGGCGGTGATTCAGCGTGCCCGTGAGGCTGGGGTAGGGAAGGTGTTCGTTCCTGCCATCGACCTGACAACGTCCCACCGCATACTCAGTCTTTGTCAGCAATACCCTGACTACCTCTACCCGATGGTTGGACTGCATCCCGAGGAGGTGCGGGCCGACTGGCGTGAGCAACTGAGTGCCATTAAGACCATTCTCAATTCTCAATTGTCCATTGTCAATTGTATCGGCGAGGTGGGCCTCGACTACTACTGGAGTCGTGAATTCGAGCAAGAGCAGTTGGAGGCCTTCGAGGAGCAGGTAAAGTGGTCGGTAGAGACGCAACTGCCCCTGATGATTCATTGCCGCAAAGCCCAGAACGAACTGGTAAGCATAATAAAAAGGTATGCACGCGACCTGCCAGGCGGCGTGTTCCACTGTTTCACCGGCAACGAACAGGAGGCTCGCGAACTGTTGCAGTTCGACCGCTTCGTATTAGGCATAGGTGGCGTGCTGACGTTCAAGAAGTCTCATCTGCCTGAAGTGCTGCCCAAGGTGGTGCCGCTCGACCGTATAGTCCTCGAGACAGATGCCCCCTACATGGCTCCTGTCCCCATGCGTGGC
>CAJOHP010000198.1:3655-7455 GCA_905234355.1 uncultured Prevotella sp. | reverse complement strand
CCGTGGGGCGGTTTCATTTCGTAAGTTTCCTGTCGCATGCGACGGACAATTCTTATCAATTCTTTTCATGGGTAAATTCTCTAATTCTCTAATTCTTGACAGACAAAAACTTTACTTCCTTTATGGGGGTGGGAAAGATCAGTTACTGAAGATTGTCATCGTGCCGGCCGATATTGCGCGACTCACTGGGCAAGACACGCGCTGCTATCACCATAGCTCGCAAGCGGATGTATAAGAAGATCACCCGGAAAGTCGGTACGGCTGAACAATTCGATGAACTCATAAAGGGGTGGTAAAACCATTAGCAACTGCTCTTGCCGAGTGCATTTTGTTAACAAGTTGTTAACAAATCAAGCGTGTGAACAACTTGTTAACACTTTTATTTTGCCGATTCATCCATTTTTTGTATTTTTGCCGCGAATCCCAAAACAAAAAACGCTATGAACGACAAAGAAGCCCGTCAGACTTTCTGCCAGCGTCGCGCTGCCCGCCACCCTCACGGGCGACTACGAGCTGCAGCTCCGGCGGACTGTCCTACGTGCCGATGTTGATTCAAGAAGAACCAGCGGTCCCGTGTTTGTTGAAAACGGGAACACAGTAATAAATGCTCCTAATGGTGTTACTATCACTGGTAACTTTGAGGTTAAACCAGGAGCTGTACTTGAAATTACAACTAACTAAACGAATGATACGGCTATGAAAAGAATGTCATCAAAAACAATCCACGTTTTGCTGCTATTGCTGTTCTGCTGGCAAACGGCGGCAATGGCACAGGACGAGTATGCCACAAAAGAGGTGGTAGTGGGAACAGCCAGTGAGACACAGACCATCATGCCACTGGCTACCGGCGAAGGCTGTTCGATGTTCGAAACAGTTTTCAGCCCGATGATTGATCTGCCAGTCTGTGAAGGCGAGAAGTTGTGCGGAATATCATTCATGGGCTACAACCCTGGCGCAGAGCAGCAGCGCAGGGTGACCGTATGGCTGCTGCAGGAGGCGAGCGACCGACTGGCAAACCGCTTCACACCGACAAGCTATATGGGCAAGGTGTTTGATGGTGACTGCACGATAATGCACGGAGGTACTGCCGAGAAGCCGGAGACTATTCTCTGCATCGACTTCGACGAGCCTTATACATACAACGCTTTCAGGCCAATACGTATCGTCATCGGATGTACGGATGGGCAGGCCGGCAATCCTGTAAGCTTCATCGCCGACCGGAGCTATGGAAAGACAAGTCTCTTTGTGGCAGGTGACGACGAGAGCGCCTTCGACACTCCAGAACGCATGCCTTACAGGCCGCTCACCACATTCAAGGTGGACACACCTGTGCGCTATGTAAGCGGCATGGTGACCGATGGCAACGGAAAGGGCGTAGCAGGGGCTATGGTAGACTTCCGCCTTCACTGGTTCCAGGACACCTACGACTATACCGCTACGACCGATGCCGACGGCAGCTACTCGCTCCGACTGGAAGAGGGCAATAAAGACTACTGCATCTATGTCAGCTGTCCAGGCTATACGAGCTATGAAGACGAGAGCGATGTGACCGTGATGGACAATCCCACGAAGAACTTCACTCTGTATAGCAGCGTCACCTATCCTGCAGGCAAGCGTTCGACCATCGTTCTGCCTAAAGCTCCCGATGCCAGCGTCGGGCGCTACTATGCCTTCGTCGGCAACGAGGGCAGTCGTTTCATCTTCAACCGTGTGACAAGCCCGCAGGCCAACGTGCCCTACGTGCTGTTTGCCGAGCGCGACTACGTGGTCGACCTCACCGGCATGGACTTGGCGACAGCTCAGGCGGGCACGTCAGGAGGCGATGAGGCACGATTCGTCGGATGCTACTCTAACGGCATCTATGCAGTAATAAACTCCAACATCCATCGAAGCCTTGACGAACAGAGCAACACGGGCGAGGCCATGCATGCCTATCTGGCATATCACTTTATGCTGGACAACAACTTCACGCTTGTCTTCAACGACGATGACACTGGCATCAGCGATGCATCGGCTGCCGAGACTGCCGACGGCGGCGCTGTCTTCGACATGCAAGGCCGCCGTCTCACCGGCCAGCCCCGTCGCGGCCTCTACATCCGCGACGGAAGGAAGCACGTGGCACGGTAATCTCGTGTCTAAAGAACTCCGCAGACAGGACAGGCCATAGGCGTCCTGGTGCACAAGAATCCGTCTGGGCTGCTTGTCTGCGGAGTCCCTTTGGAGGGACAAAAGAGAATGGCCGACCACGAGCTGCAATAGCTCACCTACGGCATCAACAGGAACCCCTTTTCTCTAATAGCCAAAAATAAAAAACCAACGATTATGAAAAAGACAGGTACACTTTCAAACGCTGCCCTGGATTTAAGGCCTGGAGGCGCTCTATATATCTTAAACAATGGAGTTGTATACACCCAAAATGGCTTTGAAGCGCCAACAGGTGCAAACTTAAACATTGCGCAAGGAACAATTTTTTAGACTATTGCAAATAAGACGGACATAAAAAATCATTATATCGGATATGAGAACAAAATTATTCCTTTTATGCATTGAACTTTGCTTTACATTGGCAACACAAGGCCAGAATGCCCCTGACAGCTATCAACCTTTTGTTGAGGAAGGCAAAGGCTTTGACTTGCAATTTGGAGAAACGATGGAAAACAGTTATCAGCATTGGATAGACGGCGATACTGTGATCAATGGTGAGACGTGGAAAAAAGTCTACAACTCCCTATGTTGGCCACACCTGGACTATCGATACTTTGCAGCCCTACGCGAGGAGGGAAAGAAGGTCTATGCAATTGCCAAGGGAAGCCGCAGGCCACGCCTGCTCTACAATTTCGACTTACAAGTGGGAAGCTTATTGAGGTGTGGCGTAGAGGGCAACAGCTTCCATTGCCTGCTTGACTCAGGTGAGCAACCTGATTCTCTCTTTGGCTTCGAGTTCAAGACCTATCTGCGCGTAGAAAGCATCGACACGGTAGAGTCGTGCGGAACAAGACGCCGTCGCTTCAAGCTGACCATGCTTGATCCTTATAAGGATTATTTCAAGCCTAAAGAGGATGGCGGCGTCATTGGCAACATCGTCTGGGTGGAAGGCATAGGTTCCGGTTCCGGTCCGTTTATGCCTTGGATGCCCCTGCCAGAGCCTTTTAATCTGACAAGCAGCGGAATCCTTTTCATTGATTACTATATTGGTCGAACACAAATATTCCTGCATGAAGCATTCTATGGTGACTACGAGGCAAACAGCCTTAAGTCTGTCGCCAACGACCTGACAGGTGAGACAACTCTTTTCGACCTGCAGGGGCGACGGCTCAGATCTCAGTCTCACCGCGGCCTCTACATCCGCGACGGCCGAAAGTATGCGACTCGCTAGGGGAGCGTGACGAAACGGATCGTGGCAAAAATTGAATGATATTCACATTTTTCGTCTCGGGCAGACTGGCAATTCAAAAAAATTGTATAATTTTGCACCCATGAAACACACTGCACTCCGATTCGTCGCTGCCCTCATGCTGGCCCTGACAGCATGCGGCAGCATGCGTGCACAGCTCATCCTTGGCGGCGAGCTGAGCAACAGCGCAGTCACCAGCACCGCCGACATAGACGAGGTGATGCCCCGCATGCGGGCACTGGGGCTCAACACCGTGCTCGTGCCCGCCTACTGGGAGTTTGTCGAGCCTGAAGAGGGACGGTACGACTTCACACTCATAGACCGCGTCATCGACCGCGCCCGCGAGCAGCAGCTGCGGGTGGTCTTCCTGTGGTTTGGCGCGTGGAAGAACAGCATGAGCTGCTAC
>CAJOHP010000198.1:2772-3630 GCA_905234355.1 uncultured Prevotella sp. | reverse complement strand
GGACACGCGGCGCTTCCCCCGCGCCATGACCCGACAGGGCAAGCCGCTGGAGATTGCGTCGTGCTTCTCCGACAACGTGCTGCAGGCCGACCTGCGCGCCTTCACCGCCCTGATGCGCTTTATAGCCGACAAGGACAAAGGCACGGGCACGGTGGCGATGATGCAGATAGAGAATGAGATAGGCATGCTCGAAGACGCCCGCGACCACTCGCCCCTGGCCGAGCAGGCCTACCGGCAGTCCGTGCCCCAGAAACTGCTGCGAGCGCTGGGCATCAAGAAGCGGGGCACATGGGCCGAGGTGTTCGGCACCGACGACAGCGCCGACGAGCGGTTTATGGCCTGGCACTACGCCTGCTATGTGGAGCAGCTCGCACAGGCCGCACGGCGCATCTGCGACATGCCGCTCTACGTCAACGCAGCGATGAACAGCCGCGGACGGCGACCAGGCGAATATCCGTCGGCCGGACCGCTGGCCCATCTGGCCGACATCTGGAAGACCGGCGCACCCACCATCGACCTGCTGGCACCCGACATCTACGACACTGGTTTCAAGTCATGGGCAGCACAATACGCCATGCCCGCACGGCCGCAGGACGGAGGAAAGGTGAAGAACCGACTCTTCATCCCCGAGAGCCGGTGCTGTACGAACAGCGGCGTGAGGGCACTCTATGCCTTCGGCGAGCACCGCGCCATAGGCTTCTCGCCATTTGCCATCGACCAGGCCAGCGCTGAAGAGACAGCCACCGTCACCCTGGCCTACGACATCGTGAGGCAGCTCGAGCCCTACCTGACCGACAAGCCACGTCCCCTACCCTCTTGGGGACTGCTCTTCGACCAGGACGACCGCGAGCGCACTAT
>CAJOHP010000198.1:2248-2764 GCA_905234355.1 uncultured Prevotella sp. | reverse complement strand
CTGCATTGTGACCTGCCGCCACTACTTCACCCTGCCTTGGGACCCGCGCGCCACCGACGGCACTACATGGCCGGAGGGAGGAGCCATACTGCTCAGACTCGACAGAAACGAATACCTGCTGGCCGGACAGGGCGTCGTGGCGGAGTTTAAGACCCGCACAGAGAAGGAGCAAGAGCAGCGGAAGACGCTGGGCGAAGACGGCTTCGCACAGGCTGGCGGACAGCAGCGACAGACCACAGCGTTCAGCGGACGACGACTCGGCATCGCCTCCGTCGACGAGGTATCCATCGACAGCGACGGGAAAAAGCACTTCCTGCGACGGCTGGGCGGCGACCAGAACCACCAGGGACGACACGCCCGCATAGCCATCGGAGAGTGGAAGGTGCTGCACATCAAGCTCTACGAATACTAATAAAGAACTGAACTTTCCCACCCCCATAAAGGAAGTAAAGTCTTTGTCTATCAAGAATTAGAGAATTAGAGAATTTACCCATGAAAAGAATTGATAAGAATTGT
>CAJOHP010000198.1:1074-2211 GCA_905234355.1 uncultured Prevotella sp. | reverse complement strand
GAAAACGCTTGCGGTTTCTTCTCTAATTCCTCTAAATTCTTAGTAAGAATAAAATTCTCTAATTCTCTAATTCTTGATAAATAAGATGGGAAACTTTAATAAAGAACAAGCCATGACATTCAGACTCACCTCACCATACCAGCCCACAGGCGACCAGCCAGAGGCCATCCGACAACTCACCGACGGCGTGCTGCGCGGCGACCGCGCACAGGTGCTGCTCGGCGTCACCGGGTCGGGCAAGACGTTTACCATGGCCAACGTCATACAGAACGTAGCACGCCCCACGCTCATCCTCTCGCACAACAAGACACTGGCAGCACAGCTCTACGAAGAGATGCAGGGCTTCTTCCCAGAGAACGCCGTGGAGTACTACGTGAGCTACTACGACTACTATCAGCCCGAGGCCTACCTGCCCCACACCGACACCTACATAGAGAAAGACCTGGCCATCAACGAGGAGATAGACCGCATGCGTCTGCGCGCCGTCTCGTCGCTGCTCTCTGGCAGGCGAGACGTGGTGGTGGTGAGCTCGGTGTCGTGCATCTACGGCATGGGGTCGCCCGTGGCACTCGAGCAGAACATCATCGAGCTGCATCAGGGACAGCACATCGACCGCAACGTGCTGCTGCGCAAGCTCGTGGCCGCGCTCTACACCCGCAACGACCTCACCCTGGAGCGTGGCAACTTCCGTGTGAAGGGCGACACCGTCGACATCTACATGGCCTACAACGAGGTGGTGCTGCGCGTCACCTTCTGGGACGATGAGATAGACAGCATCGAGGAGCTCGACCCCGTCACGCTGCAGCACAAGGGACGCTTTGCCGAATACAAGCTCTACCCCGCCAATCTCTTCATGACCACCGAGGAGCAGACCAACCTGGCCATACGCCAGATACAGGACGACCTGATGCGACAGGTGGACTACTTCCACGAGATGGGCGACGACCTGAAGGCCCAGCGCATCAAGGAGCGCGTGGAGTATGACATGGAGATGATCAAGGAGCTGGGCCACTGCTCAGGCATAGAGAACTACTCCCGATACTTCGACGGCCGGCAGCCGGGCGAGCGTCCCTACTGTCTGCTCGACTTTTTCCCCCACGACTTCCTGCTCATCGTCGACGAGAGCCACGTGTCCAT
>CAJOHP010000198.1:0-1054 GCA_905234355.1 uncultured Prevotella sp. | reverse complement strand
CGCAAGACCAACCTCGTGGAGTATGGCTTCCGCCTGCCTGCCGCCTTCGACAACCGTCCGCTGACATTCGACGAGTTTCAGAGCATGGTCCACCAGACCATCTACGTCTCGGCCACACCGGCCGACTTCGAGCTGCAGGAGGCCGAGGGCGTCGTCGTGGAGCAGGTCATACGCCCCACAGGACTGCTCGACCCCGAGATAGAGGTGCGCCCCACGGAGAACCAGATAGACGATCTGCTCGAGGAGATACGCCAGCGCACTGAGCGCCACGAGCGCGTGCTCGTGACCACGCTGACCAAGCGCATGGCCGAGGAGCTGAGCGAGTATCTGCTCAGCCACGACGTGCAGACGGCCTACATACACAGCGACGTGGCCACGCTCGACCGCGTGCAGATACTCAGCGACCTCAGGGCCGGCAAGTACGACGTGCTCGTGGGCGTCAACCTCCTGCGCGAGGGTCTCGACCTGCCCGAGGTGTCGCTCGTGGCCATACTTGACGCCGACAAGGAGGGATTCCTGCGGTCCCACCGCTCGCTCACGCAGACTGCCGGACGCGCCGCACGCAACCTGAACGGACGCGTCATCATGTATGCCGACACCATCACGCAGTCCATGCAGCTCACCATCGACGAGACCAACCGCCGGCGCGCCAAGCAGCTCAGCTACAACGATGAGCACCACATCACGCCCACACAGATAAGCAAGGCGCTCCGCAGCGGCGCCATGCTCCAGCAGGACGACAGCTCCGACGTCAAGGAGCTGAAGCGCGCCGCCATGCAGGCCGAGGGCCTCGACGTGGCTGCCGACCCCATCGTGGAGCACATGACACGCCCGCAGATAGAGAAACTCATCGCCGAGACCACACGACGCATGAAGGAGGCCGCCAAAAAGCTCGATTTCCTTCAGGCTGCACAGTATCGCGACGAGATACTGCGCCTCCAAAAGGAAATCGAGCTATGAGTCCACTTGAAAAAGTCGCCTACACCTTCGAATGCCATCGCGTAGCCACTCCCCTCCCATCAAGGGGAGGGGTGCCCGAAGGGCGGGGTGGGGT
>CAJOHP010000197.1 GCA_905234355.1 uncultured Prevotella sp. | reverse complement strand
CCACTTGCCCAAAACGGCAGATTTGAATGCTTGTTTTTTGGTGTTTTGATTATTTAACAATCTGGTAATGAGGATAATGCAATCTTTCTACCGCCCATGGTTAATATCCCATCTATGTCAACACAAACCGTGGGAATTAATAGAACCCACCATTAACGTGCCGGACAATGGCGGACAGGCATAAAGCCCGTCCGAATTCAAAAAAAGGTGGGAAGCGTCAGCAACCTACTTCGTTGTAGAGGCTGAGTAGCTGCCGTGCCGTCTGCTCCCATGAGAAGTGTGTGGCACGCTCGAGTCCTACTTTCCGCTTCTCTTCGTAGAAGGCGGCATCGGTCTCCAGCCGCAGCAGCATCGAGGCGATGGCATCGGGCGACGTGGGGTCTACGAGGATGGCCTGCCTGCCGCCTATCTCCGGCATCGACGAGGTGTCCGACGTGATGACGGGCGTGCCGCATGCCATCGCCTCGAGCAGCGGGATGCCGAAGCTCTCGCGCAGCGATGTGTAGAGGAAGGCGAAGGCACCGTTGTAGACGTAGGGCAGATGGCTGTTGGATATGTAGCCGGGCAGGTGCAGCAGCGGCCGGATGTGGCCGATGTGGTTGCGCGCGATGATGTCGTCGAGATAGTCGCGATCCAGGTCGGCCATGAGCAGCGGGCGCTTCACAGTCGACTGCTCCACATAGCGGGCATAGGCCACTAGTGTGCGCTCTGTGTTCTTCTTGGGGTCGGTATTTCCAAGAAAGAAGATATACCCCTGACGGTCAATGTATTGTTTGTATATCCCTGCAGTATCGCTGAGCGGCCGGAAGTAGTCATTGTAGCCATTGTATATCATGGCCATGCGCTGCTCGTCAATGCCCAGTCGCCGCATGATATTGTCCTTCTCATATTGGCTCACAGTGATGATGCGGCGGCACTTGTCCAGGATGCGGGGCACCACGAGCCGCCGGTAGAGCCACCCCAGGTTCTGGTAGAGCGAGCGGTTGGTCTTGTCGCGCGGCTCGAGGAAGATGATGTCGTGCAGGGTGAGCACCAGCGGCACATGGCACCACAGCGGTGCTGTGTTGCTCGTGCAGTGCAGCATCTCCACCCCCGTGCGTCGCACGGCGAGCGGCAGCGCCACCTGCTCCCATAGCGGATAGGACGGCATGGGCACCTCCACCACGTGCATGCGGTCTGTCGACGTCACGCAGCGGTCGGGGCCGGGACTCACGAAGACGTAGTACTCATTGTCCCTGTCTATCTGCTGCAGCTGCAGTATCTCTTGCAGCACCACATAGTCCATGCCGTGCTTGTTGGCCCTGAAGATGCGCTGGGCCTCGATGCCTATTTTCATGTCGTCTCGCTGTTGTTTAGGGTTCTCACTACGCGTGCAGGCACTCCGGCCACGACGGTGCATGGGGGCACGTCGCGTGTGACCACGGCGCCGGCAGCCACCACGGCATGGCGTCCTATCGTCACGCCGGGCAGCACCACGGCACCGGCACCTATCCACACATCGTCGTCGATGACCACCTGCCTGGTGCTGATGCCCTGCTCGTCTATGCGGCGCCGGGTGTCGGCGTAGTTGTGGTTGAGTGCCGTCACGGTGACGCTCTGCGCCAGGTTCACGTGGCAGCCTATCGTCACGGGGCCTATCACCGTGTTGTGCAGCCCGATGCGGGTGTGGTGGCCTATGATCACGTCGCCCACCGCATTGTTGATGCAAGCAAACGACTCCACCACGCTGTGCTCGCCCAGGTCGAAGCGGTGGAAGGGCGGGGTGTCCATGCGGGCCGAGCGGTGCACCACCGAGCCGCGGCCCCTGTGCTGATAGAGCGGAGCCAGCAGCCGCACGTACCACCGCGGACGGGACTCGGTGGGGTGCATGATGAGACGGTGCAGCCACAGCTTCAGCCACGGCTGCCGGGCTATCCGATTGCGGAGTGTCGTGTAGTCCATATTTTATTTCAGGTAGATGATGACTGCAAACGAAGCGACCCACCCCACCACGCAGAGCTGCAGGAAGCGGTCCTTCACCATGGCTTTGGTGGGACTGCCGCTGCGCCCGAACACGGTCATGTTCTGCAGGTATCGCAGCAGTCCGGTGAGCACCCAGAAGCTGGTCAGGTAGACGTAGCGTGTGCCCATGCGCTGTATCACGTCGGGCGACATGGTGTACATGATGTAGCACACGAGCGTGACGGCAGCCACGATGCTCACCACCTCGCCGATGAACTCGCGGTTGTAGCCTGTGATGCTCTTACGCGGCTCAAGCCCCGTCTGCTGGTAGATGCGGTAGTCGTCGTTGCGTTTGGCCAGTGCGAGCAGCAGTGTGAGCAGGAAGGTCATCAGCACGAGCCACTCCGACACCCACGTGCCGGTGGTCACGCCGCCGCCTATGACGCGCAGCACAAAGCCCAGGGCGATGAGCGTCACGTCGACGATGGCATACTGCTTCAGCCTGAGGCAGTAGCCCACGTTGATGGCGAGGTAGAGCGCCACGCAGGCGAGGGGCCACAGTCCCTCGGCGGCCGATAGCATCAGGCCCCCAGCCATGAGTGCCGCCATGGTGGCATAGCCCGTGGCGGGCGACAGCGCACCGCTCGCTATGGGCCGCCGGCACTTCTTCGGGTGCAGACGGTCAGCCCCGGCATCACGCGCGTCGTTGAGACAATAGATGGAGCTGGCCGCCATGCAGAAGGCGGCAAAGACCACCGCCGTATGAAGCAGCAGCGGCACATCGAGCATGCGGCCTGTGAAGAACAGGGGGGCGAAGACAAACACGTTCTTCATCCACTGCAGCGGACGCATCAGACTCAGGATTGCTATCATGCCTTGATCAATTTTTGGCAAAAGTACAAAAATAATCACAATTACGCGCCTACTATTCGCATATTTTTTCGTAATTTTGCCGAATATTTCCTCCGACGACGATGAAAATACTCTTTCTTGTCTACCACGGCTTCTCCGAGGTGAGCGGCATCACGAAGAAGATACGTGCCCAGGTGAAGGGTCTGGAGCAGTGCGGCCACGAGGTTCACCTGTGCTACTACGACTTCTCTGCCGAGGGCCACCGCTGCCGTTTTGTCGACGGGCAGGTGCTGTGCGACTACGGCCGCGGCCTGCTGGCCGGTCTGCGCCAGCGCACGAGCTATGGTGCCGTGCTGGACTACTGCCGCCAGTGCGGCATCAGCCTGGTCTACGCCCGCTGCTTCCAGAACGCCAGTCCCTTCCTCATCGCCTTCTTCCGCCGTCTGCGGCGGGCAGGCATCGTGGCGGTCACCGAGGTGCCCACCTATCCCTACGACCATGAGTTCGACACGTTCGGCCTGCAGGTGCGCCTCGAGCTGAAGATAGACCAGCTGTTCCGCCGCCGCCTCTATCGCGAGATGGCGGCCATGGTCACCTTTTCCGATGCCCCCGCCATCTTCGGCCAGCGCACCATACGCATCAGCAACGGTGTCGACTTCGACGCCCTCCCCCTGCACCGCTATGTGCCTTCGTCCGACGGCGCCGTCCATCTCATCGGCGTGGCCGAAGTGCACCTCTGGCACGGCTTCGACCGGCTCATGGCCGGCATGGGCGAGTACTATGCACGGGGCGGACAACGCCGCGTGGTCTTCCATGTCGTGGGCGGCGTGGCCGACGGCGAGATGCACGGTCGGGGGCCCTACCCTGGCTTTGCCCCCATCATCAGCCGCTACGGCCTGCAGCAGCATGTCGTGTTCCACGGCCAGCTCTTCGGAGGGGCGCTCGACGACGTGTTCGACCGCTGCTGCTTCGCCATCGGCTCTCTGGCCCGCCACCGCAGTGGCATCAC
>CAJOHP010000196.1:5149-6169 GCA_905234355.1 uncultured Prevotella sp. | reverse complement strand
CCGCCTCTCTGCCGCCCACTACTTCTGGCAGCAGGACTACGCGGTGAAGGCCGCCAGGGAGAGCGTGCCCACGGCCGACTGGCACTCGGGCATCGTGGCCCACTACGGCTTCGACACGGCCGAGCCCTTCAACTCCTACGCCCCCGCACAGGTGGCCAAGCTCCTGCGCAAGAGCACCACGGCAATCCCCGCCATCAAGGACGACGACCCCATGCGCACTGGCGGCTACGTGAGCCTCAGTGCCGGCGCCAACCAGCGCGAGAGCTACGTCGAGATGGTCAACCCGCTGCACGGACAGGATCTCAGCGAGGGCGCCACCATCTCCTTCTGGGTGCGACGCGCCGACGACAACCTCTACGACGCCCTCCTGGGCGCCACCAGCGGCACGGCACGACTCTACCTCACCGGCAACCTCTACTGCGGCTACAACGACGGCGCCGGCAACTGGCTGGACATCAACCACCCCGAGACCGTGCAGACCGCCACACTCGCCACTGGCAAGTGGGACCTCGTCACCATCGTCATCACGCCCAAGGCCACCGCGTCGACGGGCGGCGTGACCATCTACGTCAACGGCACGGCCAAGCGCAACGACCGCTACAACGGCGAGCAGGACGGCACAGCCGTCACCACGCGCCAGGCCTTCGACTACAGCCGCATGCTCACCCTGCTCAGCCAGGCCGACAAGCTCTGCCTGGGCAGCGGATCCTTCTGGGGCTCGCCACAGGCCGACTTCGACGACCTCATCGTCTACAACCGCCCGCTCAGCATGGCACAGGTCATCGCCCTGCGCGACATGGAGAACCGCGTCTTCAGCTTTGCCGACTACGCCAGCGGCATCGAGCCTGTCACGTCGGTAGCGACAGCGTCGCAGTCGGCTACCCTCTACGACCTGCAGGGCCGCCGCACCGCCGGCCGGCCACGTGCGGGCATCTACGTGCGTGGCGGGCGTAAGGTGGTCGTCCGATAGCTGAGCGTCACACCATGCGCTGCACACTCCTCGCCCTCATCACCCTCGGG
>CAJOHP010000196.1:0-5109 GCA_905234355.1 uncultured Prevotella sp. | reverse complement strand
AGCTACACCCCGGTGAAGGACCAGGGGCGCAGCCAGACCTGCTGGGCCTACGCCATGCTGGCCGCCATCGAGACGGAGCACATCATGCGCGGCGACTCGGTGTGCCTCTCGGCGCCCTACGTGGAGCACTGCCTGCGACGTGAGCCCAAGGCGCCGCCATCGCACCGCGGCATGGCCACCACACTGCTCTACATGATAGGGCGCCACGGCCTCGTGCCCCATCAGGCCATGCCCACCACGGCCGACCTGGCGCCGCGGCAGGCCTTTATGCTCGGCGCCGTCTACACCCCGCTGGAGTTTGCCCACAGCGTCTGTGCACCCGGCGAGTATGTGGCACTCACGGCCGACGAGCGCCTGCCCTATCGCGCCTGGCACGTGCCCGACGCCCCCGACAACTGGTCGCGCGACTCCTTCCTCAACGTGCCCCCCGACACGCTCCTGGCTGTCGCACGCCGTGCCACGGACCAGCACCACGGCGTCTGCTGGGAGGGCGACACCAGCGACCCGGGCTTCGACTGGCCCCAAGGTGTGGTACGCCTCACGCCGCTCAGCCGCCTCACACGCACCACCGACGACCACTGCATGGCCATCGTTGGACTGGCACACGACAGTCGCCACCGACCCTTCTTCATCCTCAAGAACTCATGGGGCACCGGCAACGCCCGGCAGGGGCTGCTCTACATGAGCCACGACTACTTCGTGCACAAGACCGTGGCCATCGTCGTGCCCCGGCAGGCTGTGCCTCGCCACCTCTTTCCGGGGGCCACACCGCCTGCCCCTCATTCCCGATAGCGGCTCTTCTTTCCTGCATCGTTATGCGTTTTGGCCCTGCATATTCATGCAGTAAGCCCCCTTTGCAAGCCAAAGGATATGCCTGCGACCTCCGTTTACCCCCTAAACGACCCCCGTTTACCCCCTAAACGATCCCCGTTTACCCCCTAAACGATCCCCGTTTACACCCTAGACGACCCTCGGCTAGGGGGTAAACGGGGGTCGTTTAGGGGGTAAAACTCGGGCGTTTTTAGTCGCAATACAGAACCATCTCATTTTCAGTGAGTTGCAAAACGATTGTTTATGCGTGACGAAACACGGGGGGCTTGAGGTGGGTTCTATTAATTCGCTTTGGCAGATTTTTGAGTTATTTTCAGTCTGTAAGTCGAAGAGAGAGTGTAGCGGGCTACACGACCGATGAGACTTACAGGATGAAAGCAAAAAGAGCCAGAAAGATGACAAAAGGTTAAAAATCCATCAATGTCAAACTAAACCGTGGGAATTAATAGAACCCACCTTAAGTTTCATAGGCCCAGAAAGAAGCGGGTGCCGCAGACCTGCTAAACTTTGTTAATTTCCGGGGCTTTTAACACAAAAAGTTTCGTTTGTGAACTTTTTGTGCACTGTTAAACGCTTATTTTGCACCCAGAAATACATCATAACCACTAAAACCCATACAACGATGAACAACGAAATGATACTGAACAGCCGTGAGACCCGTCTCTACACCGTCGTCAACCTCCTGAGCGCCGCCGTGCGTCGCCCGTTGGACTGGCTCACCTTATATTATATACGCGCGCTCGCGAGACCAGTAAGCCGGCGCCAGACACTCGTGCTGGTCAATGCCCAGCTGGCCTTCCTTGCCACGGTGCTGCCCGCCGAGTGCCCCGTGGTGGTGCGGCTGCTTGCCCTGGCATGGCTCGTGAGCGCCGTGCTGAAGTGCCGCGAGGAGCTCTGAGGCACCCGCTCGCCCCGTGTCTCGCCCGATGAACTATAGGAAAAGTGCGCCGAAATGCGTAACTTTGCAGCGTTCACACATTGTTCAACCCTCTAACATCTCTTTTACCACATGAAAGACACACAAAAGAACATCTGGACAGTGATCATCCGCATTGTCATTGCCGTGGCCACAACGCTCTTGGGCATTGTGGGAGGAGCGGAAGCCGCCAGCGCTTTCGGCATTCTCTGAGTCTTGTGGGGTGCACCAGCCGGTGCACCCCACTTGTCTTTCTAAGGTGGGTGTTCTGTGTGTTGTGCCTTGCTTATGCATGATGCAGGAACACCGCACGGACTCGGATAGGACTGTAGGGACGGGCTTTATGCCTGTCCGCCATATCAGGGAGATGGACGGTTCTGTGTTTCGGACAGGCATCAAGCCCGTCCCTACAGTGGGTGGCATGGCCAGTAACTACGCAAAAAGGTTACAGCAAATAGAAGAACCTAATAAAAAAAAGCATTTTCTTTGCTCCTGCTTTTGCATATCTCGGCAAAAAAGCATAACTTTGCAGGCCATAACCCCCATAATCCCTTCAGCTACTATGGCAAAGAAAACCGGCAACGAGCTGACGCCGATGATGAAGCAGTTCTTCGACCTGAAGGCCAAGCACCCCGATGCTGTGCTGCTCTTCCGCTGCGGCGACTTCTACGAGACCTATTGCGACGATGCCGTCACCGCGGCACGCATACTGGGCATCACCCTGACCAAGCGCAACAACGGCGCCGGTGTGAAGGGCGACGAGATGGCCGGTTTTCCCTATCACGCCCTCGACACCTATCTGCCCAAGCTCATCAGGGCAGGCAAGCGCGTGGCCATCTGCGACCAGCTCGAGGACCCCAAGCTCACGAAGAAGCTCGTCAAGCGAGGCATCACCGAGCTCGTCACTCCCGGCGTGGCCATGGGCGACAATGTGCTGAACTACAAGGAGAACAACTTCCTGGCCAGCATCTGCTTCGGGCGCGCGGCCTGCGGCCTGGCCCTGCTCGACATCTCTACCGGCGAGTTTCTCACCGGCGAGGGCACCTACGACTACGTGGAGAAGCTCCTGGGCAGCTTTCAGCCCAAGGAGGTCATCTTCGAGCGCGGCAGGAAGCAGGACTTCGAGCGATACTTCGGCGCCAAATACTTCACCTTCGAGCTCGACGACTGGGCCTTCAGCGAGCCTACCGCCGAGCAGAAGCTGCTGCGACACTTCGGCGTGAAAAACCTCAAGGGCTTCGGCGTGGACCACCTGCACAGCGGCGTCACGGCCGCCGGTGCCATACTGCAGTACCTCGAGATGACGCAGCACACGCAGATAGGACATATCACCCATATCTCGCGCATAGAGCAGGAGAAGTATGTGCGGCTGGACAAGTTTACCATACGCTCGCTCGAGCTGCTGCAACCCATGCAGGAGGGAGGGCGCTCACTGCTCGACGTCGTCGACCGCACCGTCTCGCCCATGGGCGGCCGCCTGCTGCGCCGCTGGCTCGTCTTCCCACTGAAAGAGTGCAAGGCCATCGACGAGCGCCTCGACACCGTGGAGTATTTCTTCAGGCAGCCCGACTTCAGGCAGCTCGTCGACGAGCAGCTGCACCGCGTGGGCGACCTTGAGCGCATCATCTCGAAGGTGGCCGTGGGGCGCGTCTCACCACGTGAGGTGGTGCAGCTGCGCGTGGCACTCGAGGCCGTGCAGCCCGTCAAGGGCGCATGCCAGTATGCACTGAGCGACGTGCTCAAGCGCATAGGCGAGCGACTGTCGCCCTGCGAGGCCCTGCGCGACAGGATAGCCAGGGAGATAAGCCCCGACCCGCCACAGCTCGTGCAGAAGGGAGGCGTCATGGCCAGCGGCGTCAGCGAAGAGCTCGACGAGCTGCGACGCATAGCCTACAGCGGAAAGGACTACCTGCTGCAGATACAGGAGCGAGAGGCACAGCAGACCGGCATACAGAGCCTGAAGATAGGCTACAACAACGTGTTCGGCTACTACCTCGAGGTGCGCAACACCTACAAGGACAAGGTGCCCGCAGAGTGGGTGCGCAAGCAGACACTGGCACAGGCCGAGCGCTACATCACACAGGAGCTGAAGGAGTATGAGGAGAAGATACTCGGTGCCGAGGACAAGATACTGGCCCTGGAGCAGAAACTCTTCACCGAGCTCGTCGCCTCGATGCAGGAGTATATCTCGCAGATACAGGTCGACGCCGCGCTGCTGGCACAGCTCGACTGTCTGCTCGCCTTTGCCAAGACGGCCGAGGAGCACCGATACGTCAGACCCGTCGTCGACGACACCACATCCATAGACATACATCAGGGCCGACACCCCGTCATCGAGACTGAGCTGCCCGTGGGCGAGCAGTATGTGCCCAACGACGTGAGCCTGGACCAGGAGCGACAGCAGATCGTCATCATCACCGGTCCAAACATGGCCGGTAAGTCGGCACTGCTCCGGCAGACGGCTCTCATCGTGCTGCTCGCACAGGTGGGATGCTTCGTGCCGGCCGAGACGGCACACATAGGACTGGTCGACAAGATATTCACCCGCGTGGGAGCATCGGACAATATCTCGCTGGGTGAGTCGACCTTCATGGTCGAGATGACCGAGGCGGCCAACATCCTGAACAACGTCAGCCCCCGCTCGCTCGTGCTCTTCGACGAGCTGGGACGAGGCACGTCGACCTACGACGGCATCAGCATAGCATGGGCCATCGTGGAGTATCTGCACGAGCAGCCCAAAGCACGCGCACGCACCCTCTTCGCCACTCACTACCACGAGCTCAACGAGATGGAGAAGAACTTCTCGCGCATCAAGAACTACAACGTCTCGGTCAGGGAGGTCGACGGCAAGGTCATCTTCGTGCGCAAGCTCGAGCGAGGCGGTTCCGAGCACAGCTTCGGCATACACGTGGCCGAGATAGCGGGCATGCCGAGAAGCATCGTCAAGCGCGCTGGCGTCATACTCAAGCAGCTCGAGGCCGACAATGCAGGCGTGGGAAAGGCGGGAAAGCCTACGGCACAGATAGCCGACTCGCGCGAGGGCATGCAGCTCAGCTTCTTCCAGCTCGACGACCCCGTGCTCTGCCAGATACGCGACGAGATACTGGGGCTCGACGTCAACAACCTCACCCCTGTGGAGGCGCTCAACAAGCTCAACGACATCAAGAAGATTGTGGCCGGGAAGTGAGGCGGCAGCACGGCACCCATCGGAGTGTAAACGAAAAGACATCAAGATAATGAAACAAAGACTGACTATCGTAAAGGTGGGCGGTGCCGTCGTCGAGGACGAGGCGCAGCTCACTGCCCTGCTGGGCCACTTCGCTGCCATCGAGGGCCCCAAGGTGCTCGTGCATGGCGGCGGA
>CAJOHP010000195.1 GCA_905234355.1 uncultured Prevotella sp. | reverse complement strand
AGACCCCACCCCGCCCTTCGGGCACCCCTCCCCTTGATGGGAGGGGAGTGGCTACGCGATGGCATTCGAAGGTGTAGGCGACTTTTTCAAGTGGACTCAATAAGTAATAAGCAAGAAGTAAGAAGGAAAAAATATGATTAGACTGCTATGAAGTAGGTTTCTGATAAGGGTAATCGATATCTCCACCTACAGGCCAGGTAATCATACTTTTTCCTTCTTACTTATTACTTCTCACTTTGTCAGTATCCGAATATTTCCTCGGTCGTGAGGCGCTTGACGGGCCCGTACTGGCTTATGGCCTTCATGTCGAGGTCCTGTTCGTTGCCAAGGATGATGTACCGGTAGGGCTTGTGTGCCATAAGCTTCTGCTCGAAGTCTACGATGTCTTTCATCGTAAGTGTGGGCACAGCCTGGTAGATGCGCTCGTTGAGGTCGTAGTCTATGCCTCGGTAGCGGGCCATTATCCATGCGTTGATCAGTGCAAACTTCGTCACGCGCTGTGATGCCAGCCGCTTGGTCAGCGCGTCCTTGGCAATCTGTAGTGCCGTCTCGCTCTGCGGTATGGTGTCGAGTATGGCATGGAACTGCCTGACACAGTCCATCATCTTGTCGTTCTGCGTGATGATGTGTGTGAAGAAGTACTCCGGGTCGCCCTTGTACCATGGCGTGACATACGAGGCAAAGGCGTTGTAGGCCAGTCCGCGTGTCTCGCGCAGTTCCTGGAAGACCACCGTGTTCATTCCTCCACCATAGTACTCGTTGAAGAGTGCTACCAGGGGTGCCTCCTCGGGCTGCCACTGCCGCTGCTCGTTGTGATACATGCGCATGTAGATGTTTTTGGCATCGTAGGGAGCAATGATTATTTCGTTTTCAGGTGTGGGCTGCTCGGTGTAGGGCTTGCCCTGAAGCGGCTTCTGCAGGGGGCTGGTCAGCGGGGTGAGGTGTGGTGCGAGCGCGCTGCAGAGCTCCTTCTCGCTCATCGGTCCATAGTAAAGTATGGTGTGCTCATGCTGAGAGAGTTCTTTCAGCAGTTGCAGCAGTTTCTGCGGGTCGGTCTGTGCCAGCTGCTCGGCGGTGAGGGAGTTGCGCGACGGGTTGTAGGGGCCGTAGATGGCATAGTTTATCAGCCGTCTGAAGTTGGCCTGCTGGTCAGCCTTGGCGTCTTGGCGTCCTTTCTCTCTCAGTGCGATGTATTGCATGAATGCTGTGCTGTCTGCCTTGGCACGACTCAGCAGATGCTCCAGCAGTCGCAGTGCCTCACCCATGTTCTCCGACAGTCCGTTGAGGCTCACGTTGATGGTGCGTGCGCCCACGCTGATGTCGTAGTAGCATGCCAGTTTGTAGAACTGCTGCTTCAGTTGCTCGTTGGTGAGTGAGTCGGTGCCCAGGTAGTCTATGTAGTCAGCTGCATAGTTGTAGAGCAGCTCGCTCTCCTCGCCGAAGTCGTATTGGAAGCTGAGCTGGAAACGTCCGTTCTCCGTGTTCTTCACGTAGACGTAGGGCAGCTCACCGCCTTTGGCGGGCAGCGGGGCCTTTCCGAAGGTCAGGTCGCGCTGGAAGTCGACGAAGCGCGGCTCTATGGGCTTCACCTCGGTCTGCTGTATGTCCTTGACAAAGTCGCTCACCATGTCGCGGTTGGTGGGTATGGGCGTGATCTGCGGCTTGTCTATCTTCTTCTGGGTGAGGTCGGTGCCCTGCCGTTTGTATATGGCTGCGTAGTTCTGTCCAAAGTGTCGCTGTGCGAAGTCTACTATCTGCTCCTTGGTCATGCCCTCTATGCGGCTGAGTGCCTGCACCTCCTGCTGCCAGGGAGTGCCGTTGATGAAGGCCTGCACATACATGTTGGCCCGTGCTCGGTTGCTCTCCAGTGCGTTGTAGTACTGCAGCTTCAGATTGTTCTTCACCGAGGGCAGGAGGTCATCGCTGAAGTCGCCGCGCTTAAGCTTCTCCACCTCATCGAGCAGCAACTGCCGCACCTCGTCGAGCGTCTGCCCCTCGCGTGGTGTGCCGGCGAGGATGAACATGGAGTAGTCCATCATCGTCTGTGCTCCTGCCCATGCGCTGAGCATCTTCATCTGCTGGATGATGTCAAGGTCGATGAGTCCTGCCGTGCCGTTGTTGAGCATGTGCTCCACGACTTGCAGCGTGTCGGCCTGCAGCGACGAGGCACGGTCGAAGCGGTAGCCCATCCACAGTGCCTCGGCTTCGGGTCCCACGACGGTGGTATCGGTGGGCTGGCTGAGGTCGGGCAGGGTGGGGAAGGTGGGCTGCTCCACGTCGTCGCCGGGCTGCCACTGTCCGAAGTACTGGTCTATGGTGGCTATCACCTCGTCGGGGTCCATGTCGCCCGAGAGACAGATGGCCACGTTGTTGGGCACATACCACTTCTGGAAGTAGCGCTTGATGTTGGTAATCGACGGGTTCTTCAGGTGCTCCTGCGTGCCAATGGTGGTCTGTGTGCCGTAGGGGTGGCCGGGGAAGAGCTTGGCCATCAGGGCGTTGTAGAGCTTGTCGGTGTCGTCGGTCAGGTGTATGTTGTACTCCTCGTAGACGGCCTCCAGCTCGGTGTGGAATCCTCGTATGACCATGTTCTGGAATCGGTCGGCCTGTATCCGTGCCCAGTTCTCCACCTCGTTGGCAGGTATGTCCTCTACGTAGCATGTCACGTCATTGCTGGTGTAGGCATTGGTGCCCTCGGCGCCGATGGCGGCCATGAGCTTGTCATACTCGTTGGGTATGAAGTACTTGGCAGCCACCTGACTCACCGAGTCGATGCCGCGGTAGGCTGCGCGGCGCTCGTCGGGGTCGGTCAGTGTGCGGTAGTGCTCGTAGCGCTGCTCTATGTCGTCCAGCAGCGGTGCCTCCTTGGTTGTGTCGGTCACGCCAAACTGGCGGGTGCCCTTAAACATGAGGTGCTCCAGGTAGTGCGCCAGGCCGGTGGTCTCGGCCGGATCGTTTTTCGAGCCAGTGCGCACGGCGATGTAGGTCTGGATGCGCGGCTCTTCCCTGTTCACCGACAGATACACCTTCAGACCGTTGCGGAGGGTGTAGATGCGGGTCTCTGTGAGGTCGTCATTCACCTCTTCATACGCATACTTGCTGCCACAGGCGGTGAGCAGCATGAGCAGCAGCGCAGCGAATAAGTTTTTCTTCATCTCTGTTTTTGTTTCTTTTAATTTATAAGCAATTTATGGCACAAAGGTAATTAATTATTTTCAAATGGCCATGCTTTTTCAGCTTTTTTATTACCTTTGCATCGTCTTGCTGCAAGACACAGCTGTGCGATGGAAGCAAAAGCTATCATCATAGTTCTAAACCATATATCACTGACATGAAACACATGACATTAGCAACGGTGCTGCTCCTGCTGCTCTCGCTCACAGCGATAGCACAGCCCGGACAGCGCAGCATCAAGGTGACAGAAAACGTGGCCTACCGCACCGACGTAGGCCCAAGTACCATACTCGACGTGGCCGAGCCGCTCTTCGGCCCGCAGTCCTCCCGCCCTGCCATCCTCATCATACACGGCGGTGGATGGAGTGCCGGCTCCAAGAACGACATGGTCTATCGCGCACTGATGACAGACTATGCCATGAAAGGCTACGTGGTCTGCAACATGAACTACCGGCTTGTGCAGGAGGCCCCGATGCCAGCCTGTATAGACGACGTGAAGGCTGCCGTAGACTGGATGAAGACCAACGCCCAGCGTCTGGGCATCGACCCCCAGCGCATCGGCACCTATGGCCACTCTGCCGGCGGCCATCTCTCGCTCATGGCCGGGCTGACGGCAGGCGTCGCCTGTGCCGCAGGTGGTGCACCCCCTACGGAGATAGGCAGGGCAGGAGCGTGGGCCGACCATAGCGAGTGGTGGCCCGTGGGCTACATCGGACGGAGCGCCACGCCCTTCCTTGTGCTGCAGGGCGGCGAGGACCCAGTGGTGCGCCCCGAGCTGACGGAGGACTGGGTGCGGAAGATGCAGCGCGCCGGTGCACAGGT
>CAJOHP010000194.1 GCA_905234355.1 uncultured Prevotella sp. | reverse complement strand
ACGAAATGAAACCGCCCCACGGTTTCTTCTCTAATTCCTTCTCAAATTCTTAGTAAGAATAAAATTCTCTAATTCTCTAATTCTTGATAAATAAGATGGAAAACTTTAATCACCATTCTTCCAATTTAGGCTGTTCAGTATCATGTATCCGTTTTTTTTATACTCTGAATATACAGCCCGTCCCTACAGTGCACCGACAACATCCAAAAATGTGAGAACAACATATTGAACACCCTACTTCCGAAACTTGAGTGATGTCATCCTCTCTACCGACTGAACACAAAGTCGTGGAGGGTGCAGAGCGACTGCCCCTTGACAGGCGAGCTGAAGGTGAAGAAGATGGCATGTTTGCCACTGAGCTTGCTGAGTCCCGGCAGGCCGACAGCCATCTCGGTGAGTGCCTGCGGCATAGTGCTTTGCAGCTGTATCTGCCCCAGACAGACGCCTCCCTGCTGCTCCCACGGGCTGTCGGCCCAGATGCTGATGATGCCGTCGATGCCCTGCGGCTCAAGACGCAGCAGGAGCTGCGGGTCGCCGGCCGGCAAGCCCTCTGCGGCACTAAGCAATGAGAAGTTGAAGTACTTATAGCCCACCACGGAGCCGTCGGTATTGTTTACCACGGGATTGCTGTTGTCGGGCAGTGCGTAGGGCCGGTCGAAGCGGTGCTCGCCACCATAGGCAGCAGCCACATAGGAGCCGAAGAACGTATTATTGGGCCAATGGTGCAGCGCCGCTTTTGGTCCTGTGTACCAGCAGGCGATGCCTGCCGAATGGCGCTCCAGGGGATGGAGCCCGCCGAGCGAGAATCCCTCCGAGGTGTACTCGCCCTCGCTGATCGCCACCCGGCCGCCCTTGCCTCTCTCCACCTGCACGCTGATGGGGGCCACCATGGCCTGGCGGGCATATTCGTCGGTACCGGTCTGGCGGTGATAGAACACATACCACTGCGAGCCTATCTGGCAAATGCTGCCGTGCGTATTGCCGTCGGGCGTAGCCGTAGCTATCGTGCGTCCCTGCACGTCGGTGGCACGGGCACGTCCGTCGATGATGGTGCCGCCATAGGTATAGGGCCCCAGCGGATGGTCGGCATAGGCATAGGCCAGAGTGTAGTTGGAGGTGGGCAGTCCAAACTCGCCGTCCTCGGTAAACCGACTATATATAAAGACATACTTATCTTCTATCTTGCGTAAACTCGACGCTTCGAAGAATCGGAACTTCCCATCCTGATAGCGTCCCGACACCATGTCCTCGACCACGTCCGTGCCGGGTTTTACGGTAGCCATGGTAGCAGGATCGAGCTCGGCGGCATAGGAGCGCTCGAAGCCCCAGTAGGCGTAGACACGGCCGTCGTCGTCGGTAAAGACGGCTGGGTCGAACCGCAGCACGCCATCGGTGGCTGCAGGATGGCGGTTGCTCCAGTTCACCACCTCAAAGGGTCCGTCGGGGCGGTGGCTCCTGCACACCATGCCTTGACGTCCCTCAGACTGGTTGTTGGGATAGAGATAGTAGGTCTTCTGCCCGTCAGGGCCGGTCACCAGCGTCACGTCGGGAGCATAGAGCACGTCGGCCAGGCTGTCGGTGCTGAGCAGCCGTCCGTCGCGGTCTCGGCTCACGCTGAATATCTCGCCGTCGTAGCGCCACTGCGTGAGCGAATCGACGCTGGCCGACCAGACCACGAGCTGGCGTCCGCAGTAGGCGTCGCGCTGGCTGTCGTGCGAGCCGTAGATATAGACGCGCTGACGGCCGGGGTGGTCGGGGTCGTCAAAGACGTAGGGCTCGCCGTCGGGGATGTGCTCCCACAGCGGAAGGAAGGGATTGCCGGGAGTGGTAAGCGCCGGCTCGTCGGCCGGCGCTGTCACGGTGCCGCACGCCCCCATCACCGAGGCACAGCATGCAGCAGAAAATGCTAATCCGAGATGTACGATATTTTTTTTCATCGATATGAGTTTATTCGGGGGGGAACACACCGCACCCGAAAAGAGTTATTTGAAGAGCAGCGGAGCCATCTCCCTGAGGCTGCGCCGCCAGGTGAGGAACTCGTGTGCAGTGCCCTCCGAGACGTAGCCTACGGCGTTGAGTCCGGCAGCCTTCAGGGCCTCTGTGCTCTGGCGTATGCCGTCGGGGCGCTCCTTCGACCCGCAGCTCTGGAAGATGAGCCGTACCTGGTCCTTCGACTTGATGTCGGTGGGGGCGTATGTGCCTCCGCTGAGCAGGCCATAGTAGCCGAACACCTCTGGCCGGCGCAGCGTGATGGTCTTGGTCTCCATGCCACCCATGGACAGGCCTGCCATGGCACGGCCCTCCTTCTTGGCTATGGTCTGGAAGTGCTGGTCTATGTAAGGCACGAGCTCGTCGACGAGCACGGTCTCAAACTCCTGCGCCGTAAACTGCCCGATGCCTCCGAAGCGCACCTCGTTGGTCATGCCGTAGGTCATCACGATGATGAAGGGCTTGGTCTTGCCCTCAGCTATCAGGTTGTCCATAATGAGGTTGGCATGTCCCTGCCTGCTCCATGCGGTCTCGTCCTCACCCCATCCGTGCTGCAGATAGAGCACGGGGAAGCGTTCCTTCTTGTTCTTCCCGTAGGTGGGCGGCAGATAGACAAAGGCGCGGCGCACCTGCTTGGTGCTCTCACTCCAGAAGAGCACCTGGCTCACCTGTCCGTGAGCCACGTTCTTCATGGCATAGAAGTCCTGGTCGTGGGCCGGTATCTCGATGCCGCTCTCCCAGCGGGTACTGCCGTAGTAGTTCTGGGCTCCGGGGTCGTTGACGGTGCCGCCGTCGACCGTGAGATGATAGTAATGGAAGCCCTCGTCCATCGGTCCCTCTGTCTGTCCGACAAAGGAGCCGTCGTAGGTCTTCTTCAGCTTTGTGCCGCCGCGTCCGCCCAGTCCGAGCGACACGGTGATGTCCTTTGCCTCGGGCATGTCGATGCGGAAGCGCACGTAGCCCTGCGAGTTGACCTGCGGATACTGCTGCCCGGGCTGATTCTTTGCCGACGGCACGAAGTCCTCCTTCACGCCCTCCATTTCGGGAAAGGCGAGCTCTGGTTTGAAGGGTGTGCGGCCGGCCTGCTGTCCGCGGCGCCGTCCCTGCTGTCCCTGCGGGCGAGGCTTGCGTGCCGGACGCTTAGGCAGCTCCCACTTCGGGGCCTTCATGTCGCGGATATACTCGTAGGCCAACTTAGGCTTATACTCGGTGTCGAAGGGCAGCGGATAGTTGTTCTGCGTGAGCCACGAGTCGCGGTCGCTCAGGTTCCAGAAGGTGACGCAGTCGATGACATCCTTATGCTTGCGGAACACGCGGAACACACGGGCATACTGGTCGGCAAGGTACTGCTTGACAGAGTCAGTCACCGTGACGCCCTCACTGCTGAACTGCAGCTGTCCGCCCATCTCCTCGTTGACGCGTATGTCGAGCTCGGTGATGTGTATGTGGCTGACCACCTCCTTGAACCGGGTGATGGCCGAGTCGAGCAGCGACTCGGTGGGGAAGTAGATGTTGTAGTGTCCCTGCATGCCTATGCCGTCGATGGGCACTCCCTGTGCCTTCATTTTCTTCACCATATTATATATACGCTCGCGCTTGTGGGGGTCCACGGTGCTGTAGTCGTTGTAGAAGAGCAGCGCATGGGGGTCGGCCTCGCGTGCATACTGGAACGCCTTGGCTATGAACTCGTCGCCGCAGAGTCTATACATGGCACTCTGTCGGTAGGGATCCTGGGCGTTGGGGTCGTCGCTGATGGCCTCGTTGACCACGTCCCAGCAATAGATGACGTCCTTGTATCGCGACACGATAGCCTGTATATGGTTCTTCATGCGCTGGTAGAACACCTCTTTGGTGGGATTGTCCTCAAGCATCCAGCGTCCTATCTGCGAGTGCCACATCAGGCAGTGTCCGCGCAGCTTGATGCCGTTCTGACGGGCGAAGTTGGCTATGCGGTCGGCATTCTCCCAGTTGAACTGACCTTCCCATGTCGTTCTCAGCAGTCATCGAGCTAAACTCTCGCTTGATGAGTGCCTGTTGCTGGGCATTGGTCACATTGCGCTGGTTGACGGCCACGCCTACGAGGAAGTAATCCCGATAGACATCCTTCAGCCCCTGCGCCCAGGTCGTCGTGCTGCCCATAGCCAGTATGGCAGTCAGGGCCAGTTTTGTCATTTGTCTCATGAGTCTCGTTCGGTTAATTCGTATTCTTATGGTTGTTACTTATTAAAAGTTTCCCATCTTATTTATCAAGAATTAGAGAATTAGAGAATTTTATTCTTACTAAGAATTTGAGAAGGAATTAGAGAAGAAACCGTGAGGCGGTTTCATTTCGTAAGTTTCCTGTCGCATGCGACGGACAATTCTTATCAATTCTTTTCATGGGTAAATTCTCTAATTCTCTAATTCTTGATAGACA
>CAJOHP010000193.1 GCA_905234355.1 uncultured Prevotella sp. | reverse complement strand
CCCACCCCGCCCTTCGGGCACCCCTCCCCTTGAAGGGAGGGGAGTGGCTACGCGATGGCATTCGATGGTGTAAACGACTTTTTCAAGTGGACTCAGTGTCCTTACAAGTGTCTGTGCCACACGCCGTTTTCGGACAGGCATAAAGCCCGTCCCTACAGAGCGCGAGATACCTCCTTACGACCGGAAAAGACTGGGAAAAGGCTGAAAGAAGCGAAAAGAACCAAAAGAACCAAAAGAACCAATAAAAGAAAACCCCTATAGCGCCGCCGTTTCGCAGAAAAACAATAGCTTTGCACAACGCTATTCGCACGACCGGCGCACCGACGCACGAAAAATCATCATCAACTAACAATAATACCATCTTTTCGCTTATGAAGAAACTAACCTTATCACTACTTGCCCTGCTTCTGGCATGCACGCATGCCATGGCACAGCAGTTTGTGGCCAACAAGCTGCACTACGAGGTGATCAGCACCACCGACCTCACGGCCCGTCTGCTGAGCCATCAGGACCAGTCGCTCAGCGGTGCCGTGGTCATCCCCTCGCAGGTGACCTACGAGGGTCAGCGCTACCGCGTGACCTCCATCGACGTCGACGCCTTTGCCTTCTGCTCGAAAATCACGAGCATCGAGCTGCCCGCCTCAGTGAACCAGCTCGGCACGGGTCTCACCTTCGCCTGCGACGGTGTGGAGAGCCTCACCGTGGCTCCCGGCAACACCACCTACGACTCGCGCAACGGCTGCAACGCCATCATCGAGACGGCCACCGCCACACTCATGGCCGGCTGCAAGAACACACTCATCACACCGGCCGACGGCATCAAGGTCATCACGGCCCAGGCCTTCCGCGACATACGCACGCTCACCAGCCTCACCCTGCCCGAGGGCATCACCCGCATCGACGTCGAAGCCTTTCGCTACACGGGCCTGACCACGGTGAAGCTGCCCTCCACACTGACCTTCCTGGGAGACGGTGCTTTCACAGATTGCGAAGACCTGACGAGCATCGACTTCAACGGCTGTGCTGCTACTATCAGACCGACGGCGTTCATGTCGTGCGACGCGCTGACCAGCGTGAGCGTGCCGGCCTCCTGCACACTGCAGGGATGGACCCACTTCGGCTATAACCCCTCGCTGCGCACGGCCAGGATAGAAGCCAAGTCCAGCAATGCCACCAATGTGCTGCAGAGCTGCCCCATGCTCGAGCATGTGGTGCTGTCTTCGACCGACTTCCTCAATGAGTATGCCCTCGACGACTGTCCCAACCTGAAGAGCGTCACCATACTGGCCAACAACGGCATGGGCAACAACCACTCGTGTGCCCGCGTGATGAACGACCAGCCCGCCAGCTGCCGCTTCATCATCCCCGAGGGCTCGGCACAGGACTTCCTGGAGCAGGGCTATCAGAACCTCTCCGACCTGAGCGCACTCGACATGGTGAGGGATGAGTTCCGCGACGAGGTGACCCGCATACAGGGCATGGCCTCCAACATCGGCGGCCAGCACGACGCCCTCGACCAGGCCATCAGCGAGGCCACCAACGTGGTGAACGGAGCCAAGGACTACCCCACCATATTCGCTCAGATAGCTGCCATAAAGACCGCTGCCAAGGCCTTCCTCGCCTCCGCCGCCATCAGCTATGGCCCTGACGGCGTCGACGTGACGGCCGCCACCATCACCAATCCCGACTTCGACCGCTTCTACATCGGCTGGCAGAGCATCGGCTCCTCCTACAACCGCGGATATATCACCACCAGATACGAGAACGGCGACGTGAGCATAGACCGCTTCATGGAGACCTGGAGCTCGGGAGGGGGCATCAGCTCGTCGCAGATGTTGCAGGTCATCAGGGACCTGCCCGCCGGCATCTACCGCCTGGAGGCCGACATCATTGCCGCCAACCAGTACAGCGACGTCCCCAGCACCGGCGTGACCCTCTTCGGCGGCTACCGCAGCATGCCCGTGGCCACTGGCAACGGTTCCCCCGAGCACTTCGCCCTGCAGTTTGAGCACCCCCTGACGGGCGACTGCAAGGTGGGCCTGCGCATGCAGGAAGGCACGTGCAACTGGGTGGCCTTCGACCATGTGCGCCTCTACCTGGTCGGCAGTGCCGACAACCTGCTCGCTGATGCCTCCGAGCAAAACCCCCTCGAGATGACCGACGCGCTGCAGAACCCCTCCTTCACCGACCACACCGCCGACGGCTGGCAGGGCAACACCCCTCAGTTCCAGGACTGGAACAGCAGCAACAACGCTGAATTCTTCGAGAGCCGCTTCTCTTTCTTCCAGACCGTCAACGGCCTGCCCAACGGCCGCTACGTGGTGAAGATGAAGGGCTTAGTGCGCCCCGCCCAAAACCAGGCCGCCTACAATGCGTGGAAGCAGGGCACCGCAGCCCCCACGGCACGCCTCTTTGCCAACGGCAGACACGTCATCCTGCAGCAGCAGGCCACCGGCGCCAAGGCCACACGGGCCATCGACAACGACGAACATTTCGCCCCCATCACCGATGGCGGCCAGACACTCTACGTGCCCAACTCCATGGTGGGCGCACAGGCGGCCTTCGACGCCGGCCTCTACGACAACGAGCTCGAGGTCTACGTCGTCGACGGCACACTCACCCTGGGCGTCGCCTCCTACGAAGAGACCGAGAGACACTGGGTCATCTTCGACGACTTCCGTCTCTACTACACCGGCACGGCCACGATGCCCGACCTCGCCGGGGCCAGCCGCGAGCAGCCTGCCGACATGACCCACTTCATCACGAACCCGAGCTTCGACACCGAGACGGCCTTGGGCTGGCAGGGCGACGCGCCTGAGTTCAGCAACGGCGGCGTGGCGGGCAACGCACGCTTCGTCGACAAGGGCTTCACCCTGAGCCAGAACGTCAGCGGCCTGCCCGCCGGAAAGTATGTGCTGCGCCTGAAGGGATACCACCGTCCCGGCTACCACGAGAGCGCCTACTACGACTATCAGGAAGGCATCGACAATACCAGCGCCACCGTCACCGCCAACGGCGCACAGCTCGTCCTGCCCCACATCGCCACCGGCGCACAGGACACACAGCTCGAGGGCATCAATAACAACGACGCCGTGAGCTACAACGACCGCACACAGTATGTGCCGCGCGACCAGAACGAAGCACGCATCTTCTTCGACCACGGACTCTACGAGTGCGAGCTGCCCTTCACCGTTGTCGACGGCACGCTGCGCCTCGCCCTCGGTCTGAACCAGCCCCACGCCTACGACGTGGTCTGCTTCGACGACTTCCGACTCTACTACATCGGCGACGCCGACTACGTGGCACCCACCGACGTCACGGTGCGCGCCGGAGGCAAGGCCACGTTGCCCATCGTGCTCAACAACGCCGAGCCCATACGCGCACTGCAGTTCCGCCTGTCGCTCTCGACAAGCGCCGACGGCACATCGTTCACCCTGCCCAAGAAGGGGCGCCTCTTCGACGTGACACTCAACGAGGAGCGGTGCCCCAACCACTCGGTCAACGTCAGCCAGGATGCTGAGACTGGCGACTACACCATCGTCGTCACCTCACCCACCGACGAGGACATCATCGGCAACAGCGGCGCCCTGATGTATGTCACCATCCAGGCACCCGACAACATGCCCGTGGGCAACTACGCTGCACACGTCATGCAGACGAAGCTCACCAACGTCAGCGGCAACGTCTACCAGACCATCGCCAACAACAGCATCTATGGCTCCACCATCCAGGTGCTGCCCTTCGTCAAGCCCGGCGACGTGGACGGCAACGGCGAGGTCAACGTGACCGACGCATCGATGGTCATCGGCTATATCCTGGGCAAGGAGCCTGCTGGATTCATCGCCGAGGTGGCCGACGTCGACGGCAACGGCCTCATCAACGTGACCGACGTCTCGGCCATCATCAACATCATCCTCGGAAAGTAGTATAGGTGGGTTCTATTAATGAGTCCACTTGAAAAAGTCTGAACGTCGGTAAACCGGTAGCGAAACAGACCGCATGGCACTCCCCTCCCTTGT
>CAJOHP010000192.1 GCA_905234355.1 uncultured Prevotella sp. | reverse complement strand
ATATAGACAATCTTCGACCAGATATAGCTGCCGTAGGACAGATGCAGGAATTGCTCGCGTTTAAGCAGTGCGCGGTCCTTGATGATTTCCTCGGCACTGCCGCTCATGCCTGTGAACGTAGCCACAATGACGGCCATAAAGAAGTAGCTGACGAGGTTCTTGTTGTCCATGACGGAATAACCCTCGGGTGGAGCATAGCGTGTAAGGAAAGCACAGACCACTGCCAGCAGTGGAGCCTGCAGGAGCGTGATGCAGAGATATTGCACGTTGGTAATCTTCGTCTTGAAGTTACGATGCAAGAAGATGGCGAACTGTTTCAGCACACCAGGCTTCTTCTGGTCGGAAGACGGTACGTTGCTGACAGCGGGAGCAGGCAGTTCTGGACGGTTCTTCAGATAGAGCTCATGCCACTCCTGAGGTGTCATCTTACGTTCGTCAGATATCTCGCCATTGCTGTTGAGCGTCTTCTCGTCGATAATGTTGAGTACGATTTCAGGATTGACGTTGCCGCACATAGGACAAGCGCTGGTCTCAGCATCGGCATAGTGAGCCGCCTCTTTAAAATAGGTGATGGCGTCGATGGGATTACCGTCGAATACAGGGTATCCACCACGATCGAGCAGCCACAGACGGTCGAAGAGCTTGTAGACGTCGCTCGACGGCTGGTGTATGTTCACGATGATGAGCTTGCCCTTGAGCGTCTGCTCCTTCAGCAGGTTGATGACCTTCTCCGTGTCGGCCGACGACAGGCCCGAGGTGGGCTCGTCGAGGAAGAGCACGGCGGGCTCGCGGATGAGCTCCAGGGCGATGTTGAGTCGCTTGCGCTGTCCGCCGGAGATATACTTGCTGATGGGAGACCCCACCTTCAGGTCGCGTGCGGCGTCGAGGCCGAGGTCCTTGAGCGTCTTCATCACGCGGGCGTCGAGCTGCTCGTGGCTCATGCCGGCGAAGCACAGACGTGCGGTGTACCACAGGTTCTGGTAGACGGTGAGCTCCTCGATGAGCAGGTCGTCCTGCGGCACAAAGCCTATGAGGTCCTTGGCTGCGGGCTCGCTGATGTCGTGGCCGTTGATGGTGATGGTGCCCTGCTGCGGGCGCATGCTGCCGTTGAGCAGCGACATCAGGGTGGACTTGCCGGTGCCTGAGCCGCCCATAACGGCGAGCAGCTCGCCGCTGTGCAGGGTGAAGCTCATGTCGTGCAGACCGTTGTCGCTGCCGGGGAAGCGGAAGTTGACATCGCGTGCACAGAATTCCACCTGCTGCTGCTCGCCCGCCTCGTGGCCGTCCTTGTGCAGGTGGGCATCGACGATGGCGGAGTAGTAGACGGGATGGCCGTGCCCCACCTTGAGCACACTGCTCTGCAGCCACACCTGATAGGCGCCTGAGAGCACGGGCACGTCGTTGAGCAGCACGCTGTCGCTGCCCGTATAGGTAAAGACGAGGGTGCCGCTCTGCGCATCGAGCAGGGTCTTGAGCTCGCCGCTCAGGCCCTCGATGTGGTGGAGCATGACGTGGCGGCCCTCACGCGAGCACACAAAGTCGGTGAAGTCTGCCAGCAGCTCCTGCGAGATGCCGAACACGGCGGCCATCTTGGCAAACATGGGGTGGAGCGTGCCGCGTTGCCCCGTGCCGCAGAACTCCATGATGCGGAGCAAGAGCATGCTCTTCTCGCGCAGAGTGATCTTGTCCTGCAGACTGGAGCAGATGGAGCCGACGGTGTCCTCGGCGTTCAGCTCGTCGGTCATCTCGTATGCCATGCGCATGTCACTGTAGAAATCGAGGTAGGCATCGATGTTGCGGATGCCGAAGTGATGACGCAAGTAGTTCACGAGCATGGCCTTTGCCCGTGTCTCATCGACCTGCTCCTCCTTGCCGAAGAGGGCAAAGAGGCTGAGGAAACTGGATAGTATGTTGTCGGTCATTATGGGTCAGTGCGCACTGGTTTGTCTGAAACAGATTGCAAATATATGAAAATTCCAGAAATGGGGCCGTGTCGTGAGGGTTAAAAAGAATTAAAAAGCGCTCAACTGATGAGTGCGTCGTGAAGGAGTCCGTCATTTTCGGCCGAAGTCGGCCGGCACCTCGCCCCACTGCTGTGTCTGCCACTTCACGATGGGGTTGCGGTAGTCGTGGGTCTGCAGCCACCGCTCGGCACGGGCGATGATGGCGTAGAGCTGAGCCGTCTGTGGTGTGCGCTCGAGCTTGGTCTTGCACTGCCGCTTCCGCACCCAGAGCATGGCGTTGACCGAGTCGCTGTAGATGGTCTTGGTGTGCAGGCCCTGCTGCCAGCAGAGGGCCAGGGCATGGACGATGGCGAGAAACTCGCCGATGTTGTTGGTGCCGTGCACGGGGCCGAAGTGGAACACTTGCTGGCCTGTGGCCAGGTCGATGGCCTGATACTCCATCGGGCCGGGATTGCCCGAGCAGGCCGCATCGACGGCCCAGGCGTCGGCCGTCACCGCCGGGGGCAGGGGCAGCACCGTGTCGTGACGGTAGTCGGGAGGATTCTGTATGTTCATTCTGTCGTTGTTTCGTTATCACGCTGCATGATGTTTGCCGGGGCGCGGCCGTGGTCGAGCTCGTTCTTCATGTAGTCCATGTCGGGGGCCACGTGGCTGAAGAACTGGCGATAGCCGGCACAGAGGTAGTTGAGCCCGGGCTGTCCGTAGCTGTCGCACACGAAGCGGTTCTTGGGGCACTCGCCGTGACAGGCGAAGAGGTATGGGCACTCCCGGCACTGCCGTGGCAGGGCGTCGTGCTTTATGCGCCCGAAGCGCTGCTGCTGCTCGCCGTAGAGCAGCGTGGCGAGCGGTGTTTGTGCGATATTGCCCAGCCGGTGCTCGGGGAAGACGAAGTGGTCGCAACTGTAGACGTCGCCGCCGCTCTCCATCACCGCGGCGTGGCCGCACCGTGCCGACAGGGCGCAGATGCCGGGTGGCTCGCCTGCCCAGTTGGCCAGCGTGGCGTCGAAGAGCTGCACGAAGACGCGGCCCACGTCGCGCTGCACCCACTCGTCGTAGACGTCGCAGAGGAACTGCCCCCACTGCTCGGGGGTGACCGTCTCGGGCGTGGTCTGCCGGCGGGCCTCGTCGACGTCGGCGGCCCACCCGGTCATGCCGGGGGCAAGCGAGAGGCCGTCGGGGCGGCTCACGCGCCGCTCCACCACAGGGGTGAACTGTAGGTAGCGGCATCCCATGTCGCGGAAGAAGCGGTAGAACGTGCGTCCGTCGCCTGCGTTGGCGGCATGCACTACGGCCATGGCATTCCACTCCACACCGTGCTTCTCCAGCAGGTAGGCGGCGCGCATGACCTGCTGCCATGTGGGCCGGCGGTCGAGGGTGCGGCGGTAGCGGTCGTGCACGGGCTGCGGCCCGTCGATGGAGAGTCCCACGAGGAAGTGGTGGCGGCGGAGGAAGGCACACCACTCGTCGGTGAGCAGCGTGCCGTTGGTCTGCAGACAGTTGTCTATGGCGCGTCCGCCGGCGTAGCGCTGTTGCAGCTCGATGGCGCGGCGGTAGAAGCTCATGGGCCGCAGCAGGGGCTCGCCGCCGTGCCAGGTGAAGAGCACCTGCGGCGCGGTCTGCGCCTCGATGTACTGTCGGGTGAAGGTCTCGAGCAGGGCGTCGCTCATCACCGCCGGAGCGCTGTCGCCGGCGAGCAGTCCTTTGTCGCGGTAGTAGCAGTAGGAGCAGTCCATGTTGCAGCGGCTGCCTGCCGGCTTGAGCATCACGTAGACGGGCCGAGCGAAGGGTGTGGCTGTGGGCATGGTCGCTATGGCTGCTGCAGGCTCAGCGAGTCTTCGGGTATGGGGTAGTTGGCCGAGGGCCGTCGCAGTCGCCGCATGGCCTCGTCGAGCTGTGCCACGAGCTGCGGCAGGCTGTCGGCCATGTTGTGGGTCTCGCGCGGGTCGGCCTCGATGTCGTAGAGCTCCAGGGGTCGGCCTCGCTTCACAGTGACGCACTTCCACCGCCCGTGCCGCACGGCGCGCTGCTTGCCGGGAAACTCCCAGTAGAGGTAGCGG
>CAJOHP010000191.1 GCA_905234355.1 uncultured Prevotella sp. | reverse complement strand
AAAATTCATTTCACATACTCCGTTTAAAACCGGAGCAAATATTCCTATGATTTTCAAAACGAATACTCGTTTTTTGAAAATATTCCGTTTACACGGGAGACAGTGAATGCGCGTTTTAATGACACGCGAAAGAGGAGGTATACATGTACAAGATCATCAGGAAAGAGCAGCTCAGCAGCGTTGTCTGGCTCATGGAAGTCGAAGCACCGCTTGTTGCGCGTCACTGTGAGCCGGGTCAGTTCATCATCGTCAAAAAAGGCGATGAGGGTGAACGCATTCCGCTTACGATCTGCGATTATGATCGCGAGAAAGGAACCATAACAATCGTATTCCAGCCTGTCGGCGTTGCGACCAATAAATTCCTTAGCCTGAATGAAGGCGACGCGTTCGATGATTTCGTAGGTCCGCTCGGAAGACCGTCCGATATCGTCGAAATGAGCGAGGAGGAGCTTGCCGGAAAGAAATTCCTTTTTGTCGCCGGCGGCGTAGGCACTGCACCGGTATATCCGCAGGTCAAGTGGCTCCATGAGCACGGAATCAGTGCGGACGTCATCATCGGCGCAAGGACAAAAGATCTTCTCTTCTTTGAAGAGAAAATGAAAGAGGTTGCCGGCAACCTGTATATCACGACTGATGACGGCTCCTATATGCATAAGGGTGTCGTTACATCTGTAATCGATGAACTTGTAGAAGAGGGCAAAGAGTATAATCACTGTGTCGCGATCGGACCGATGATCATGATGAAGTTCGTCTGCCTTACGACTCAGAAGTACAATATTCCAACAATTGTAAGCATGAACCCGATCATGGTTGACGGAACGGGAATGTGCGGTGCCTGCCGCCTCTCTGTCGGCAGCGAGATCAAGTTCGCATGCGTCGACGGCCCTGAGTTTGACGGCTTCAAGATCAACTGGGCAGAGGCCATGAAGAGATCACAGCTGTATAAGACAGAAGAAGGCCGCGCTATGCTGAGATATCAGGAAGGTGAGACGCATCACGGCGGCTGCGGAAATTGTGGAGGTGAGAAATAATGCCGAATATGTCCAAGACTAAAGTCCCTGTAAGAGAACAGGAGCCGCTCGTTCGCGCAACGAATTTTGACGAAGTGTGCTACGGCTATAATGAGGAAGAAGCAGTAGAAGAAGCTACAAGGTGCCTTAACTGCAAGAATGCGCGATGCATCGAAGGCTGTCCGGTGAGCATCGACATTCCGTCGTTTGTCAAGAACATAGAGCGCGGACAGTTCCTCGCTGCCGCCAAAGTGCTGAAAGCCACATCGTCGCTACCCGCCGTATGCGGCCGTGTGTGCCCGCAGGAAAAACAGTGCGAGAGCAAGTGCATACACCTGAAAATGGGGTCGAAGCCTGTAGCCATAGGCTATCTGGAGCGCTTCGCTGCCGACTTTGAGCGCGAGAGCGGCAACATCAGCTTGCCCGACATTGCTCCCGCCAATGGCATCAAGGTGGCCGTCGTAGGCTCCGGACCGGCAGGACTGTCGTTTGCCGGCGACATGGTGAAGAAGGGCTACGACGTCTACGTCTTCGAGGCACTCCACGAGATAGGCGGCGTGCTGAAGTATGGCATACCCGAGTTTCGACTGCCCAACAAAATCGTCGACGTAGAGATAGACAACCTCGCACGCATGGGCGTGCACTTCCAGACCGACGTCATCGTGGGCAAGACCATCAGCGTGGAGCAGCTCGAGCAGCAGGGTTTCCGAGGCATCTTCGTGGGCTCGGGCGCCGGACTGCCCAACTTCATGAACATACCGGGCGAAAACCTCATCAACATCATGTCGTCCAACGAATACCTTACCCGCGTGAACCTCATGGACGCAGCCAACCCCACTACCGACACTCCACTGAACCCCGCCAAGAGCGTGCTCGTGGTGGGCGGCGGCAACACCGCCATGGACTCCTGCCGCACCGCCAAGCGTCTGGGTGCCGACGTCACGCTGGTCTACCGCCGCTCGGAGGTGGAGATGCCCGCCCGTCTGGAGGAAGTGAAGCACGCCAAGGAGGAGGGCATACGCTTCCTCACGCTGCACAACCCCATAGAGTACATCGGCGACGAGCAGGGCGCCGTCCGCCAGGCCGTGCTGCAGGTGATGGAGCTGGGCGAGCCCGACGCCTCGGGACGCCGCAGTCCTGTGCCTGTAGAGGGCAAGACCGTGACGCTCGACGTCGACCAGGTCATCGTGGCCGTCGGCGTGAGCCCCAACCCGCTGGTGCCCAAAAGCATCGAGGGACTGGAGCTGGGCCGCAAAAACACCATCGTGGTGAGCGAGCAGATGCAGTCCTCACGACCCGAGATATATGCCGGAGGCGACATCGTGCGCGGAGGAGCCACGGTCATCCTCGCCATGGGCGACGGACGACGCGCAGCCCAAAACATGGACGAGCACCTGAAGAAGCAGCAAGCATAAGAAAAAAAAAGACAGGGCGTCACGCATGTCGCGCGCGCCCTGTCATAGACCACAAGCAAAAAGCCATGAACGGACTTTATACTATCCTTTTGCTCATACTAAGCAACGTCTTCATGACGCTTGCCTGGTATGGGCATCTGAAGCTGCAAGAGACCGGCACCAGCAGCAGCTGGCCCCTCTTGGGCGTCATCGTGTTCTCCTGGGGCATCGCCTTCTTCGAATACTGCTGCCAAGTGCCGGCCAACCGCTTAGGCTTCATCGGCAACGGAGGCCCCTTCTCGCTGGTGCAGCTGAAGGTGGTGCAGGAATGCATCTCCCTCGCCGTTTTCTGCATCATTGCCAACATCATGTTCCAGGGCGACCACCTGCATTGGAACCACATCCTGGCCTTCCTGCTCATTATCTGTGCCGTCTACTTAGTGTTTATGAAGTAGCTCCATCTGCTGCAAGCATCGTCAAGACACCCTATTCCCAGAAGCTAAAATATCGGCAAAGTCACCATTTACCCCCTAAACGACCCCCGTCTAGGGGGTAGACGGGCGTCGTCTAGGGGGTAGCCAGTGTGCGTTTAGGGGGTAGACGGGGGTCGTTTAGGGGGTAGACGGGGGTCGTTTAGGGGGTAAACAGACGGGAAGGCTTACTCCCTGCCTTTAGCATGAAATATCAAACGAGCATCAACACCATATCAAACAGCCTGTTTTCGGAACAGGCTGCCCTGTTTGTTGTGCCCTTTTTGTATTGCTGAAGAACAGCCGACGGAGCTTAATGCCTGTCCAAAAGCGTGATGCCTACAGCATGTACAAACATTTGGCGGACAGACATAAATATAAAATAAACGTAAATAATCGGTGACGGATGGCCGATGTTTCCACATCTTTTTGTACCTTTGCAACCGAATTGCGAAACGCGGGCACCCTCGTCTGCATCGTTGGCAGGTGAAATGGTACACGTTCCCAGGTGAACTGTGAAAATAACTAGCAGTGATATAGAAGAAGCCAAATTGCATCATTAATGGACCGTTACGACATCTTTTCCGACCCACTGACAGGCACATTCGAGTCTCGGCTGGAGCACTTGTACCAAGAGCTCTCCAGCTACTTGGAGCAAGAGCTCAGCGCGGGTCGCCGGCTACACTACACTAAGATATTCCTCAGCGACTCAGCCAATCAGGAGGGCATCCTGGCTGCGTCGCCACTCATGAGCCGTCTCGTGGGCCAGGCTGCATACAGCATCATACAACAGGCGCCCGTGGGCGGTGCGAAGATAGCGCTACTGGTCAAGACGAGCGACGAGGCGCCCCGCTTCGTGCTGCACTCCATACGGCTGACCGATGCCGAGGCTGCCCACCAGAGCAGCTATGTGCAGACGGTGATGCTCTTCGACAAGTATATAGAGGCTACACGAGGACTGGGCACGACGCTCAAGACACACTGTGTGAGGACATGGATCTACGTGCGCGACATCGACGCCAACTATGCCGGTGTGGTGCGTGCGCGCAACGATGTGTTCAAGCAGTGGGGACTGAGCCACGACACGCACTACATCGCCTCTACAGGCATAGGAGGCCGCACGGGCGAGCGCAACGTGCTCGTGTTCATCCAGGACTCGATCTCCGATATGTCCTTCAG